>JAAXGI010000260.1 GCA_012267505.1 Gemmatimonadota bacterium
GGATGTTGTAGTACAGTATTCACCTGACAGTGGGCCAGAAGAGAGGACGGTGGCTAGACCGGCCTCGCCGATTCCCGGTGTCGAAGCCAGTCGGCGTATTGGTTGGTTGATAGAAGTGCCGGCGGGAGACGGCAATGGATGGGAGGCAGGGCCGAACCGTGGTCATGAGCGGGCATGCTCGCGGGGATCGATTCGCACTCCGTAGCACGACTTGGGATCGTGCGGCGGGAGATTCGCCCGATGCGCGGCCGCTTGTTCTCCCGCGCCACTCCCGCCTCCTTCCGGCACGATTTGCACTCCTGCATAGCCCGCATGAAGGGTGTCGGTCGCAGCGGCGTCACGCGAGCTCCGCCGCGTTGCTGGGTCCACCGGCTCGTCCAGACTTCGGAGCGTCCGTCTCGCCCGCGGCGTGGTCGCACCATCGTGGCCGGAGGTTGTGGTTCCAGCCTGACCGGGACCGTTCAGCAACGCCCGCGTCTGGACGACCGGACAACTGATGACCGTTGTCGCTACGCCCGCACCGGCCCGATGTCTTCCGCACTTGGCGCCGGAGAACAACGGTGCCTCCGCGCTGCCCTTCGGGTGACGCCAACCCTGTTGGACCGGATGGCGGTTTGTCGCATCTTTCTCCGGCCATGTTATCCGACCGCCGGTCACGAGCGTGGGTGGAGATTCGTTCGTCCGCCCTCAGAACGAACTACAGGCGCGTTCGCACAATCGTGGGTTCCCGCCCCGGGATCCTTCCGGTCGTCAAGGCGGACGGCTACGGGCTCGGGATGAGGCGTGTCGTCGAGACGCTTGAGCCGCTCGATCCGTGGGGCTACGGGGTCGAGACCGTCGGGGAGGGGATGGCGCTCAGGTCATACGGCATCGACCGTCCGGTGCTCGTCATGGCGCCCATTCCGCCGTCGGAGGTGGATCGGGCGGTGGCCGCAGGCATGAGGCTCAGCATCTCCTCCCCCGGTGCGGTTGAAAATGTGGCCCGCGCAGCCCGGCGGGCGGGCCGCCGGGCACATATTCACGTCGAGATCGACACAGGGATGGGCCGCGCCGGCCTCGACTGGAGGCGCGCGGACGAGTGGGGTGCGCGCCTCCGCGCGGCTAACGATGGAGAGATCGAGTGGGAGGGCGTTTATACGCACTTCCATTCT
Source organism: Gemmatimonadota bacterium (assembly GCA_012267505.1). Lineage (GTDB taxonomy): Bacteria > Gemmatimonadota > Gemmatimonadetes > Longimicrobiales > Gaopeijiaceae > JAAXGI01. The sequence continues at coordinate 1,152 of JAAXGI010000260.1, forward strand.
GCCGCGGACCTCGGATCGCGCGCGATCTTCGAGCAGGTCGAACGCTTCCGGGCCGCCCTCGGCGAACTTCGCCACCGCGGCCCCGGACGATGGATGGAGCACATGTGCAACTCCTCAGGCCTCGTCCGGAGTCCGGAGCTGGCGAGTGACCTGGTCCGGCCTGGCATCTTCCTCTACGGCGCGAGGCGGTGGCCGGGGGTTGAGGACCCGGAAAGCGTTGTGACGGTTCGATCCCGGATCGTTCTCGTCCGCGATGTTCCGGCGGGCACGACTCTCGGCTACGGCGCGACGTACACATCCTCCCGGCACGAGCGCTGGGCGACAGTTGCCATCGGTTACGGAGACGGGATACCGAGGGCGCTCGGGAGCGGGGGCGAGGTGATTGTCGGCGGTCGGAGAGTTCCCATCATCGGGCGGATCTCCATGGGGATGACCGTGGTAGACATCACCGGCGTTCCGGGGCCGTCTGCGCGGGTGGGCGCGCAGGTCACGATCGTGGGGGAGGACGGGGGGGAGCGGATCACGCTCACGGATGTTGCTCGCGTCTCGGGAACCATCACCCATGAGATACTCACCCGCCTTTCCCCCCGGCTCCCGCGGGTCTGGCTTCCATGAGCGGTCGGGCGAGGTGAGGGCCCGGCACGGACGATCCGGGCTGCCGAACGAACGGGGGACCAGGAGTTCTTGTTGATGTCAAGTCGGATGCGGGCGTCAGCGCTACTCCTTCTCGCGATGGCCCCGGCGTGCGAAGACGTCTCTCCGACGGTCGTCAGTGGGGAGAGGATCCCGATCCGCGCCGAGACGATCGAGGTGCGGCTTCCCTTCGAGGCGTTTGCTTCCGAGCTGAGATCCCATCTTGGTTTCGGATCCGCCGCCGAGCTCGCCCGGCCGATTGTCGCGAGCAGGTGGGCCGAGGAGCTCGACGCCAACCTCATGGTCCGGTTCGGCGAACTCCCGGCCGCGATCTCCGTTCTTCCGCCCGGCGCCACCTCCGGTGCCCAGACCGACACGGACTTCCACCCCGTCCGGGGTGAGGTGGTCCTCCGTTGGGATACGACTGATGTGGCTGTCACCTCGTCGTTCGACCTCGAGGCGGGGGCGGTGCTCACCGGCTGGGATCCCGCCACTGCGACGTGGGAGCTCGCCGCCGATACCCTCGGGGGCTCGATGTCCTGGCCCGAGCCCGGAGGCGGGCCCACGCGACCGCTCGGCACCTTCGACTGGGCGCCGGCAGTGACGGACACCCTCACCGTGCCTCTCGACTCGGTAACCGTCGCCGAGTGGACCGATCCGGACCGGCCGGAACGGGGTCTCAGGGTCCGGACGACGACGGAGGGGTCGCTGCTGAACCTCTCGAGCGTCGTATTCCGGGTCCGGGTCCGCTCCTCGGTGAATCCCGACACGGTCGTGGTCGTCGACATCACCGACGGCACGTCGACGTTCGTGTATACGCCGGAGCCCCCGTCTGCGACGGGCGCGTTCCGGATCGGGGGCGTCCCGGCGGAGCGGGCCACCTTCCGCGTGGAGCTGCCCGAGACGGTGGATCCGGGTCCCGAAGCCTGCATGCGCGTCGAGTGTCCGCTCCCGGTCGAGCCTGACGGGATCATCTACGCCGCGCTGGTACTTCACACCCATCCGTCACCCTCGCCCGCCTTCGCGCCCCGGAGTAGCGTCTCCTTGGAGATGAGGCCCGTCCTGAGCCCCGCGCGGCTTCCCCGTTCTCCCGTCGCGCAGCCCGTGCACGAACCGCTCGAAGCGATCCCGCCGGAGTACTTCAGCACCGGAGTAGGATCGGTCTACGAGATCCCGATGACCGGTTTCCTGAGGACCGTCGGCGCGGCGGGAAGCGCCGGGGAAGACGCAGAGCCGGCCACTGTCGCCCTCCTGGTGGCTCCCGAACCGCAAGGCGTCGAGGTCCTCTCCTTCCACGGGCCGGGCACGGAGCTGGCACCGTCGCTCCGCATGATCATGAACGTCGCCGGGGGCGTCGTGCTGCCATGAGGGGATTCCTCCCGTCGCGGCTCCGGGCGCACGTCCTCCCAGCCCTCTTCGCGGGTGTTGCCGGGCTCGTCCTGGCGCAAGGGGTCCCGAGCCCCGCCTTGGGCCAATCGCTCCTCGCGGCCGACGGGCTCGGCCTCCCCGTGGAGCCGCTCGACGCCCGCGCCCGCGCGCTCGGCTCGGTCGGGGTAGGACTCACGGGGGCGCACCTGCTCGGCCGCGATCCGGCTGCAGGCGCACTGGCGGCGATCTCGACGGCTGCCGTGACCTTCCAGAGCTCGAGCGCCGCGCTGACCGACGGCGCCGCGACCCGGCACACCCGGTTCCCGGCGATCTCCGCCTCCTATCCCTACGCCGGCAATGTCTTTGCGGTGTACCTGGACAGCTTTCTGGACCAGGAGTTCGAGATCCGGTCCGAGGAGATGCTGCTGCTCGGCGGCCGATCCGTCGGCGCCCAGCATCGCTTCACCTCGACAGGCAGCATCGGCCGCGCGTCGCTGGGCTGGTCGCGGGCCGTCCGCGAGGTCTTTGCGATCGGCGTGACGGTCGGCACCTATGTCGGGGTGACCGAGAGGCGCTTCTCCCTCCTGCTCGACACGGAGGACGTGGGAATCGGGGTCGAGCCGTTCGAGACCGGGAGCCGGCTCAGGGCGTCGGGGCTTGTGGCCGGTGCCGGTGCCAGCTGGAATCCCGGGCCGCTCGTCCGGGTCAGCGGTGCGCTGTCCTGGTCCGACGCTCTGGTCCTCAGCCCCTCGACCGACGAACGCTCGGAGGAGGGGGTCTACCGGATCCCCCTCGAGTTCCGCCTCGGCGGGACGGCGAACCTCCTGACCGGTCTTTCCGTCCATGCCGGGCTCAGCTATGCGGACTGGACCGACGCGGGAGCCGATCTCCGGGCCGGGGAGACCCGGGAGGCCGCCTGGAGCTACGGAGGGGGGATCGAGTGGGCTGGCACCTCGCTGTTCGGCAGGGCCTTCCCCCTCCGGTTCGGCGCGCGGCAGCGGGCGCTCCCCTTCAAATCGGCAGGTGCCGAAGCTTCAGAATTCGTGCTCACCGGTGGGTTCGGCCTGAACCTCGTGGATGCCGGGGACCAGCCCTTGGCGAGACTCGAGCTCGGCTACGAGCGGGGCCAGCGCACCGCGGGCCCGATCCAGGAAGACGTGTCCCTCCTTGCCGTCACCGTACGTGTCGCGAGCGGGTAAAGGCGCCGTCGGTGCCGTCCAGGCGCGGACGAAGCCGGAACTTCGGGTCGCGTTCCGCACCTTCGGGTGCAAGACGAACCAGTACGACACGGAGCGGATGCGCCAGGAGATCGAGGCGCGCGGGGGACGTGCGGTTCCGCCCACTGGTCCGGCGGATCTCGTGGTCGTCAACACCTGCACCGTCACGAACCAGGCCGATGCGGAAGCGCGGCGCTACGTCCGGCGGGTCGGGCGCAATACGCCGGGCGTCCCGATCCTCGTCGTCGGCTGCTCCGCCGCGCTTCGCGGGAGGGACTACCGGGCAATGCCGGAGGTGGCCGGCGTCGTCGCCGGACACGACCCGACGGAGGTGGCGGGTGCCGCAGGCCGGCTCGGCCGCCCACTCGTCCAGCTCGGGTTCCGGGGGGCGCTCGAGCGGATGGACCAGGAGCCGGTTGGCGCCGAGGTCCTGCTCCGGCGCGAGGGCGCCTCGCGCGGCTGGCTCAAGGTGCAGGACGGCTGCGACCGGCGGTGCTCATTCTGTGCGACCCGGCTTGCCCGCGGCAGGAGCCGGTCACGCCCTGCCGATGATGTCCTCGCCGAGGCCCACGCTCTCTCCCGGACGCATCCGGAGCTTGTGATCACGGGGATCCACATCGGCCACTACGGACGGGATCTCCAACCCGCCGCCACCCTCTCGATGCTGGTGGCGCGCCTCCTCGACGAGGTCCCGGGGGTGCGTTTCCGCCTCGGGAGCATCGAGGCAACCGAGGTGGACGATCTCCTCCTGAGGCTCCTCCAGTCCTCGGGCGGGCGCCTGGCGCGGCACCTGCACATGCCGCTGCAGAGCGGCGCCGATCCGGTACTCCGGAGGATGCGCCGGTGGCACACGCGAGAGGCGTACCGGTCACGGGCGCTCGAGATCGCGGAACGGGTAGGGGTGCTTGGACTCGGTGCGGACATCATCACCGGATTCCCGGGGGAGACCGAGGCGGACCACGAGGCGACCCGCGCGCTGGTCGAGGAGCTTCCCTTCACCTATCTGCATGTGTTCCCCTTCTCGCCCCGGCGCGGAACTCCGGCGGCGGATGCCAGGACCGGACGGCCCGTCCCGGAGCGGGTCAGGGGGGAGAGGGGGCGCGAGCTCCGCCTGTTGGCTGAGGAGAAGGGGCGGACCTACCGGCTGGCGCGTGCGGGGTCGGCCGCCCGCGTCGTCCTCGAGGGAGGGAAGGGAACGGCGCTCACGGGAGACTACCTTCGCGTTCGGGTACGTACCCCCCGCGTCGTCCCGCTCCCGGGCGGATCGGGCGCCCTCCCGGCCCGCGGTCCCGCAGCGCCCGCCCTCCAGGAGGGACGACTGGTTCGGGCTGACGGCGATCTCGCTATTGATCTCAGCGGACCGGCGCACTTCAATTAGGGTCATGGAGACGATCGGAAGCCCCCCGCGGCGCGCGTACGTCGAGACCTACGGGTGCCAGATGAATGTGGCTGACGGCGAGTTGATGGAAGGGATCCTCAGCTCGAGCGGATACGAGTTGGTCCGCGAGCCGGCTGAGGCCGACCTTGTGCTCGTCAACACATGCGCGATCCGTGAGCACGCGGAGCGCCGCGTGCTCGGACGGGTCGCCCAGCTGAAACGCCTGAAGGAGGGGCGCCCGGAGGTGGTTCTCGGCGTCACCGGCTGCATGGCGCAGCGCATGGGGAACTCGCTCCTCGAACGCGCTCCGTACGTGGACCTCGTCATGGGCCCCGACGGCTACCGCTCGCTCCCGGAGCGGATTTCCGAGATCCGGCGGGGCCGCACGGTCCCGCGGACGGCCGGGACCCGTCGGCCCGGCGGCGGGCCGCAGCGCGCGCAGCTCGCCGTCCTCGACCTGGACGGGAACGAGCACTACGAGGGACTCGCGGTCCGCCGGCGCTCCGGAACGACCGCGTGGGTCTCGATCCAGCGCGGGTGCAACCACCGGTGCACCTTCTGCATTGTGCCCTACGTCCGCGGGCCGGAGAAGAACCGCGCGCCGGGCGACGTCCTGCGCGAGGTGGCCGAGCTTGGCGCCGCCGGCGTGACCGAGGTCACGCTCCTCGGCCAGACCGTCAACTCCTACCGGTCGGGGAGCTGGAGCTTTCCCCGGCTGCTCAGCGCAGTCTCCCGTGTCGACGGGATCCGGCGGGTCCGCTTCACCTCGCCGCATCCCAACGACGTGACGCCCGAACTCGTCGAGGTCATGGCCAACGAGCCGGGCGTCTGCGAGCAGCTCCACCTCCCCCTACAGGCCGGGAGCAACCGGACGCTCCGGAGGATGCTCCGCCGCCACACCGTCGAGAGCTTCCTCGAAACCGTCGAGCGGCTCCGCGATGCGATGCCCGACATCGCCCTCTCGACAGACGTCATCGTTGCCTTCCCGGGGGAAAGCGATGGGGAGTTCCGGGAGACCCTCGACGTGCTCGCCGAGGTCCGCTTCGACGATGCGTTCACCTACAAGTACTCTCTCCGGGAGGGTACGCCCGCCTCCCGCCTCCCCGCCGGTGATTTCCTTCCCCCCGAGGTGGCACAGGCCCGCCTCGAGGCGCTGATCGATCTGACGCGCGGGATCCAGCGCGAGGTGAACCTGGGAGAGGTGGGCAGGGTCGAGGAGGTCATGGTCGACGCGCCGGCCCGGCGTCCCGGCCAGCTCCGGGGGCGCACCCGGAGGAACAAGGTCGTGGCTTTCCCCGCCGGGAGCGCCCGGCGCGGGGACTTCGTGACGGTCGAGCTCACCGGGACCTCCGGCCCGACCTTCTCTGGACGGCTTCTCCCGTCGCGGGTTGCGGCGAGCGCCTGATGGGCCGCACGGGTACGGTTGCGCTCGCCGTCGCGGTCCTCCTCCTCGTGATGCTCTTCACCCGCGGGAACGGATCGGAGCGGGTGAGCCTAGAGCTCGGGATCGTCTCCTTCGACGCCGTCCCGCTCGCCTACGTGGTGCTCGGGAGCTTCTTCGTCGGGATGCTCGTGATGATGGTCGCGGGGATCCACACGGACCTCCGGGTCAGGCGTCTTCTCAGGGACCGGCTTGAGGAGGAGGACCTCCGGGAACGGGCCCGCCTCGATCAGGTGGACCGGAACCAGCGGGATCTCTTTCTTCCCGCCGCGGAGGAAGAGGATTTCTGATCCGGCGGCCCGGCCCGGCCCGGCCGTACGATGCCCCGGGCGCGGCCGCAGGAGCGGGGGAACCCGCTGGGGCGGACCGGGGCGCGTTCTCCGGTCCTCGTCCTCCTTCCGCATGGTGGGAGGCGGAGGCTGTTCCAACACGGGCCGGGGGCTCATGAGCCGATCTTTCCGGTGTCTGGCGGCGTGGGGTCTCGCGGGCGTGCTGGTCGCCGGGTGCGGGCCCGGTTCGGTGACCGAACCGCAGAGCCAGGTCCGCGGCGTCGTTCTCGTGGAAGACACGAGCCTCCCGGGTGTTGTCATCGATCTCACCGGTCCCGATGTGCGGAGCACCACGACCGACTCCGCCGGCCGCTACATCTTCGAGGGGGTGCCGTCCGGGGCGTATGTGGTGACGGTCCGGAGCGCCTCGGCCGACATCTCGTTTCCCGCCACCTCCAGGACCGCCGTGGTCTCGGGGGGCCAGACGGTCACCGTCGACTTCCTCGGAAACTACATCCGGACCGCTTCGATCGAGGGCTGGGTGACAGCCGGTACCCGGGGGCTGGCAGGGGTCGCCGTGACGCTCGAGGGTGTCGAGTCCGGAACAACGCGCACCGGGCAGGGGGGCGGATTCACCTTTCCCGGCCTCCGCGCGGGCCGATACCAGGTGGAGATTTCGGAGTTCCCGGCCTCGGTCCGCTTTCCCTCGATCCGGACCGACGTCGACCTCACCACGGGGCAGACGTTTCTCGTCACCTTCGGCGGTGAGGCGGAACTGTCGGCTTCGGCCGTGATCCAGGCGATCGAGCGCCGGCTACCGGGCGGTCTCAGGGTCCTGGCCGACCCCCAGGACCTCCACGGCGACCTCGAGGTGACGGTTGCCGTCGACCGGGGGCAGGACACGCTCGAGGCCGTCGAGCTCCTCCTCGACGACGAACTCGTTGGACGCCAGAGCTTCACACCGACGCAGGCGGCGCCGGGCACCGGCGCGGGCGGGGCGGAGGGGCTTCAGGCCGAGCCGCTCCTGAGCGTGCGGCTCCCGCTGAACACGGCGGCGTTCGATCTCGCGACGGGCGCGGCCCACTTCCCGAACCGGCAATACCTGCTGAGTGCGCGGCTCGCGACCGTTGAGGGTGGCCCGGTCGCTTGGCTCTCGTCCATCCAGGTACAGCTGCGAAACACCGATACCCTCTGGGGGGTGGTCACGGCGGAAAACGGTCCGGTCACCGGCGCGGATGGGGAGCGCTGGATCGGCGGCGATCTGGAGGTCCGCGTCCTTCCGGTCGTCTACGACCTCTCGCGGACGGTCGAGTCGGTGACCCTCTCCCTGCGGAGGAGTGGAGGCGGAGAACTCCGGGTCCTCACCGGTGAGCCCGGATCCTCTCCGCTCGTCTTTCCTGCCCGGGGGGACCCGGGTCCCGGCACCCTGACTGGCTACCAGACGCCCGTGGGAGAGGCGGACGAGCTGGTCGTGGCCTCGGCCCGTTACACGGACGGCGGGTCCGTGCCGGGGGTTCCCGTGGTGCTCGCCGGCCGGCTTCGATTCGACATCGCACCACCGCCCGACCCGCGTTTCGCGCTCCCGGTCCAAGGTCCCGTGGCGCCGTGCTGTCTTGGCAACTGGGTGGGCGGCGATTTCCATTTCGCGGCCGCCGTCCAGGAGGAACCGGACGTGGGCGTGGGGGGCGGGTCGGTGAGTATCCATGTCGGGGAGGCCTCCCTCTCGGACGCCGAGCTCGCTGCCGGTCCCGCCGTCATGACGGCGGCCGAACTTCCCCCGACGGCCGACAATGTATCGCTCCGTGCGGTCGCCGTGGCACGGGATGCGCTCGGGAACGCGTCGGTCGTCCCGCTCGGTCCTTCCGAGGGAAACCCGGGTGGGAGCGACGGGACCGCCCGCTTCGGCGTGGACCTGACTCCGCCCGTCGTGGAATTCGACGCCACGAGCGTCGGGAACCGGGCCCGGAATCCTGACCCCGGTTCAGCTTGGGTGATTGACGCCGAGGATCCACTCGCCGGCATCGGGCCGCTCCCGGCGCGGACATCGGTGCGGGTGAGCAGTCCTGCGCTCAGCGGGACGCCCGGGCAGTGCCTCTTCCCGGGGCCAGGGCCGTGCGATCCCGCGCCTGACGGACGCGTTCGTGCCCTACCCGCGGGGGTCGAGGGCTACATCACGTTGGAGACCCGGGTCCTCGACCGTGCGGGGAACGCGTCTGCTGAGATCCGGCGGACCGTTCTGGTCGACGCGACGCCGCCGGTACTCGGCCCCCTGAGCGTACCTGGCATCCTCGTCCCGAACGCGCCGGCGGCCTTCCGCGTCCAGGCCACCGATAACCTGGATCTCGGAGACGGGTGGTTCTCCCTCGAATACGGGGACGGCACCGAAACCGGACGCGAGGTCGTCGCGATGGTTCCGCCGGATCCCCTCGGGACGGCGTTCGACGACGAGATGACGACGGACGCGCGCCTGGCTCTCATGGTCCCGGTGATGGCGGGGCTCGAACGGGTGGAGGACGCAGGAGGTCTCGCCCGGCCTAGCGGCAACGTTCTCGGTCCGGAGGCGGCGCGTGCCGTCGTCACGGATGCGGCGGGGAACCGGACGACCCGTTCCGTGCCGGTACGGGTCGCCGGGGAGTTCTCCGCGCGGAGCTTCTCCGTATCGGAGCGGGGTCCGGACGCGGGCGTCGCGGATTTCACGCTCGTGGCCGCGGCGGAGCGCGTGTGCCGGTCCGGCGGCGGGACCTGCGGGCCGGACGTTCCCTGCTCCGTACAGCTCACAGCAGCGGCAAGGGGGCTCGGTGGCGCGTTCGGCCGGCCGTTCGAGTTGGTGCATTTCTACTTCGTCGGGGAGGGCGAGCCGGAGTGGATCGCAACATCGTCGTCGGCCGGCCTTGCCGATGGGGAAGGGCCCGCAGGACGCGAGTGGAGCTGGAGTGCCGAGTGGACCCCGACTCCGGCCACGCCTCCCGGCCCATCGGTCCTCTACGCGGTGGGAGTGGATGGGGAAGGGGCGGCGCTCCGCTCGGCCGACCTGGTCTCGCTGGAGGTGGCCGCCGGACAGTGAAGGTGGTGGCCGTGGTCAGGTGCTCGGCACGCGCGCACCAGCCGTGTCGCCGCCCGGGAGCCGTCCGCTGTGGGATCGGGGGTGGATCAGCTCCGTGACACACCGGAGCGGCAGGTGCGGCCACCTGTGGGACCGCCCTGAACACATGGCGGGGCGGGGCTAGCAGCCGGGGGGAACCTCGACGGCGACCAGCCCCTTCTCGTGGTCCACGAGCGGTGCCGGGTAGTTGCCGGAGAAACAGGCGTCGCAGAAGGGCCCGGCCTCCGCCACGGCATCGAGCATCCCCCCGAGGGAGAGGTAGCCGAGGGAGGTGACCTCGAGGAGCCCGGCGATTTTGTCGACACTTCTCGATCCGCCTATCAGCTCCTCGCGCGACCGCATGTCGATTCCGTAGAAGCAGGGGAATCGCACAGGCGGGCTTGCGATGCGCAGGTGCACCTCCCGTGCCCCCGCGTCCCTCAGGAACTTGACGAGCGAGGTCGAGGTGGTTCCCCGGACGAGCGAGTCGTCGACAACGACGACGCGGCGGTCCCGGACGATCTCGCGGACCGGGTTGTACTTCACGCGGGCACCGAAGTCGCGGTCGGCCTGGGAGGGACGGATGAAGGTGCGACCGACGTAGTGGTTCCGCAGAAGCCCGAGCTCGAAGGGAATCCCGCTCGCCTCGGCGTAGCCGAGGGCGGCCGAATTCGCCGAGTCCGGGACTGGGATGACACAGTCGGCATCGGCCGGTTGCTCCCTTGCGAGTTGCCGACCGAACGCCTTGCGGGCCCGGTCGACGGGCACGGCCCAGATGTGGGAATCCGGCCGGGCGAAGTAGACGAGCTCGAAGACGCAGGGTGAGACCGCGCGGGCGGCTTCCCGCTCCCCGACGCGCGTGCTTTCTTCTCCCCGGAGCCTCAGGAGCTCGCCGGGCCGGATGTCACGCACGTATTCGGCCCCGATGATGTCCAGGGCGCACGTCTCGGAGGCCACAACGTGGCCCCGCCCGACCTTTCCGAGGACGAGGGGACGGAAGCCGCGCGGATCCACGGCCACATAAAGCGTGTCCCCCACGGAGATCACGATCGAATAGGCGCCCTCGAGTCGCTCGAGGGCCTCGCTGATCTGCGCTTCGACCGTCGGCTGGCGCGAGCGCGCGATCAGGTGAACGATCACTTCCGAATCGGAGGTCGTCTGGAAGAGCGAACCCTCATCCACGAGTTCCTCGCGGAGTTCCTGCGCATTCGTGAGGTTCCCGTTGTGGGCGATCGAGAGATCGCCGCGCGCATACCGGACAACGATCGGCTGCGCGTTCTGCGGCCGGCTGCCGCCGGCGGTCGAGTAGCGGACGTGGCCGACCGCGCTCGTGCCCAGAAGGGCGTTGAGGTCTTCGGCCGAGAAGACGTCGGAAACGAGTCCGAGCCCCTTTCGCACCCGTGCCGTGCCCTCCCCGTTGATGACGCAGATCCCGGCCGACTCCTGGCCGCGGTGCTGGAGGGCGTAGAGTCCGAGGAAGGCGAGCTCGGCCACCCCGTCGGTACCCGTGACGGCAAAGACGCCGCATTCCTCGCGCGGGCGTCTGCCGAGCGCCGCGGCCGGGATGTCCCGAGCCGAGCCACGTGGTGCGACGGGCAGCGCCCTCACGTCTGGCCGGCGTCCATGATCGTAGGGATGGCCTCCCGGTACCGGCGGGCGAGTTCCCGGGATCCGACCCGGACGAATCCCAGGGGTGAGACCAGGGAAAAGATACCCGAGCGCTCGCCGACCGTGCCGACGAGCGCGGCCGGCACACGGTGAAGGCCTGCGACCTCGAGGCACCGGTCTGCCTCCTCCGGCGCGCACGAGACGACGATCCGTCCCTGGCCCTCCCCGAAGAAGAGCGCCACCGGGGCCCGGTCGTCGTTGATCTCGACCTCGATCCCGAACGGGCCGTCCTCGCCACCGACCGCCGACTCGGCGAGCGTGCATGCGAGTCCCCCGAGCGAGCAGTCGTGCGCAGACCGGATGAGGCCGTCGGCGTGGAGCGCGAGTACCGCCCGCTGCAGCTGGCGCTCCGCCTCGAGATCGACCGCGGGAGGTGTCCCCGCGACCTTCCCCTCCCGACGGTACACGTACTCCGAGCCGCCAATCTCTCCATCTGATGCGCCGAGCAGGAGGATCGCGTCCCCCGGACGCCGGAAGGCGTGTTGAAGCGCTCTCGATACGTCGTCGATGACCCCGACCATCCCGACCACCGGGGTGGGGTAGACCGGCCTTCCTCCCGTCTCGTTGTAGAGCGATACGTTCCCGCCCGTCACCGGGGTCTCGAAGTACGCGCACGCCTCGGCCATCCCGAGCACCGATTCGCGGAGCTGAAAGTACGTCTCGGGCCTGAGCGGACTCCCGAAGTTGAGGCAGTTCGTCACGGCCCGCGGCAACGCGCCCGTGCAGACGATGTTCCGGGCCGCTTCCGCGACGGCGGCCCTCGCCCCCTCGCGCGGCGAGAGGTACGAATAGCGGCCGTTTGAGTCCGTGGTGGCAGCGACGCCGCAGCCGCTTGTCCCGAGCCGCAGCACCCCCGCATCCCCGCCGGGCCTGACCACGGTGTCGGTCCGGACGGTCGTGTCGTACTGCTCGTAGACCCACGCCTTCGATGCTATGTTCGGCGACTCGACGAGTTCGAGCAGGTCACGCGTGAGGTCGGCCTCCCGCTTGAGGAGATGGGAGAGGTCGTGCGTCCGGAGCTTGGCCACCGCCGGGTCTTCCCGCCCCTCCCGCTCGTAGGCGGGGCATCCCTCCGTCAGGGGGAGCGCCGGTATGTCAGCCACGACCTCGCCGTTCTCGCGGACCCGGAAGCGGCCGTCGCCGGTCACCCGGCCGATGCTCTCCGCTCTCAGCTCCCACTTCTCGAGGATCTCCCGTACCCGGCTCTCCCGGCCCCTCTTCGCGACGACGAGCATCCTCTCCTGCGACTCCGAGAGGAGGATCTCGTAGGGGGTCATCCCCTCCTCGCGCACGGGCACCAGCGAGACGTCGAGGTCGACGCCGCTCCCGCTCCGGCCCGCCATCTCCGAGGCGGAGGAGGTGAGGCCGGCCGCGCCCATGTCCTGGATCCCGACGATGTGGCCGCTCTGGATGAGTTCAAGCGACGCCTCGAGGAGGAGTTTCTCGGTGAAGGGATCGCCGACCTGCACCCGGGGCCGGCTGGCCTCGTCGTCCTCCGAGAGTTCCTCCGATGCGAAGGTGGCGCCGTGGATCCCGTCGCGTCCGGTCCGCGCCCCGACGGCCATCAGGACGTTGCCGACCCCCGACGCCTCGCCCCGGATCATCTCCTCGGCCCGCATGAGCCCGAGGCACATTGCGTTCACGAGGGGATTCTCCTCGTAGGCGCGGTCGAAGAAGACCTCGCCCCCGATGTTCGGGATCCCCACGCAGTTGCCGTAGTCCCCGATCCCGCGCACCACGCCGGAGAAGAGATAGCGCACGCGGGGCGAATCCAGGTCGCCGAAGCGTATGGAGTCGAGCACCCCGACGGGCCGGGCCCCCATCGTGAAGATGTCCCTGAGGATGCCCCCGACCCCGGTGGCTGCCCCCTGGTACGGCTCGACGGCCGAGGGGTGGTTGTGCGACTCGATCTTGAAGGCGAGCGCAAGCCCGTCGCCGACGTCGATGACGCCGGCATTCTCCCCGGGGCCCTGGATCACCCAGGGAGCCCGGGTGGGAAGGAGTCTGAGGAGGCGCCGCGAGTTCTTGTACCCACAGTGCTCGGACCACATCGCCGAGAAGATGCCGAGCTCGGT
>JAAXGI010000239.1 GCA_012267505.1 Gemmatimonadota bacterium
GGCGCTGATCCACTCCCAGAGCGCTCTGGCGGAAGAAAACCGGCGACTGCGGGAGCTCCTCGCGCTCCGGGACCGCTCGACCGCGACCTACGTGCCGGCATCTCTGCTGCGCGCAGGCACGCTCGGGTCTGAGAGCATGTTCCTCCTCGACGCGGGGCGGCGTGACGGCGTTATGGTCAACGCGCCGGTCACGACCGCCGCCGGACTCATCGGCGTCACGAGGGAGGTCGGTTCCCGGCGTGCTCTCGCGATGGACTGGACGCATCCGGACTTCCGTGCGAGCGCGATGACCGAGGACGGGTCAGTCTTCGGAATCGTGGAGTCGCGCGGCGGAGGGGTGCCCGACGCGGCAAGGCTCATGCTGAACGGCGTGCCCTTCCGGACCGAGGTCGCCGACGGCACCCCTGTCGTTACGAGTGGCCGCGGGGCGATCTATCCCCGCGGGATCCCCATCGGACACGTCGTCGGGCTTGCCGAGATCGAGGCGGGGTGGAGGCGGAGCTACTGGATCGAACCCGTGGCTCATCCGGGGAGCGCGATGCACGTCCTCGTCCTCACGGGAGAAGACACCGACGGGGAGGAGAGCACCAGTCCCGGTGACGCGCCGGCCCTCTCTGCCGCGGCGAGCACCGGCACTGCCGACCCCGCCGGTCCTCCCGCCCCCTCCGCAGCAGACACGACCGTCCCGGCTGCCCCCACCTCCCCGCCGGGGGAGGCGGCACCAAGCCCGGCCGAGGTGCCGTGACGAGCGGAGCGGCCTTCTGGGGAGTAGCGACCTTCCTTGCATTGCTCCACTTTGCACTGCAGGTGGGGTTAGGTGTCGGGGAGTGGAGCCCGGATCTCCTGGCGGTCGGCCTTCTCGTGGCGGCCCTGCGGCTTCCGGTCGCCGTGGCCGCCGGGCTCGGATTCGCTTTCGGCATCATCGAGGACGCGCTCTCGATCCTCTCCTTCGGTGCGAATGCTATGGCGCTCACCATCGTGGGGATCCTCGGCTCCTGGTCGCGGGAGTTTTTCGTGGGGGGCTCTGTCGTGTTCCTCGTCTCCTACCTTACCATCGGCGTCTGGTTCAGGAGTGTGCTCCACTGGCTCATCTCCGGGCGCAGCGTCGGGGAGGAGACCGTCCGGCTCCTCCTCCTGGACATGCCGCTTGCCGCGCTCTACGGTGCGGGCGTGGGGACGCTGCTCTTGGTCCTTGCCGGGATCCTCGGCGATTCCGGCTACGGGGAGGGCAACGGTAACGCCGTGAGACTCGGGCGGGGGACATGAATCCGGGATGAGCGGAGACGATTGGACGGTGCGGCGCGGACGGGGGAGGCTCGCGGGGATCATCGTCGTGACAGTCATGGGGGTGCTCGCCACCGCATTCTTCCGGGCACAGGTCATCCGGGGTACCTCCTGGACGCTCCAGTCCGACTCGAACCGCCTTCGCCTCGTCTCCGTCCCGGCACCCCGGGGCACGGTGTTCGACCGCTACGGGACAGTCGTGGCCGACAACGTCCCGTCCTACTCCGTCTCCCTTCTGCCTGCGCCCCTTGACTCGATCGACGCCGGTCTCCGTCGGCTACAGCCGCTGCTTGGCCTCGATGCGGACGATGTCGCAGCACTGATGGAGAGGGCCCGGGCCGAGCCCCGCCTCCCCCTTCTCGTCGACCAGGACGCGGACTACGACAAGGTCGCCGCACTCGAGGAGCTGCGGGCAGAGCTTCCCGGGGTGTTTCTCGAGATGCGGCCGAAGCGGCGCTACGCCAACGGCCCGGCGCTGGGACACGTCCTCGGATACGTCGGGGAGATCTCCCCGGGCGAGCTCGAGCTTCCCGCCTTCGACGACTACGAGCAGCGGATGGAGATCGGGAAGATCGGGCTCGAGCGCGAGTACGAGCGCGAACTCAGCGGGGAGCGGGGGGTTCGTTACATCGAGGTCGACGCGGTCGGGCGTGAGGTCGCTTCCTTCCAGGGCCAGCCTGGGATTTCCGCTCTGCCCGGCGAGGACCTCGAGCTCAATCTCGACCTCGGCCTCCAGGCCTACATTCACGAGATATTTCCCCCGGGCCGGCGAGGGGCTGCCGTCGCGCTGAATGTGGAGGACGGAGGAATCCTCGCCCTCTATTCCGCGCCTTCCTTCGACCCGAACGAGTTCGTCGGCGGGATCGATCCGGAGAGGTGGGTCCAGCTGAATGCCGATCCCGAGCGTCCGCTGTTCAACCGTGCGGTCGTCGGGCGCTATCCCCCAGCCTCGACTTGGAAGGTTGCGACCACCGCAATCGCGCTCCGGCTGGGCGTGCTCGAGCCGGGCGAGTTCATGCCGGCTCCCTGCACGGGTGCCTGGGCGCTCGGCAACGACATGCGCCGCTGTTGGAACGCCTCCGGCCACGGCCACTTGGACCTCGCCGGAGCCCTCGCCCATTCGTGCAATGTCTTCTTCTATCAGGTCGGGGTCCGGATCGGTCTCGACAACCTCGTCCGTGAAGGTGCGCGCTTCGGCTTCGGAGACGTCTGCGGGGTGGATCTCCCCGAGGAGTCCAGCGGCGTCTTCCCGGCGACGCTCGGCTTCTGGGAGGACCGCTACGGGTTTCCGCCGACGGAAAACGAGGTGCTGAGCCTTGCGATCGGGCAGGGACCCAACGACCAGACGCCGCTCAAGATGGCCCAGTTCTACCTCGCGCTCGCGCGCGACGGGAGCGCGCCGGCTCCCCGGATCGCCCGGACCGGGGGAATGGAGCCGGAGGATGCGGGGTGGAGTCTGGGGATCGGGCCCGAGATCCTCGACGCGATCCTCGACGGGCTCCGGCAGGTGACCGCGCCGGGGGGAACGGCGTACCTTTCCACGCTTGAGCACTGGGATCTGGTCGGAAAGACCGGAACAGCCCAGCAGGGACTCGCCGACGAGCCGGCGCACGCTTGGTTCGTCGGGCTCGCGGGCCCCTGGGGCGAGCCGTACGAGATCGTCACCGCGGTGATCGTCGAGGAGGGCCTCTCGGGTTCGACGGCGGCCGCGCCCGTCGCGGCCAAGGCAGCCGACTTCTACCTGCGGCGCAAGTACGGGGTCCCAACCGACAGCATCCAGACGCTCCGCGAGCACTACCGCTCCGGTGTTCCGGCGAGGTGGGCCGGCCAGAGGCGTCCCGGATAGGGCCGGCCGGGCGGTCATGACTTGGTACCGCCGGTGGGCAGGGGACCCGGAGCTCGTCACCCTCGCCCTCGTCCTCTCCCTCGCCGGGATCGCCATGATCTTCTCGGCGGGGGCAGTGAACGTCCCGAATCCCGTCACCGAGGGGGCTTGGATTCGCCAGGCAGCGTGGCTCGCGATCTCGCTCGCTGTCTTCACCCTCGTCACCAAGATCCGAACCGGGTGGATCGAGGGGCTCGCCGTGCCAGCCTTCATCGTCGCTGTACTCCTCCTCAGACTCAGCCTCGCTGTTGGAACGGGGGCCGGGACGGCTGCCGGGATGGAGGGATGGATCGACGTGGGCCCGGTCCGCTTCCAGCCGTCCGAGCTGGCGAAGGTCGCCGCGATTCTCGGAATCGCGCGTCTGCTCGCCACCCGCGAGGCGCCGCCCACCTACCTCCGGGAACTCGTCGCTCCGAGCGTACTCATCGCCGTTCCTCTCCTCCTCGTCGTCCTTCAGCCCGACCTCGGCACCGCGCTGGCCTTCGTCGGGCTTCTCTTCGCGGCCCTCTACTGGGCGGGAACTCCGCTTCACCTTCTCTTCCTCCTTGCAAGCCCCGGACTCGCCCTCATCCTCTCCTTCAACACATGGGTCTGGTCGGCGTACTTCGTTGGCCTGGCCCTCGTGCTCGTCATCTACCGGCGCTCCCTCTTCGTGGCCGAGTCGCTCTCGGTGGCGCTTGCGAACCTCGGGGCGGGGGCGATCGCGAACCCGCTATGGAACTCGCTGGCCGATTACCAAAAAAACCGCCTCCTAGTCTTCCTCGACCCGGCGCTCGACCCGCGCGGAGCCGGATGGAACCTCATCCAGTCCAAGGTCGCGATCGGGAGCGGAGGGCTGCTCGGGAAGGGGTTCACCCAAGGGACCCAGAAGCGCCTCGACTTCCTCCCCGAGCAGCACACCGACTTCATCTTCAGCGTGGTCGGAGAGGAGCTCGGTTTCGTCGGGGCACTTGGCTTCATCCTCCTCTTCGCGCTCCTTCTCCGCAGGCTCGTGTATCTCGCCGAGGCCACGCCGCGTGGCTTTTCGGGGCTCGTGCTCTTCGGTATTTTTGGGACTTGGCTGGTCCACATCTTCATCAACGTGGGGATGACGGTCGGGCTGGTTCCGATCACAGGGATCCCGCTCCCCTTCGTCAGCTACGGTGGCACCTTCCTTCTTGCCTGCTGGGCGATGACGGCACTGGCCGTGCGGGTTGCGAGAGAGGCCTGAAGGCGCTGGACCACGGGGTCGGATCCGCAAGGCAGGGGGCGGGATGGCGTGGTTCCGGAAGAAGAAGAAGCCGCTCAGCGCGGAAAACCGCCGTGAGCTAGCGACCGGTGTGTTCGAGAAGTGCGGCGGGTGCGCGGAGATCCTCTACAGCGAGGCTCTGGCCGCCAACCTCCGCGTCTGTCCAAAGTGTGGATTCCATGCCCGGCTCCCCGCCGAGGCCTACATCCGCCTCATGCTCGACGAGGGGAGCTTCGAGGAGACCGGCCGCGGGCTCTCGAGCACTGATCCGCTCGGCTTCGTCGACCTGCAGCCGTACACCGCCCGGCTCGAGGCCGCCCGGGAGAAGACGGGGCAAGATGAGGCGGTCGTGACCGGGGTGGGGACGCTCGACGGGATGGAGCTCGCGCTGGCCGTCATGGACTTTCGGTTCATCGGCGGCTCGATGGGGTCGGTCGTGGGTGAGAAAGTTGCTCGGCTCATCGAGCGCGCCAACTCGGATGAACGTCCCCTCGTCATCATCTCGGCCACGGGCGGCGCACGGATGCAGGAGGGGATCCTCTCGCTCATGCAAATGGCTAAGGTCTCGGCCGCCCTCGCAGAGCTGCACGAGGCGGGGATCCCCTTTGTCAGCGTCCTGACCGATCCGACGACGGGCGGCGTCACCGCCTCTTTCTCGATGCTCGGCGATGTGATCCTCGCCGAGCCTGGTGCGCTCATTGGCCTCTCCGGGCCGCGCGTCATCCGGGAGACGATCAAGCAGGAGCTCCCCGAGGGGTTCCAGCGTTCGGAGTTCCTCCTCGAGCACGGGTTCGTGGACGCCGTCGTAGACCGTCGCGAGCTTCGCCGGACCACGGGGCGACTGCTTGCCCATATGTTCGGGCCCGTGCACGGCGCACCCGGGTGAGGAGCGGGACCGACGTGCCCTCCGGGCTCCGGGGGAACTACGGGCCGCCGGCGGACGATCCGCTGGCGGCCCGACTCCTTCCCGGGCTCCCCAGCGACGTCCGATGGGGGCTCGACCGGATGGAGCGCATCCTCGCCGCGCTCGGCGACCCCCACCTCGACTACCCCGTCCTCCACGTCGCCGGAACCAATGGGAAGGGCTCGGTGGCGAAGGTCTGGGCCGAGGTGCTCACGGCGGCCGGCCGCCGCACCGGCCTCTACACTTCCCCCCACCTCGTCTCCTTCAGGGAACGGATCCTCGTGGACGGCCGCCCGCTCCCCGACGGGCTCCTCTCCGAGTGGGCCCGCGATCTCCGCCCCCTCCTCGTCCGGGAGGCCCCGTCCTTCTTCGAGGCGTCCACGGCGCTCGCGCTCCTTGCCTTCTCCCGCGCTGGGGTGGAGACCGCCGTCGTCGAGGTCGGGCTCGGCGGGCGCTTGGACGCCACGAACGTGGTCCGGCCCGCCGTCGCGGCGGTCACGAGCATCGGCCTGGACCACACCGAGATGCTCGGCGGGACCATCGAGGAAGTCGCGGCGGAGAAGGCCGGGATCTTCAAGCCCGGGCTTCCCGTCTTCACCGCGGTCGGGGACAGGCGCGCTCTCGGCGTACTCGAGGCCGAGGCGGCGGAACGGGAGGCGCGGCTCCGCCGCGTGCGGGTCCCGGCTGGCCGCGTGCGGCTCGGCGGGGTCGAGTTCGAGCTCGCAACGCGGCGGTGGGGGACGCTCGCGCTCGAGTGTCCGATGACGGGGAGGCATCAACTCGAGAACGTCGCGCTCGCCGTCTCGGCCCTCGAGGCGCTCCCGCCCAGGATCCCGCTCTCCGCCGGTGCTCTCAGGCGCGGCGTGGGACAGGCGCGGCTCGCGGGCCGCTTCCAAGTCGAGCGCCGGGGGGGGCGGACCTGGATCCTCGACGTCGCCCACAATGTCGACGGGGCCCGCGCGCTCCGTGAAACGCTCTCCGAGGTGGCGGCCCCTCGCCCCCGTGCCGCGGTCGTTGCCATCCTTGCCGACAAGCCGTGGGAGGCGATCCTCGGGGAACTCGCGCCGGCGGCGGACCACTTCATCCTCACAGTCCCGCGCTCCGCGCCGCCCGCCCGCCGCTGGGCCCCCGAGGATGCGCTCGCCCTTTTTCCTCCTGGCAGCGCGCGCGTCTGCCCCGATCCCGGAGCCGCACTCGCGGAGGCCCGGACCGCCGTCCCGCCCGCCGGATCCGTGATCGTGACCGGCTCGATGTACACCGTCGGAGAGGCTCTCGCGTGGCTCGGGAGGGTGCCCCGCGAAGCCTTGCCCACGCCCTTCGAGTCCGGGTAGATTCGCGCCATGTCCGCGTATCGGAAGTACGCGAAGCTTCCGGGATTCAGGGACTTCCCGCCCGAAGAGTTGGCCTTCAGAAACCACATCTTCGATGCCTGGCGCCGGGTCGCCGGCCGCTACGGCTACCGGGAGTACGACGGACCCCCGCTCGAGGAACTCGAACTCTACACCGACAAGAGCGGAAGCGAGATCGTCGGTCAGCTCTACGAGTTCACAGACAAGGGTGCGAGGCGCGTCGCGCTCCGGCCCGAGATGACGCCCTCGCTCGCCCGTATCCTCGCCGGTCGCAGCCGGGCGCTCCGCAAGCCGATCCGGTGGTTCTCGATCCCGCAGCTCTTCCGCTACGAGCGCCAGCAGCGTGGGCGGCTCCGCGAACACTTCCAGTGGAATGTGGACCTCGTGGGAGAGCCCGGGACCGGCGCGGATGCAGAGGTGCTCGCGGTCGCGATCGACGGACTGCGGGAACTCGGCCTCGGGGCTGCCGACATCCGCGCCCGCGTCTCCGACCGCATTCTCCTCTCCGGGGTCTTCGCCGCGCTCGAAGTGCCGCCCGGCCTCACGCCCGGGGTGTTCGCGGCCTTGGACCGCATCGAGCGGGAGCCGGTGGAGCGGATCCACGAGCGGCTGGCCGGACCCGGGGGTTTGGGGCTCGGGCGCGAGCGGGCCGACGCCGTCCTCGAATTCTTCTCAGATCCCACGATCGGGAGGATCGAGCGGGACTTCGCCGGCTCGCCGCGCGTCGCGGAGCGGGGTGCCGAGCTCCGGCAGTACGAATCCGTGCTCGGGGATCTCGGCTTCGCCGACTTCGTGGAATTCGACTTCTCCATCGTCCGCGGGCTCGCATATTACACCGGGATCGTCTTCGAGATCTTTGACCGGGCCGGGAGGTTCCGGGCGATCTGCGGGGGCGGGCGCTACGACCGCCTTATGGAACATGTGGGCGGCGATCGGCTCTCGGCGGTCGGGTTCGGGATGGGCGATGTCGTGCTCGGCGAGGTCGTCCGGGGGCGGGGCCTCCTCCCGGAGTACCGGCCCGGGGTGGATTACTATATCATCTCGATCAGCGTCGCCGAGGCGCCGCTCGCCCGCCGGATCGCGGGGGTCCAGCGGAGGCTGGGGCGGAGCGTCGTCTATACGCTCGGTGGAAAGTCGGTGAAAAAGCAGTTCTCGTCGGCGGCCGCGCTCGGTGCGGGTTCGGTCATCGTGCTCGGGCCCGACGAGGTGGAGAGGGGGGTCGCGGTAGTGAGGGAGATGGCGAGCGGGCAGGAGCGCGAGATCCCGATCGCCGAGCTGACGGACCCGGCTCGGGGCAAGAGCCCGTCGGAGACGCTTCGTGCCTCCTGAACACGGATTTGAGGGGACGCGGGAGGAGGTGGAGAGGGCCATCCGGCGCCTCAGCGCCTTCGAGTACGTGATCCTCGCCGCCTCCTTCGCGCTTGCGCTCGGCGGCGGAGGCGTCGCCGCCTATCTCCTGAGCGCCGGCACCCGCCTCCCGTTCCGTCTCACCTGGGCGGTCATCTCGATGGGGCTACTGATCATTCCCGGGCTGTTCGTCTTCGGCCGTGACTATCTGGCAGGCCGCGCGGAGGACCAGCCGACCGCCGACGGGGGCACCGAGGACCGATAGCGTATGGCCAAGGGGAAGGGTCTCACGCCCCGCGCCGTGGACTTCAGCGCGTGGTACAACGAGGCTGTGCAGCGGGCCGAACTCGCCGACCACGCTCCCGTACGCGGGACCATGGTGATCCGCCCGTGGGGGTACGGCATTTGGGAGCGCATGCAGGGCGCGCTGGATCGGATGTTCAAGGACACCGGACACGAGAACGCCTATTTCCCCCTCCTGATCCCGATGAACTTCATCGAGCGGGAGAAGGAGCATGTGGAGGGCTTCAAGCCCGAGCTTGCCGTGGTGACCCACGCCGGCGGGAAGGAGCTCGAGGAGCCCCTCGTGGTGCGTCCCACCTCGGAGACGATCATCTACGCGATGTATGCGAAGTGGGTGCAGTCCTACCGCGACCTCCCCCTGCTGATCAACCAGTGGGCGAATGTGATGCGCTGGGAGCTCAGGACCCGGCCGTTTCTCCGGACCACGGAGTTCCTCTGGCAGGAGGGTCACACCGCGCACGCGACCCGTGAGGAGGCCGTCGAGGAGACGCTCGGGATTCTCGCCCTCTACCGGCGCTTCATGGAGGAGTGGGTCGCGCTTCCCGTCGTGACAGGCCGGAAGTCGGAGTCCGAGAAGTTCGCCGGTGCCCAGGAGACGTACACCTGCGAGGCGATGATGCAGGACCGCCGGGCGCTCCAGGCGGGGACATCGCATCATCTGGGCCAAAGCTTCGCCCGCCAGTTCGGCCTCACCTTCCAGAATGAGGAAGGGACCGAGAGCTACGCTTGGAATACCTCGTGGGGTGTAACGACCCGCCTCATCGGCGCGATGGTCATGACGCACGGCGACGACCGTGGGATCGTTGTTCCACCGAAGCTCGCGCCTGCACAGGTCGTGATCGTGCCCATCTCCCCAACGGACGCGGACTGCTCCGTCGTAGTGCCGAAGGCCCACGAGGTGCGCGAACGGCTTGCCACAGCCGGGTTGCGCGCCCGCGTGGACGACCGCGACCACCTGAGTCCTGGCGCAAAATTCTACGAGTGGGAGAGGAAGGGGGTGCCCTACCGGATCGAGATCGGGCCGCGCGACCTAGCGAGAGGGGAGGTCGTGCTAGTCCCGCGCGTGCGGGAGGAAGGCGGGAAGAGGAAGGAGTTCCTCCCCGAGAAGGAGGCGGTGGCCGGGCTCCCCGACAGGCTCGGTGCGCTTCAGGCGGCGCTCCTCGAGCGCGCCCAGGCCCGGCGCGAACGGCACACCTACCGCGGCGTCGAGCGCTGGGAGGAGCTCGTCGAGATCCTGAACGGCCCGGGCGGGTTCGTCCACACCGGGTGGAGCGGGGATCCTGCCGTCGAGGCCCGTGTCAAGGAAGCGACGGGAGGGACGCTCCGCTGCATGCCGGGTCCGGATTTCGGGTCGGAGAGCGTTCCGAAACGCTGTATCGGCGGGAGTGAGCCGGCCGAGGTGGAGGTCCTCTGGGCGAAGGCGTACTGAGCGCGCGGCCGGGCGGGGTGGGCGCCGTTCTACGGGCCGGCGGAATCTCCCTCCGGCGGCTGGCGGACCGGTTCGGAACTCCGCTCTATGTCTACGACGCGGAGAGGATCCGGAGAGGCGTGGACCGCTTCGCATCCGCCTTCTCGAGCGTCCCCCTCCTCCTTGCCTATGCCGTGAAGGCGAACGGCTCGCTCGCGCTCCTCAACCGGATCGGGGCACTCGGTGCGGGGGCGGACATCGTCTCCCTGGGCGAGCTCCGCAGGGTAGAGCGCGCGGGGATCCCGGCCGGGCGTGTGATCTTCTCCGGGGTGGGGAAGACAGAGAGGGAGCTGGAAGCTGGACTTCGGGCGGGCATCCACGCCTTTCACGCGGAGAGTCAGGCGGAGGTCGATCTTCTCAGCCGGGTGGCCGGCCGCCTCGGCCTCCCGGCCCGCCTCGGCCTCCGTCTGAACCCGGACGTCCACTCGCCGACGCCCTTTGCATACACGCGGACCGGCCACGCGGCCACGAAGTTCGGGATCCCGGTCCGTGAAGCGGAGGCGCTCTACACGGCGAGGGCTGACGATCCGAATCTCCACTTTGTGGGAGTCGGGGTCCATATCGGGTCCCAGATCGCGGAAGTGGCCCCCTATCTCGAGGCCCTCGACACCGTGCTCGGTGTCGTTGACCGGCTCCTCGAGGGCGGGATCGCGCTTGAATACGTGGACCTCGGTGGGGGATTTGGCGTCGCCTACGAAGCGGACGGCGCGCTGGATCTCGAGGCCCTCGCTACCCGCGTCGTCCCGGAGATCCGGGGCCGGGGGCTCCGTCTGGTCCTTGAGCCCGGCCGCGCGATCGTCGGCGAGGCGGGCCTCCTCCTCGCCCGCGTCCTCTACACGAAACGTGTTGATGCGAAACACTTCATCGTGACGGACGCCTCGATGACCGAGCTTCTCCGCCCCTCCCACTACGGGGCTTTCCATCGCATCCGGCCGGTCGAGAGGCGCGCGGGAGCACCCACGGTCCGGGCCGACATTGTGGGCCCGGTCTGCGAGTCCGGCGACTTTCTCGCGCGCGGACGCCGTATCGAGTTGCCCGAACCCGGCGATCTCCTCGCCGTCGAGACCGTGGGTGCCTATGGATTCGCGATGGCCTCAAACTACAATGGGCGGCCGCGACCCGCCGAGGTGTTGATTGAGGGAGGCGAGGCGGTGCTCGTCCGGGAACGGGAAAGCCTAGAGGATCTGATGCGTGGCGAGACGATTCCCCCCCTGCCGGGCGAGCGGGACGTCCGGGACAAGGTGTAGCCGGCGATGGAGAAGTCGGGGAGCCGGGTCCTGATCATCGACCTCGGGTCGCAGTATGCGCAGCTCATCGCCCGGCGGATCCGCGAGGAGCACGTCTACTGCGAGATCCATCCGCCGGACCGGAGCATCGAATGGATCCGGGCGTGGGGCCCCGGCGCCGTCATCCTCTCCGGAGGACCTGCGTCCGTCTACGATGAGGGGGTGCCGGGCGTCGATCCGGGGCTACTCGGGGCCGGGATCCCGCTTCTCGGGATCTGCTACGGGATGCAGCTCATTGCCGAGAACGAGGGTGGGCGGGTCCTCCCAGGCCAGCGGGAATACGGACCCGCCGATCTCACCGCGGATGGGGCGAGTGGGCTTTTCCACGGGCTCGGGGGACGGTCCCTGCGCGTTTGGTGCTCGCACGGCGACCACGTCGATGCCGCGCCGCCAGGCTACAGGGCGATCGCTTCGACGCCGACGCTCCCCGTCGCGGCCTTCCGCGCGGAGGACCGGGAAATCTACGGCGTGCAGTTCCACCCGGAGGTGGCCCATACCGAACAGGGCGCTGAGATCATCTCCAACTTCCTCTTCCGGATCGCGGGGCTCTCGCCCACCTGGACGCCTGGGGTGTTCGTCGAGGAGGCGGTCGGGAGGATCCGTGAAAGGGCCGGGGGCGAGGCCGTCATCTGCGGGCTCTCGGGAGGTGTGGACTCCTCGGTGGCCGCCGCGCTCGTCCACCGGGCGATTGGTGACCAGCTCACCTGCGTCTTCATCGACACCGGCCTCCTCCGAAAAGGTGAGCGGGAGGGAGTGGAGCGCACCTTCCGGCGGCACATGGGGATTCGCCTCATCGTCGTCCCCGCCGCCCACGAGTTTCTCCCTCCGCTCGCGGGCGAGGCGGATCCGGAGAGGAAGCGTCGGATCATCGGCAACACCTTCATCCGCGTCTTCGAGCAGGTCGCCGGCGAAGCCGGCTCGGACGCCCGTTTCCTCGTCCAGGGCACGCTCTATCCCGACGTCATCGAGTCCGTCTCGACCGGAGGACCGTCTGCCACGATCAAGACGCACCACAATGTCGGCGGGCTCCCCGACGACATGCCGTTCACACTCATCGAGCCGCTTCGCGAGCTCTTCAAAGACGAGGTCCGCGAAGTCGGCCGGGTCCTCGGACTCCCTGAGGCGTTCGTCGGCCGCCACCCCTTTCCCGGCCCCGGCCTCGCGGTCCGGGTGCTCGGGGAGGTATCCGAGGCGCGTGTCGCGACGCTCCGAGAGGCGGACGCGATCTACATGGAGGAGATCCGCCGGGCCGGGCTCTACGACGAGATTTGGCAGGCGTTCGCCGTCCTCCTCCCCGTGCGTTCCGTCGGCGTAATGGGGGATGCCCGCACCTACGAGCATGTGGTGGCGCTGAGAGCCGTGACGTCCCGCGACGGAATGACCGCCGATTGGTATCCCTTCCCGCCCGAGGTGCTGGCCACGGTTTCCGCGAGGATCATCAACGAGGTCCCGGGCGTGAACCGCGTCACATACGATGTGAGCTCGAAGCCGCCGGCGACGATCGAGTGGGAGTGACTTGCGGTTGCGGGGCCGCCCGCGGCCGCGGGACGAGGGATCACCCGGAACTGTGCGTCAGGAGCGGTTCAGGTTCCTCATCTCGTTGACGCGGCGCTCTATCTCGTCCCAGAGCGACGACATGAATACCACGTCGCCTCCGTATGCCTCGGCGAAGCGCCGGAGATCGTCCGGAACGAGGCCCTGCTCGGCCAGGATCCGCTCCGGCTCGTCCTCCGGCAGGTATCCGGAGGCGTCCAGAACACCCGAGGCCCGGAGAGCGACCATCGCCTCCACGAAGGACTCCGGGCTGATCGTCTCGCTCTCCCCGCCGGGTCCGGTCTCGCACGAGACGATCGCGCCTACGGTAAGGAGAACCAGGAGCCACCTGAACCTGTCCCGGAGGCGGACGGCGGGCTGGGGGGGAGAGTTCGCTTGGGAAGGTGCCATCTCGCGGGTGCATCGGGTTGCGGGTGGGTCCGGGCCTCCCGTTGCGGGACCCGACGCGCGAAAGATAGCTTTCTTCGCCGGAGGGAGCGACGGGCCGATGCGCCCCTTCAGCGGCCAGGACCCCTGACACGCCCAGCCTCTTCCGCGCGAAATGCCCGCAGCCCGCCCCAGGAGACGCCGTCGCTCCCAGGTCACCCTCCGCTTCCTCCTCTTCCCCCTTCTTGCCGGACTGCTCCCGGCGTGCACGGTCAACCCGGCGACGGGCGAACGCCAGTTCGTCCTCATCAGCGAGTACCGTGAAATCCAGATCGGGCGGGAGGCGGATCCCGAGATCGTCGCCTCGCTCGGCCTCCACGCCGACAACGGGTGGCAGGCCTACGTCCAGCGGCTCGGTGAGACGATGGCGCTCCGCTCGGAGCGTCCCGATCTTCCGTGGACCTTCCGGGTTGTCGACGATCCTATCGTAAACGCCTTCGCGCTCCCGGGCGGGTTCATCTACGTAACACGGGGGATCCTCGCGCACTTCAGCTCCGAGGCCGAACTGGCGGGGGTCCTCGGCCACGAGATCGGCCATGTGACGGCCCGCCACTCCATCAGCCAGATGAGCCGCGCCCAGCTCGCGCAGGTCGGGCTCGGCGTCGGCACAATCCTCCGGCCCGATCTGGCCCCCGTCGCGGAGGCCGCTGCCACCGGGCTCGGCCTCCTCTTTCTCTCCTACGGGAGGGACGACGAGCGGGAGGCCGATGACCTCGGGCTCCGCTACATGACCCGGGAGGGATACGATCCGGCTGCGATGGCCGAGACCTTCGAGATGCTCGCGGATGCTTCGGGTGCCCGCGAGGGGACGGGGCGGGTGCCGGCCTTCCTCTCCACACATCCGGATCCGCTCGAGCGCCGGGACCGGATTACCGCACGGATCGGAGCGGGAGAGGTGTCCGGCGAGCGGATCGGGAGGGAGGACTACCTCGAGCGTCTTGACGGGATGCCGTTCGGCGCCGATCCCAGGCTCGGCTACTTCGAGGGGAGCACCTTCTTTCACCCGGACGGCGCGTTCCGCGCGATATTCCCATCCGGCTGGGAAGTGAACAACGGCGCCGCGGCGGTGCAGGCGGCGAGCCCGGACGGCGACGCCGTCGTCTCCCTCACCGGCGAGGAAGGTGCATCGCCGGACACGGCGCTCGAGGCCCTCCTCGACGATCTCGGCAGCGCCGGATCGAACCGGAGCCGCGCTCCGATCAACGGGCTCGATGCGGCCCGCGCCGACTTCGTCGCGCGGACGGAGGAGGGCATCCTCACGGGAGCCGCCGCCTTCGTGCGCCACCGCGACCGGCTGTACGGGCTCCTCGGGTACGGGTCGCAGGCCGGCTGGGCGCGCCACGCCGACGCGATCCGCGTGACTCTCCTCTCTTTCGGGCCCGTGAGCGATCCTGCCGTCCTGAACCGGCGGCCGGACCGCATCGGGCTCGTCCGGGTGCCCGACGAGATGACGCTCGAGGGCTTCCACGAACGGTATCCCTCCGCCGTTCCGATCGGCACGATCGCGACGATCAATCACTTGGAGTCGGGCGAGCGGATTCCCGCCGGCACCCTCATGAAGCGGGTTGTTGCCGGCGCCGCGGCACCGTAGGACTACAGCCACCGCACCGCCCGGCCTGCCCCCCGGCGTGGCACGGTTCTTGATCCCTATTGGAGTGCACTCCGCGCCGCCGTCGCGGTCCATGCCATTGTGGCAGGGAGCGGGGAGGGGCGTGGAGACAGTGCGGCCGCCCGCGCCGGGCGCACACGCATCAGACCCACAACACGGAGCGAGCCGTGCCCCCCGCCGACCGCTTCACCGTCAAGTCCGGCGAAGCCCTCCAGTCTGCCGCCCGCCTCGCAACCGGGGCTGGGCACCCCGAGATCGCAGGGATGCATCTGCTCGCTGCGCTCCTGGAGCAGCGCGAAGGGATCGTCGAGCTCGTGCTCCAGAAGGCCGGAGTCCACCCCTCCCTCGTCCGGGAGCGTGTGACCCGCGCCCTCGCTTCCCATTCGCGCGTGGAGGGCGGACAAGATCCGGCCCCTGCGCGCGATTTGCGGGGCGCTCTAGAGCGGGCCGACGAGGAAGCCCGCCGCCTCGGCGACCACTACGTCTCGACCGAACACCTCCTGCTCGGGCTCTCGGCAGGGAAGGACGACCCCGGTCGTCTCCTCCGGGAGGCCGGGATCGACCGCGAGCTCGTGTCGAGCGCGCTCGAGCAGGTGCGCGGCCCGCACCGCGTCACGGACGAGAATCCGGAGGAGGAGTACCGGGCGCTCGAGCGATTCTCGCGCGACCTTACTGCTCTGGCCCGGGAGGGAAAGCTCGATCCGGTGATCGGAAGGGACGAGGAGATTCGCCGCGTCGTCCAGGTTCTCGGACGGCGCACGAAGAACAACCCGGTCCTGATCGGGGAGCCCGGGGTGGGGAAGACCGCGATCGTCGAGGGGCTCGCCCAGCGGATCGTCGCGGGCGATGTGCCCACCTCGCTTGCCGACAAGCGGCTCGTCGCGCTCGATATCTCGGCGATGCTCGCCGGGGCGAAGTTCCGCGGCGATTTCGAGAAGCGGATGAAGGCCGTTCTCGGCGAGATCATGGGAGCCGACGGGCGCTTCGTCGTCTTCATCGACGAATTGCACACGATCGTGGGCGCGGGCGCGGCCGAGGGTGCCGTGGACGCCGGGAACATGCTCAAGCCGATGCTCGCGCGCGGCGAGCTCCGGCTCGTCGGGGCGACGACGCTCGACGAGTACAGGAAGCGTGTGGAGAAGGATGCCGCCCTCGAGCGCCGGTTCCAGCCCGTTCTTGTCGCCCCGCCCTCCGTCGAGGACGCGATTGCGATTCTTCGGGGCCTGAAGGAACGCTACGAGGTACACCACGGGGTCCGGATCCGCGACGAGGCGCTCATCGCCGCAGCGCGGCTATCGGACCGTTACATCGGGGGGCGGTTCCTCCCGGACAAGGCCATCGACCTGGTCGATGAGGCCGCGAGCCGGCTTCGGATCGAAATCGACTCGCTCCCCCAGGAAATCGACGAGGTGGAACGCCGCATCACCCAGCTCGAGATCGAGCGTCAGGCGCTCGCCAAGGAGGAGGATCGCTCGGCCGTCGAGCGCCGCGAGGCCATCGAGGCAAAGCTCCGCAATCTCGGTGAGAAGAGTTCGGGAATGAAGGCGGAGTGGCAGGCGGAGAAGGAAGCGATCTTTCGAATCCAGACGCTCAAGGAAGAGATCGACGAGCTCCGCTCCGACGTGGAGCGTGCGACCCGGGCCGGGGATCTCGGTCAAGCCGCCGAGCTCCAGTACAGCCGGATCCCCGAGGCCTCCCGGGCCGCGGAGGAGGCGGAGGAACGGCTCAGCGAGTTGCAGGCGCAGGGGAAGTTCCTGAGGGAGGAGGTCGAGGCCGACGATATCGCGGAAGTCGTCGCAGAGTGGACAGGGATCCCTGTCTCGCGCCTCATGGCGTCGGAGCGCGAGCGCCTTGCCCGGCTCGAGGCGCTCCTCGGCGCCCGTGTTATCGGCCAGTCGGAGGCGGTGACCGCGGTCTCGAACGCGGTCCGCCGGGCGAGGGCGGGGCTACAGGATCCCGCCCGGCCCGTCGGTTCGTTCATCTTCCTCGGCCCCACTGGGGTCGGAAAGACCGAGACGGCGCGCGCCCTCTCAGAGTTCCTCTTCGACGACGAGCGCGCGATGGTCCGGATCGACATGTCGGAGTACATGGAGAAGCATGCCGTTGCCCGGCTGATCGGCGCGCCGCCTGGCTACGTCGGCCACGAGGAGGGTGGGCAGCTTACGGAAGCGGTCCGCCGCCGGCCGCACTCCGTCGTCCTGTTCGACGAGATCGAGAAAGCGCACACGGAGGTGTTCAACATCCTGCTCCAGATCCTCGACGACGGTAGGCTCACGGACTCGCAGGGCCGGAGCGTGGATTTCCGGAACGCCGTGATCGTCATGACCTCGAACATCGGGAGCCAGTACATCCTCGAGGTGGCCGGGCGTACGGCGTGGGAGGTCGTCGACCGCGAGGTCCGGGGCGAACTCAGACGCAGCTTCCGCCCCGAGTTCCTGAATCGCGTCGATGATGTGATCCTCTTCCGGTCCCTCTCGGAGGAGGACCTCCGGAAGATCGTCGACATCCAGCTCGCGCGGGTCGCCGAGCTCGGGGCCGAAGCCGGCGTCCGCATCGTCGTCGACGCCGAGCTGCGCAACCGCCTGGCGCGCGAGGGCTACGATCCCGCGTTCGGCGCCCGGCCGCTCAAGCGGGTGATCCAGCGGCGGATCCAGGATCCCCTGGCGCTGCGCCTCATCGAGGAAGACATCGAGGAGGGGACGGAGGTGAGGGTCCGCCCCGGGGGAGAGCGGGGGGCCGAGGCCGAGTTCGCCTTCGCGCCGGCGCCCGTCCCGGGTTGACGCCCCTCCACATTGCGCCGAACTTGCGCCCGCGGATACCGGCGGGGTTCCGGGATCGGAGGGATCGCGCTCCCCGGACGGCGGCGGAGGCCGGCCGCCGGAGACCGCGCCAGCTGGCGGTAGAGCATTCAGAACGACAGGCCACAAGGAGCACGGGGATGGCGGATACGGGGAGCACGGTCGAGGTCACGGACGAGACCTTCGAGGAGATGATCGGAGGGGCGGAGCTCGCAATCGTGGATTTCTGGGCCGAATGGTGTGGCCCCTGCCGGATCGTGGGTCCGATCGTCGATGAGCTGGCCGGGGAGTATGCGGACAAGGGGGTCGTCGTCGCGAAACTCGACGTGGACCAGAGCCCGGCCGTCGCCAACAGGTTCGGAATCCGCTCGATCCCGTCGATCCTCTTCTTCAAGGACGGCGAGCACGTGGATACCGTCATCGGGGCCGTCCCGAAGCCCCATCTGGAGAGGAAGCTCCTCGAGCACCTCTGAGCTTGCCACGTCATGGCGGAGGCGGAGCGTACGTCATCTCCGCCGTCCGCCGACAGCGACGCCCCGGAACCGACGGCCTGCGGAGCCCTTAACCTGGTCCGCTGCCGGGTCCGGACAGGTCACCTGACGGCAGGGCGTCCGGGGCAGCCGGCTCCATCTGGGTGTGGTACGGCTTCGCGCACCCCCTGGACACGGCGTCTGACGTCGTGGGCGAGTGTTTGACGGGTGGCCTGTCAGCTGTTGGATGGACCAGCGGTGGCCCGACTGGCGGAGGCTCTTTCCAAGGCTGCTCAAGGAATGTCAGTCCGGAGTCGGCGGCGAAGTCACCGACCACTAGTGTCTTGCATCGTCGCTTTCGCGAAGATCGTAGTTTCGATCATCGACCGGGCTGAAGAGGCTCCGCCCGGCACCGCGTGACGGCGATATGTGGACGACCCATGCGGGATTTGTCGCACACTTGGCGCAATAGTGTGTGGGGATCGATAACTGGGGTTGTTGCACGTCTGTGAGTGGCAACGGTGACACTGGGGATTCAGTGGTCCCCATCGTCCGTCACGCCTGCCCACCACGTGTGTGCCCGGACCCGCGCAAGGTTCACTCCGACGACGGCCGACGCGAGTGTCTCCGGTCCTTCACGGCTTCAGGGGAAGACGAGTTCGAGCCGGAAACCGTCACCCGCGGATGCTGTAGGTTCAGCGTGCCGGTCAGGTCCTTCTTCTCGGTTCGCCGTGCCGGCATCCGGCGGCGAGTCCACTTCGGCCGTGGAGACAGCCATCGGTGAACGCCCGTGCCGGAACGCTCTATCTGGTGGGCACCCCTATCGGCAACCTCGAGGATCTCTCCCCGAGGGCGGGTCGCATACTGGGGGAGGTGGCCGGGATCCTCGCGGAGGACACCCGCCGGACGCGAGTCCTCACGCGCCACCTCGGGATCTCGACGCCGCTGCTCTCACTGTATGCGGAAAACGAGGTGGCGCGGACCGGCGAGGTCCTCGCGAGGCTCTCCGGCGGCGCGTCTCTCGCGCTCGTCTCGGACGCCGGAATGCCGCTCGTCTCAGACCCGGGCGAACGTCTCGTCCGGCGTGTCCTCGAGGCCGGTCATGATGTCGTTCCCGTACCCGGGCCGTCGGCCCCGCTCACCGCGCTCGTGGCCTCGGGGCTGCCGGTCCTTCCCTTCGCCTTTCTCGGGTTCCCCCCCCGGCGCGGGAAGCGGCGGACGGATTTCCTCGAGCGGATCCGGCGTTCGGAGGAGACCGTCGTCCTCTTCGAGTCACCCCGGCGCCTCACCGGGCTCCTGCGTGATCTTTGCGCGCTCGGCGAATCGGAGAGGCCGGCCGCGGTCGCCCGGGAGATGACGAAGCTCCACGAGGAGTACAGGAGGGGAACTGTGGGCTCCCTTGCCCGATACTATGCCGGCGAGGAACGCATCCGCGGCGAGGTGACGGTGGTGATCGGCCCCTCTCCGGGGGGCGGGACCACTCCCGGGAAGGGGGCTGAGGATGCGCGCCGGGTCGCCAGAGCGCTCCTCAACGCCGGCGCGTCGGTGAGCCGGACTGCGGGAGAGCTCGCCGCCCGTCTCGGGATCCGGAGGAACCGCGCGTACCGGATCGTTCTCGAGGAAGCGTCGAATCCGGAAATCCGACGAGAGGACGCGAAGTGAGGCGGTCGGGATCAGGAGGAAGGCAGACGGTACGATGAACCACTTGGCGGCATACGCGGCGATCCTCCTCCTCTCGGGCTGGGACCCCGGGGTGATTGCGGAGACAGGTGCTCAGCGCCCGGCGTCCGAATCTGTCCCCCCGACGATCGCCCGCCTCCAGTACGGTGGTGGCGGCGACTGGTACGCGGGTCCTTCCGCCCTCGCGAACCTCATGGCGGCGATTCGGGAACGGACAGGGCTCGTTCTCGCCGAGCGAGAAGCGGTCGTCACGCCCCTCGACCCCGCGCTGCCGGACTATCCCTACCTCTTTATGACCGGGCACGGCAACGTCGCCTTCAACGAGCAGGAGCGCGACGCGCTGAGGAACTATCTTTTCTCCGGTGGCTTCCTACACGCCGACGACAACTATGGGCTCGACGAGGCGTTCCGGCGCGAGATGGCGGCACTCTTTCCGAACCGGCCCCTCGTGGAGGTCCCTCCCGACCACCCGGTGTTCCACGCCTTCTATGATTTTCCGGACGGACTCCCCAAAATACACGAGCACGACGGGGAGGCGCCCGAAGCGTGGGGGATCTTCTATGAGGGGCGTCTCGTCGTCTTTTACAGCCACGAGTCGGATCTCGGCAACGGGTGGGAGGACCCGGAGGTCCACGATGACCCGCCCGAGCTCCGGGAAGCGGCACTTCGCATGGGCGTGAACCTGTTCGTGTATGCATTGACGAGGCAGACACCTTGAAAAAAGGGGTGGCACCCGCGCGCGGCGTAATGGCCGTCGTGCGCCGGATCCGGAGATATCTCGAGGCCCGCGCCGGCCTCGTGGTCGCCTTCGGCGGGCTCGGCACCTTGACCGGGCTCTTCGCCCTGGCGTGGCTATTCGCCGGAGCGGACGGCTGGGGCCAGGGGACGGTCGGGCCTCTCATCCTCCTGATCGTCGCAGGGTTTGTCCTCGTAGCGCTCGCGACGCGCGTGCTGACCAGCCTCTGGCGCTGGACGACCGAGGCGAGCCTGGCCGGAGAGGCCGAGCGGACCGCGGCGCTCCCAGAGGGAGCGGTCCGGGTCCAGGTGGAGCTTGCACGCGCCATACCGGAAGGCGTGTCCGGTTCGCTCGCCCGCGCCGGGGAGCAGGCGCTGCTCAAGCGTCTGGATCCCCGAGTGGAGCGCTTGGCGGGGCGGCCCGGGGCGGCCCTCGTCCGGTTCGTCAGGATCACCGCGCTTGGAAGCGCGCTCCTCTCCGTCGTCGCGGCTGGTCTCCTCGTCGCGACGCCGGGCCGGGCACTCAGCGCATGGGCTGGGCTCATGACCCCGCTCGCGCTCCTAGTCCCCGAGCCGCTCCCCCCACTCGCGCTCCTCCCGGGAGACGCCGAGGTCCTGCGGGGGGAACAGCCGAGGATAGAGGTGCGGGCCGCCGGTCGGGATTCCGTCACCGTGCACTGGCAGGCGATTGGCGACATTCTCCGCGAACGCACCCTCCCGGTGGGGGAAGGGAGCGCCGAGACCGTGCTGCCGCCGATCGAGGTGGCCACCGGCTATTGGGCGTCGAGCCCGGACGGGGCCAGGACGGAGACGGGGCGCCTCGTCCCGATTGATCCCTCTCTCCTCACGGACCTGCAGCTCGATCTCACCTATCCGCCCTACACGCTCCTCCCACCCGAGAGCCTCCGGGGGGTGCCTCCCCGGCTCGCCCTTCCCGAAGGCACGGCGATTGGGATTACGGGCCGGGTCATCGGCGGGGGCTCGGAGGTCCTCCTCCTCGGAGACGAGGGTGGTATCGCTCTCCGCCTGCCCGTCGAGGAGGGTGAATTCTCCGGTTCATGGCGTCCCTCGCGGTCGGATCGGATCAGCTGGAACGTGGAGGGAGGACGGGAAGGTGCGGTCCTCTCGCAGGTTCTCGACCTCGAGCTGGTCCCGGACGAGCCCCCCGAGCTCGCACTCCCTGTCCCGGGCCGCGATGCGGAACTTCCCCTCTCGCTCCAGGTCCCGCTTCTCCTCGAGGCGACCGACGACTACGGGGTCGCGTGGGCCGAGTTCGAGACAATCCACCAGAGCCCGGGCGAAGAGGACCGCCCCGTCGTGGACCGGATCCCGGTCCCCGGTCTGGCCGAACTCACGCTCCGGCCTGTCCTCGATTTCTCCAGCTGGGGCCTCCGGCCGGGCGACGCCGTTCTCCTCCGCGCACGGGTCTCCGACAACGCGCCCGCTCCCCATGTCGTCGAGACGGCGACGTACCGGCTCTCTATGCCGACCGCCGACGCGCTCCGCGACGCGGCCAGAGAACGGGTCACGGAGGTCAGTTCCCGGACCGAGGAGCTCATGGAGCGCGTTGCGCGGGAGACTGAGGCGCTCCGGGACCTCGAACGCCAGATCCGGCTCGAACCGGAGGGAAGCGCCGGCGACGAGAACGAGTCCGAGGGCTTCCAGGACCGCGAGGAGCTCCGCCAGGCGCTCGAGCAGCAGGCCGAGCTTGCGTCCGAGCTGGATCTTCTCCGCACGGAACTCGTGGAGGCGAGCGAGGCGCTTGCAGAGATGGCCGAGACTGATCCGGCCGACCTCGAGCTCCAGGAGGAGATCGAGCGGCTCGAGCAGCTCCTCGAGGAAGTGCTCGGACCCGAGGCCCGCGAGGAGCTCGACGAGCTTCAGGAGGCGCTTCGGGAGGGAGAGATCGAAGCGGCCACCGAGCGGATGCTTGAAGAACTCGCCGAACGCCAGGAGAGACTCGAGAACCGGCTCGAGCAGGCGCTCGAGGAGCTCCGCGAGAGTGTGATCGAGGAAGCCTTCCGCGCCGCGGAAGGTGACATCGAGGCGTTGCTCGAGACTCAGGAGCGCCTCGTGCCCGAACTGGCGGAGGGGCGGGGCGCCGGGGAGCAGCTCGAGCAGGCAGAGCGCACGCGTGCCGTCGAGGAGCGTCTGTCCGCGCTCGGGGAGGAACTCGCGTCGCGCGGTGACACGGACGCGGGGCAGCAGACGGAGGCGGCCCGGCGCGAGCTTGAGAACGCGCGGGAGTCGATGGAGGCGGCCGCCGAGGAGAGCCGGTCCGGTCAGCCCGAGCAGGCCGCCGAAGAGGCGAGCCAGGCGGCGGAATCGCTCGAGGCCGCGCGCGAGCAGCTTGGAGACACGCGTTCGCAGATGGCGGAAAACCCCGGTGAGGCGATGAGGGAAGGGCTTCGCCGGGGCGCGCAGGACGCTCTCGCCCTTGCCCGGCGCCAAGAGGCGCTCACTGGCCGCCTCGAGGCGGATGCAAGTCCCGAAAGCCTCGGCGATGCGGAGCTCGCGATCATGCAGGGGCTGCGGAATCTCTCGGGCCAGCTCCGCGAGGCCACCGCCGAGGTCCCCGAGCTCCAGGACATGCTTGCGCAGGCAGCGGAGGCCTCAGAGCAGGCGGTCGGTGAGGCGGTCGGGCAGCTCCGGCGGGGAAGCGGCACCACTGCGGAGCTCAGCGAGGCCCAGGGCGCACTGAATCGTCTCGCCCTCGTGGCCCTCTCCGGGCTCGGGATGGGGGGACAGGAATCGCAAGGCGCCTCGGCCGAGGAGCAGATGGCCCAGGAGATGTCCTCGATCGGCGCCCAGCAGTCGAGCCTGAACGAGGAGGCAGGCCGCCTCTCGGATCAGTCGAGTCCGGGCGGTGAGCCGGCGCCGATGCAGCTCGAGCACC
>JAAXGI010000049.1 GCA_012267505.1 Gemmatimonadota bacterium
GGAGCGAACGAGGCGGTGAGCGGCAGCGGTGGAGTGGGAGTGGTCGGGCTGGGAGTTCCTGATTCGGAGCAGCCCACAAGCAGGAAGATGCCCGGTGCAATCAACCGAGATGGCAAAGCCAGGTGCATGCACTCCCCTCGATGTTGGCGATGTTGGAGGTCGACAGCTTCGTGTCACCTGACCTGCGGTGAGGGAGGCGATCTCCGTTCTGACAGGGCCCTTTCGACCGTGGCCACAATTAAGGTAACGGTCAAACACGGTGACCACGGGTGATCCGATCCCGGTGGCTGTCGCCATGTCGGCCGGGATAGGAGTCGCTGGCGCCACGATTCGGAGGCCGAGCCAAGCCGCTGAGGTGCTGGCTCAGGACCGTTACCGATCCTGAGCCAGCCCAGGCCACGTTGAATGTTGGGGACCGACAAGGGAGGGCTCCGCCACCCCTTATCCCCTGGCGTTTCCGCGTCGGTGTCGGCAGCGAAGAGGTTCCCGGTGCGGAAGTCCTAGGTGATCAGGGAGCCACGTCTTCGCTCCAACCCTGCGTTCGCCCGATGAGCCTCCGCTCGTGCAGCGTGATCGACATGCCGTGCACCGCTGATCCGGAACCGGCGCGACACGGACCCGCAGATCGAAAACGGGCGCACACAGCCGCGGTGACGCATCGATGCAGAGTATCGGTTTGACGGGGTCGGCGGGCTGGGTGGCAGCCAAGCGGATGTCTGGTCAAGTGCTCGACCAAGTTCGGTCTCTGGCCCAGCATTCTCAACGGGTCCGGGAGGAGCGCCCATTGTGCTCTGCTCTCTCGAAACCAGGCGGGCAAGGAGTCCGGGAGAGATGACACGTCACGTCAAGATCGGCGAAGCCAAGACGCACCTCTGAAGGCTCCTGGCCGAAGTTGAGGCCGGCGAGGAGGTCGTCATTTGCCGTGGCCGACGGCCGATTGCCCGCGTTACGCGGGTCGAGGACCGACGAGACCACGCCGCGCTCTGCACGACCCTCCGCCGGGAGAGGGCGAAGCAGAAGAAGGTGACAACGGCCGAGATCCTCTCCTGGCGCCACGAGGGACACGCACGCTGATGGCGTTCGTGACCGACGCCTCGGTTGCGGCCGTGTGGGTCCTGCCGGACGAGGAGGCGGCGCTGGCAGATCTGGCGCTCGAGCGGCTCTTCGGAGAAGAGGCCTGGGTCCCGGGCCTATTCTGGTCCGAATTGCGGAACGTGCTGCTCTCGGCGGAGCGCCGGGGGCGAATCGACCAGCACTATGCCGACGCAGCCATCGCCCGCATCCGCCAGCTTTCCGTCCGCTGTCCGGGAGAATCGGAAGACCATTGCATCCTGGCGTTGGCGCGCAGTCATCGTCTCACGGCCTACGATGAGAGCTATCTGGCTCTCGCGATCCGGGAAGGTTGCCCGCTGGCGAGCCTGGACCACCGGTTGAACGACGCGGCCTCGGCCGAAGGCGTTGCCCCCTTCGGCTGACCTCGAACGGGCTGACCCTCGACCTCGACACTCGCCGATCCGCCTGGTCCAACATCTCGCTTGCCATCTTCGACGCGCTGTTCCCGTCGGCCATGGACCCCGCCCGGCATCGCAAGTACAACGCGCACTACACGCGACCTTGGCACCTCCGCAGAGATGGGGTGGCGGGTGAATGGGGTTGAGTCGGTCCCGGGAGAGCGCCCTCTCGGCCGGTGACCGTAGCGCCGCCGGGTATCGGGACGGGAACGCCGCACCGTCGCCCGCCGGTGGGCGGGCGTCCGGAGAACGTCAGGGTGTGCCGGTCCGGTAGGACTGCCTGTCAGCCTCGGCGGCCAGGTCCCGGAGGCGGGTCGACGGTTCGACCGGGTAGGTGCCACCGCCCGGTCGGAGCGACCGGAGCGCCGGCGGAAGCGATGCGCATGAGGCCCGTACCCCCTTCCGCACCTCCTCCAGCGCCGGATCGGGACCGACCCGGCGTCCCCCGCGCATGACCGGCCGCAAGAGAGGTTCTCCGCCGGGATCTTCGTCCTCGCAGGCCAGGATGTCGCCTGCCATTGCGCCGCCGGCGTATCTCCTGAAGACCTGCTTCCGCCCGGGCCAGGTGGACTTGTCCTCGGAACGCTTCCGGCGCGGCCGGCCCGCGTACTCGTGAAGCTTGTAGACGCTGTCGAGCACGGGGACATCGGAGGAGACGGTGAGCGCGCTGCCCACGCCGAAGCCGTCGATCGGCGCCCGGACCAGTCGCGTCACCTCGTGTTCGTCGAGCGAACCGCTTGCGAAGATGCGGACCTCCCGACACCCCCCTTCATCCAGGATCCGGCGTACCCGGTGCGCGTGTGCGGCGAGATCGCCGGAGTCTATCCGCACGGCCCGGATCTCGATTCCTTCGTCCCGAAGACGAGGCGCGATTCGGACGACCGTCTCGGCCCCGGCCTCCGTATCGTAGGTATCGATGAGGAGCACCGCGTTGTGCGGATGCGCGCGCCCGAATCGCAGGAACGCCTCGGCCTCGCTCTCGTGCGCCTGGACGAAGGAATGAGCCATCGTGCCGTAGGTGGGGATCCCCCAGCGCTGCCCGGCAACGACGGTGGCGGTGCCGTTGAAACCCGCGAGATACGCCGCGCGCGCGGCGAGCGCCCCGGCCTCCGATCCGTGCGCACGGCGCAGACCGAAGTCGACCAGGACCGCCTCCGGCGCGACGAGAAGAAAGCGCACCGCCTTGGACGCGATGAGCGACGAGAAATTGACGAGCGAAATCAGGCGCGTCTCGACGAGTTGCGCCTGCGGGAGCGGTGCCGTGACACGGAGGACGGGTTCTTCCGGGAAGAAGACGGTGCCCTCCGGCATCGCGTGTACGTCGCCGCGGAACCGCAGTTCGGCGAGCCAGTCCACGAACGCGGGGGGGAAGTCGGGGCGCTCGCCAAGCCACGCCAGCTCCTCGGGATCGAAGCGGAGTCCTTCCAGATAGTCAAGCGCCGGGGATAGGCCTGCCGCGAGGAGGAATCTGCGCTCCGGGGGGAGCCGCCGGACGAAGAGGTCGAACACCGCGACCTCGTTCATCCGGTGCTCCCAGTACGACTTCAGCATGGTGAGCTGGTAGAGATCGGTACAGAGCGCGCGGTCCCCCGGGTTCGACCTCGGCTTCGCGCCGGCGGCCGGCACTCGCTCTATTCCCCGCCGACCGCAGTGCGCGTCGGAAGGAAGGCCGCCCCCGCATCCCGCATTCGGCCGATCGCGCGGGCGCCATCGCCGGCCTCCACCTCGACGGCGCGCACGGCATCCTCCAGCACGATCACCTCGAGGCCCTCCCGTCGGGCGTCGAGCACCGTGTTGAGCACGCAGTATTCGGTCGCCAGTCCGCCGACGAAGACGCGCTCCACCCCGCCGGCCGAGAGCCGCTCCGCGAGATCCGTCCCGGCGAACCCCGAGTAGGCGTCCGCGTCCGGATGCACTGCCTTCGAGACGACCACCGTGGAGGACGCCAGCTCGAGCGCCGGAGCGAACCCTGCGCCCTCGGTGCCGGCTACGCAGTGCGGTGGCCAGATGCCCCCGCGGCCGACGAACGAGCAGTGGTCCGCAGGGTGCCAGTCACGCGTCGAGAAGACCGGAAGGCCCGCCACCCCGAACACGCGAAGCGCCGCGTTCAGGGGCGCGATCACGGCATCCCCATCGGGCACGCCCAGTGCGCCCCCGGGAAGGAAGTCATTCTGTACATCCACGATCAGGAGCGCGTCCCCGGCGCCCGGCGCTCGACCCTTCACCGCCTCTCCCTCCCTCCGTACTGTCGCACCGGCGTTCGCGGCAACCGCCGGGATCCCCCTCCCGTGATACGTTACCATCGGTTACAAGTTGGCGGGAAGACCTGTCGCAGGCAGCGGGGGCGTCCTGTCCGGTGCCCGCGGTCGCCCGCCCCGCCGGTTCGACGGCGCCATCGGGCATCCCCCGGGGACCGGTTCCCGGAGTCCAGGCCATCCAGCCGCGAGACCGCCCCGTCACGGGCTCTGAGTTAATATCCGCCACGCGAATCGGCCGAGCGGGAGCGGGAGATGTCGGGGCCGGCCCGGGGGTATGGACCGGGACCGGCGCGGGGCGTGATCCTGCCGGAGACCCGTCGGGGAGGGGCGTCGGCTTCGCCTCCGCGTCTGGTCTCCGGTCGGGCCCTGGCTCCGGGCTTCGAGTGGAGTCTCGACAACGAGCCCTGCCGGTGAGGCCGGGTCTGTGCATCCGCTGTCCGCAGTAATTCGGCGCGTCCGGGAGCCGGGCTGGGCCTGGTCGGGAAGCGTCTGGACCCGCGGTAGAAGCGGATGCACCGGGGAGAAGAGAACTGCGGACCGGCGATGCTGGTCGGTTCCGGAATCATGGAGGCGTGCACGATGCGAACCCGTCAAGTCATATCTGCCAGCATGGCGGTGCTGGCCCTCTCTTCACTGGTCGCCGCATGCGGGGAGGGACCCGGA
Source organism: Gemmatimonadota bacterium (assembly GCA_012267505.1). Classification (GTDB taxonomy): domain Bacteria; phylum Gemmatimonadota; class Gemmatimonadetes; order Longimicrobiales; family Gaopeijiaceae; genus JAAXGI01. Next base: position 4,433 of record JAAXGI010000049.1, read on the forward strand.
GCCGGGGCTGCCGGAGTGCAGTCGAGCGGCGAGGGTGTCCCCCAATATGCGTACGATGCCACCTGGCCCCGGCTACCCCTCCCGAATCAGTGGATCTTCGGCGAGGTCGGGGGCATCGGAGTAGATCGCCGGGGGCGGCACATCTGGGTGATCCAGCGGCCGTGGACCGTGAGTGGCCGGGAGCTGGCCGCGGTCGAGGGAGAAGCGGAGTGTTGCAGGCCGGCTCCTCCGGTCATCGAGTTCGACGCCGAGGGGAATGTGGTTCAGGCATGGCCCGAGCTCCGGCAGTTCTTTGCCGGACCCGGCACGTCTGCAGGCCAGGGATTCTCGATCGGGGGAGAGGGCCAGACGCTCTGGGAGGCCACGGACGGACCGGGGTACGGCGAGTGGGGGAGACGGGAGCACACGGTCTATATCGATCACGACGATTTCATCTGGGTGACCGTCGATGCGTCCCACCTGATCTACAAGTTCACGCGGAGCGGTGAGCACGTTCTCACGATCGGCGAGCCGGGCATGACGAGCGGCAGCAACCACACGGGTCACCTCGGCCGGCCGGCCGGCCTCGTCGTGGATCCCGAGACGAACGAGCTCTTCGTCGCTGACGGCTACACCAACAAGAGAGTCATCGTCTTCGACGGGGAGTCAGGAGAGTACCGTCGCCACTGGGGTGCCTACGGGAATCGCCCCGAGGACATCCAGCTGGACTTCGATCCCGACGCAGCGCCGCCCCAGCAGTTTGTCGGACCCGTGCACGGGATCGACCTCTCGACCGACGGGCTCATCTACGTCTCCGACCGGCGGGCCAACCGCATCCAGGAGTTCGAACGGGACGGCACGTTCGTGCGCGAGGCCTTCGTCTCGCCGGAGACACGGGATCTCGGAACTGCCTACGGCGTGGCCCTCTCCAAGGATCCGGGACAGCAGTGGGTGTTCGTCAACGATGGTTCCAACAACAAGATCTGGATCCTGCGGCGGAGCGATATGGAGGTCGTCGGGAGCTTCGCCTCGTACGGACGGTCCGGCGGCCAGGTCATGTCGGCGCACAGCATGGTCGTGGACTACGAGAACAACGTCTATGTGGGGGAGACCCGGGGCCGACGGGTCCAGAAGTTCGCGATCCAGGGGATGTAGGGAAGCGCCGACCCGTCCGGTACATGCAGGACAGGGGGGGCCACGACCACGCAGCTGTCGTGGCCCCCTGCCTATCTGTAGCGCCTGCGGACTCAGTCGAGCGCCGAGATGAAGAGTTCGGCGATCGGCTCCGAGAGCACCCCGGGGTTGGACTGGGAGAGGTTCGCCTGGATCGCGACGACGACCCCCTCTTCGAGGTAGACCCGGAGCGAGGAGTTGCTCCCTACGCCGCCACCCCCGTGGGAGATCACCCGGCGTCCTTCATCATCGGTCTCGATCGACCAGTTGAGGCCCCGGTTCTGGACCTCGCCGTTCCCGATCCGGCCGGGGGTCAGGATTTCCGCGAGCGATTCGGGCGTCAGGAAACCGGGTCTCAGATGAGCAGAACCGAACCGCACCAGGTCCTCCGGCGTCGTCAGGAGCCCGCCGCCCGCCCACTTGTTGCTGTTGTCCACGTAGGGTGCGTTCAGCAGTTCTCCGAGGCCGGTTCCATCCCCCCAGGACGATTGTCTCAGGTGATAGTGGGGGCGCCGATTCGTTCGCTCGTAGAAGCCGGTCCGGTGCAGGATGATCCTGTCCGTGTGGTCTCCGACCGTCGAGAGCATGCCGAGCGGGGCGAACACATATTCGTGCAGGACCGTCAGGAAGTCCTCGCCGGCCGCGCCCTGCACGGCCGCACCCAGAAGGTTCGCGCCGTACGTGGAGTAGGACTCCGCCGTGCCCGGCTCGAAGAGAAGGGGATCGTTCTCGAAGATCTCGAGCGCGTCCACGATGTCCTCATAGTGCTTCGCGCTGTGGAACTCGTTGCCTTCCGGCGGATAGTGCCGGATCCCCGACGTATGAGCCATCAGGTGCCGAGGGGTGATCACGTGGCCCTTCTCCGGAAAGGAAGGGACGTACCGCTGCACCGGAACGTCGAAATCCATCCGACCCTCTTCCTTCAGCAGCGAGGCAGCGGCCTGCGTCATCGGTTTCGACGTACTCCCGCCCCGGAACTTGGTGAGCGGCGTAACGGGGACGCCCAGCTCGACGTCCGCGTACCCGAATCCCTCGGACCAGACGATCCGGCCATCAACCCCCACAGCCACGGATGTACCAGGAATGCCCCGCTCCGCCATGAAGGCGTGCACGAGCCGCCGCGCTTCCATGGCAGCGGCGCGGAACTGGATCGGGACGGCCGACGCTTCCCCGTACGGGGCACCAGGTCCCTGACCGGCTAACGCACCCGCGACAACCAGGTGCAGGACACCCGTCAGGGTGACACAACCTCTAGCGGCCCGCCCCCACGATCCTGATTCGATTGTCATCCCGGTAGTCCTCCGGCGCTCAGGCCCGCTTGCCACGATACCGACACGGCGACTCCCCGGACCAGGCCGACCGCCCGGCACACGGGGACTCCGACTTGTACCATCTTTCGGACCGACCTACAACTCCGGGAACGGTAGCTGCTGGCAGGTTTCCCCGGCGAACGCCCCGCCCTTGTGATCCTCGCCGGTACGGAACGGGATCCCGTACTGCAGCATGTCACCCATTCGATGGGCCTGCAGCCAGAGGGTCCGTCTCCTCTCTCCGATAGGCTGGTCGCTCATCTCGGCCGCAGCTCCGCCGCCACACGCCGGCAGGCCATAGATGTCCGCACGGCCGTGGAAGGCCGCGGCGAACGGGCCCCGGACGACCTCGAGGGCCTCCGCCAGAGGAATCGGCAGCCAGCCGCTTCCCGATTGACTTGGGGGGCAGGAGTCGACGTTCGATGCCGAGTGCCTGGAGGGTATGGATCTTACGCGGGGGGGTTGGCAGCTATTGACCACCGAGCCAGACTCCGGCGTAGACGGGGGCACGGTCCGCCTCCTGCCCAGCGCAGGCAAAGTTGCCAGCTCGGACGAGGAATGCGGAATCGTCGAGATCACGACAGGGGTGGCCAACGGGGCCGTCCACGCGTGTGTCCTGGTCACAATGACCAGTGGCAAAAATTCTGACCGACTGAAGCTCGTTAAGACCGTCGTCCCTGACTCGACGATTCGGAGGGTCTTGGAAGTGCGGTGGAGTGCGGCTGAAAGGGAGGGATTCGATGAGCCTGTTTGAAATCGGAGCCGTTCTGATCGGGCTGTCGGCAGTGTTCGGCTACATCAATCACCGCTACCTGCGCGCTCCGCATACCATTGGGTTGGTTCTCATTGCGCTGGCGGCCTCGCTCGCTTTGCTGCTCGTCGAATCCCTGGCACCGGCCGCGAACGTCGACGCGCTGATTCTCGGCGTGTTGGGAAGCATCGACTTCCATGAGACGCTGATGCACGGGATGCTGAGTTTCCTGTTGTTCGCGGGCGCCCTGCACGTGGACCTGTCCGCGCTCCGCAGACGGTATCGGACGATCGGGGTGATGGCGACTGCAGGCACGCTGATCTCCACCCTTCTCATCGGAACGGGCACATGGCTGCTGGCCGGCTGGGGGGGTCACCCGATCCCCTTCGTCTGGGCGCTGGTCTTCGGCGCCCTGATCAGTCCGACCGATCCCGTCGCGGTGCTGGCGCTATTCCGAACCGTTCCCGTGCCGCCCTCATTGAAGGTCACGCTGGCCGGAGAGTCCTTGTTCAACGACGGCGTGGGCGTGGTTGTCTTTACCCTCGTCGTTGGGGTCGCCCTTCAGGGCGGCGAACCCGGCCTCCTGCACATCGGTGAACTCTTCGCCGTGGAGGTGCTTGGGGGAGGCGCACTAGGGCTGGTCGCGGGCTACACCGGCTACCGCGCCATACACCGTGTGGACGAGCGGAATCTGCAGGTGCTGATCACGCTGGCCGTGGTCATGGTGTGCTACGCCGCCGCGATTCGGCTCGATGCCAGCGGCCCCATCGCCATGGTCGCGGCAGGGCTGTTTGTCGGCAACGAGGGCATGAAATACGCGGCGGACGAGGGCTCCCAGGAGTATCTTCGGAAGTTCTGGTCACTGCTCGACAATATCATCAATTCCGTGCTCTTCCTGCTGATCGGCCTGGAAGTCCTGATCATTGTGCGTGGCGGGTTCGAATACTGGATGGGTCTGCTGGTCGTCCCGGTCGCCCTCGCCGGCCGTGGGCTGAGCGTGTTGGTCTCCATTGCCGCATTGCGCCGCTGGGAGGCACCCCTCAAGGGCGCCGTACCGGTCCTGACATGGGGCGGGCTCCGCGGCGGCATCGCCGTTGCGCTCGCGTTGTCGCTGCCGGCGAACGACTACCGGCCATTCATACTCAGCATCACGTACGTCGTCGTGCTGTTCTCCATCATCGTGCAGGGACTGACGGTCGCGCGGCTGATCCAGCGCGTCGTACCGGCGCAATCGGCAGCGTCCCGATAGGGGGAGACAGCGGCGAGATCTCCGGTTCCCCTGTCGTGCGCATCGGGCAACCGGACAGGTGATCGTCCGAGATACCGGGAGGCTGAGCCGGCGGCGGTGGTGTCCGGCCGGCCTCTCCGGCCGGGACATCGCCCACGGTCAGTCGAGCACGCGGATGCCTGCTGAGAGGGAGAGGGCGCTCGCCATGTACCTATAGTCGAGCCGCGCGCCTTCCTGGACGATGATCCAGTTGGTGACCGACCGGGCGTAGCGGATCCGGAGATCCACGGGCCACCTGAGGGGGAGCGTCGTACCCACGCCGATCGTCCACGGCCATCGGTCGAGGTGCCTGCGGTCCTCCCCGGGCGTCCCGGTCGCGGGGTTCGTCCATCCGGAGGCGAACTCGGTCCGCATCCCGCGCACCCCGCCGAGGAAGTAGAGCTCCGGGCGACCGTCCCCCAGGCCACGCCCGAGGAGGATCTGGCCGCCCGCGCCGTAGAGGTCGCGCAGTTCCCAGCGCCCGGGCCAGACGTCGTGCGGGTTCCCGTCCGGGGTCGGCGGGATCGTGCCCTCGAGCGTCCGCCGGCCGGAGGCGACGCCCTCGATCTCGGCTCCCACGAGCCAGTCCCCCGGGAGGGGGAGGAGGAAGCCGGCCGAGAGGCTGCCGGCGAGCGCGGGGCCGGAGGACGGTGATGTGCTCGAGCTCGATCCACCCCGGATGGTCACCGTCTTGGTGTGTTCGACCGCGGCGCGGCCTGCCTCGGGAGCCACACGGAGGAAGAAGCGGGGCTGTGCGCCGGCATCGCTCGCCACGATGCAGAGGCCGGCAGCTGCCAGCGCGCCGACCCACGCCCCCCGTCGGCGCTCGCGAGTCGCCAAGATGGCGGGGTGCCCTCCGGTCAAGGGTGACCGATCCGCTGCCGTTTCCGGTTCCGCGCGCTCGCCACCTCTTTCGTTGACGGCTCGAGGTGCCTTGCGCCGCATGGGCCCGCCTCGCAGGCACGACTCGGTGCCGTCACCGGCGGCCCCTGAAGGATGCAGGCGAGATGGTTCTCAGCGACTACCTCGGTTCCCCGGCTTCCATCCGTTCCTGATAACGCGCGCCGCTCAGGACGTTCGACAGCGCATAGTTGCCTTCATGACAGGCGTACTCGAAGATCTGCTGATCCAGCCTCTCCCAGGGGACCTCTCCCCCCCACACCTCGCTGTAGGTTCCCGGGTCGTGGACCTCGAACTCGTAGAGGATCGTGTCTTCATCGACGCGGGCGAAGCGCTCGATCACCCGCAGATCCTCCGAGTGCACAATCCAGTCCGACTGCTCGTTCATCAGCTGGCCCGGATGGATGTTCGTGGTCTCGACCACGAGCGTATCCCCCTCCCAGCGGCCCCAGGAGTCACCGAACCAGGGACGCACATGGGCCGGCAGCCGGTCCGGCTCGCCCAGTCGGATGATCCGTACGTCGTGGATCATCTCCGCGTAGATCAGCACGTGGTCGGCATTCTGGACGATCGTGAGATTGTTGTTGTACCCCCGGGTGGGAATCATCGGAGGACCCATCACGCCGGCCGGACTTGACGCGTAGTAGACGACACACCGCTCGGCGAGCGGCCGGAGTTCGGGGTGGTCGTACTCACCGAACCGAGCTCGGAACTCCTCGTATTCCCGCTTGCGCCGGGCACCCTCCGGAGAGAGAGCGGGAATCCGACCGTCGGCGGGAACGGTGATGAGTGAGGTCCGGGGTTCACCGCGCACCCTCGCCACGCGGTCTCCACGCTCGTAATAGATCTCGTTGTAGCTTCCGACCGACCCGGTCACAGGCGGGGGAGCACGATCCGGATCACTCGGCCGAAGATCCGTCTGGAGCCGGGACCGCTCCCGGCCTTCGATCGCATCGACCTCCTCCGGCGTGTAGACGGGGCCGAGTCCCGGCCGCCGCTCGAAGGTGGTGAGGGTCGCGTTGCTCCAGTTCCCCTGGAAGTCGGGGTGGCCCCAGGCGGTCCGGGGCGGCCGCCAGTCGGGATCCGGCGGCCCGGCCCTCTGCTGACCCTGCGCCCCTGCCGGGGAGAGAAGCCCAGCCAGTGCGAACGTGAGACAGACCACCCGTGCCGACCTCGACCATTCTGGCATCGCCCTGTTCTCCAGCTGCTTCGAGTGAAGGTGGAACTTCCGGTCGTCTACCGCGGCGTGAAGGAGGGACGGCTGTGCGCTTCGAGCGGAGACGAGCCCCCAGGCGCCGGGCGAGCGACAGCTCGGCAAGGAGGGCTCCCCATCGCAAGATGGGCTTCGCGCCGGGGAATCTGCAAGCGAACCTGGACGCCGGCATCACTCCCCGGTCGGCCCGGCAAGTCGACCAAGTCGTCGGGCAGCAGGGTCGAGTCTGAGGCGTATTTCGGATCCGGGGCCATGGCAGCGTGGCGTTCCGGGGGCTCGGCCCGACTGCCTCGCGCGTGCCGAAGCGAGGCAGGATCAGAGAGTCAGTGAAGAGGGAGGCGACTTAGCTGCCGGAGGATGGTGCGCGACCCCGGCGCGTGTCTGGCAGGCCGATGAGGAAACTGCCTGAGGCGATGGTTCGCGAGGAGGCGCAGCGGTCCGTCCATTGGGGCGCAGGCCCGCACGACGGGTCGAGCTTGCAGGGTGCTTACCGCCAAATCTAGTATGGCGTTGGATGCCGAGGCGGGCGCGCCGGCGACGGGTTCCCAAGGCCGATCGTTTGATCGGTGATCGGCGAGACCATCTCGTGAAGGAATGGAGGAGGCCCATGGAATCCCAGGCCGGACAGAGAGGAAGCTCGCCCCGCATCCGCGCCGTACTCGCTCTCCTCGTGGCCGCATCGGCCCACCCTCAGGCCTCTGCTTCGGCGCAGGAGGCCTCGTACCTCTCGTCGCAGGCGGACCAGGGCGAGCAGCTCTACCAGGCGGCGTGCGCTTCCTGTCACCTCGGGGACCTCGGCGGCGACGGCAACTCTCCGGCTCTGATCGGGCCCGGCTTCCGCAACAGCCGCGGGAGCCGGCCGGCGGCCGTGGTCGCGGGGTACATCCGCACGACGATGCCACCCGGCCTGGAGGGGTCGCTGACCGAGGGCGAGTATCTCGCCATCACCGCCTACATCATGCGTCAGAATGGGGTCGAGCCCGGCGCCACGGACCTGAGCTTCGACTCGGACGGGGGGTTCCTCGGGCCGGTCGCCGAGATCACCGACGACATCCCGCCCCGCCCCGGAAGCCCCGCCATGATCCCGTCCCCCTGGGGCCGGGACGCTCCGCCCGAGAACTTTGGCGAGATCTCCTCGACGGCCACCGGCGTCACCCGCACCTACACGCGGATCGAGCGCCTGAATCCCGTATCCGACGCCGAGCTGCAGAGCCCGGCCGCCGGCGAGTGGATCAACCCCCGCCACAATCTCAATTCGTGGGGCTACAGCCCGCTGGACCAGCTCAACACGGAGAACACGCACCTCCTCGAGCTGGCCTGGGTGTGGGGGATGGAGGACGGCATCCGGGGCCAGCCGACCCCGATCGTCCGCGACGGGATCATGTACCTCCCCAACTGGGGGAACGTGGTGCAGGCCCTGGACGCGGCCAACGGCGACCTGCTCTGGGAGTACCGCCGGGACTTCGGTCCGGACGGGCCGTACGGCCGAGGCCGCTCGCGGACGCTGGCGATCTGGGAGGACATGATCTTCATGGCCACCAGCGACGCCTACCTCCTCGCCCTGGATGCCCGGACGGGGGTGGTTCGCTGGGAGACGGCGCTCGCCGAGCCGGGCAACCGCCACGAGAACTCAAGCGGGCCGATCATCGCGAACGGCAAGGTGATCAACGGCGTCAACGGGTGCGGCCGGTCGGCGTGCTTCATCACGGCGCATGACGCCCGCACGGGCCGGGAGCTCTGGAAGCGATATACGATCGCGCGGCCCGGTGAGCCCGGCGGCGATACCTGGGGCGACATGCCCGGGGAGGAGCGCAACGGCGGCGACGTCTGGAATCTCGGCAGCTACGATCCGCAACTCGGGCTGGTCTACTTCGGCGTCGCGCAGGCGAAGCCGTGGGCGGCCGTGACCCGGGGCATAGCGATGGCCGACTCGGCGCTCTACACCAGTTCGACGCTCGCGCTCGACGAGAATACCGGTGAGATCGTGTGGTACCGATCCCACGTGCCGAACGAATCCCAGGACATGGACGAGGGGATGGAGCAGATCCTCGTCAATATCGCCGGGATTCCCGCGCTCGTGACCGCCGGCAAGCACGGCATCCTCTGGATGCTGGATCGCCGCGACGGACGGTTCCTCAACCTGAAGGAGATGGTCTACCAAAACCAACTGGAGATCGAATACGAGACCGGCGCGGTCCGGTACCGGCCGGACATCCGGGACGCGCAGCTCGGGCAATGGCTCTCGGTGTGCCCCTCGACGGCCGGCGGGAAGAACTGGCACAACATGAGCTACCACCCGGGTGCCAACCTCATCGTCGCCCCGCTGTCCCAGAGCTGCATGGACATCGTCCACCGCGAGACCGGGTCGAGTCGGGTGTGGATGGAGATGCCGGAGACCGACGGTCTGTTCGGGAAGCTCGGGGCCTTCGACGCCGAGACACTTGAGGAGATCTGGAGCGTCGAGCAGCGGGAGTCCTTCCTCACCTCCGTGCTTACCACGGCCGGTGGACTCGCCTTCGTCGGTGACTACGACCGCTGGATCCGCGCCTATAACGTGCGGACCGGGGAGCAGGTCTGGGAGAGCCGCCTCGGCACGGCCGTCCAGGGCACGCCCGTCACCTACCTGGTGGACGGCGTGCAGTACCTCGCGGTGCCGACCTCAGTGGTCGGCGGGAGTCCATGGAGGATACCCACGTTTCTCGCGCCCGATCTCCACATTCCGTCCGGCGAGCGACACAACGCGATGTACGTCTTCAGGCTTGCAGGGCGGTAGGAGCCGACCTCCAGGCTCCAAGGCTGGCGACGCTGGCCGGGCAGAGTTCTGCCGCGTGAGCGGGGATCAATAGCTCCGAATCCGACGGCTTGGCAGACAGGCCCTTACGAAACGCTCGCCCTCCCGCCTAATCGGTCTGTGTTCCCGGACCGGTGTCCTCCCTACCTTGCTGGAGCATGGTCGGCGGTGAGTGGGGTCGCCGGTCGGCGCGTGGGTCGTCCGAAACGGGAGGAGCCGATGAAGTTCGCATCCGTGTTGGGTCTCGCCGCAGTCGCAGCCGGGCTGAGCCCGATCATGCCGGACCCGCCGGTCCGTTCGGCCAGCGGTCCGGCGGCCAGCGTCCAAGACATCCCCGCGGGCGCCCCGGTCTTCGAGCTGGACCCTTCGTGGCCGGCCGTCCCAGACCGGTGGGTCCTCGGCGAGGTGTCAAGCATCGGGGTCGATGACAGCGGACGCATTCTCCTCCTGCACAGGCCCCGGAGCGCCCCGAGCGCGGAGCGGTCCAGGGCCGCTCCCCCCGTCCTCGAGTTCGACATCGCAGGCAACTTCCTCGGCGCGTGGGGCGGCGAGGGCGCAGGGTACGAGTGGCCCGAGCGCGAACACGGGATCCATGTCGATCACGAAGGCAGCATCTGGATCGGGGGCAACTACTGCCCGGAGCGGGAGCTTCCGGGCCTTGAGCCTGTCTCCGACGACCAGCTCCTCAAGTTCAGCCGGAGCGGTGAGTTCCTGCTGCAGATCGGCCGAAGCGACGGGAGCGCCGGAAGCGGTGATATACGAAACGTGCGCCAGCCCGGGGACCAAGCCGTCTATCCCTCGACGAACGAGGTCTTCGTCGCGGACGGATACGGCAACCGGCGCATGGTCGTCTTCGATGCGGACACCGGGGAATTCAGGCGGATGTGGGGCGCTTTCGGCAATGAACCCGTGGATTCCTACGAGTGTCCTCCGAGCCTCGATCCCCCCGTTCCGGGCGGCGATGAGGGCCCGCCCCAATTCCACATCGTGCACGCCGTCTCGATTTCCGGCGACGGGCTGGTCTACGTGGCGGACCGGGAGTTCGCCCGGGTCCAGATCTTCGACATCGACGGAGGGTTCGTCGAACAGGTGTTCATGCCCGACAACGCGGGACCCGGGGACGTGGCCTTCTCCGCCGATCCGTCGCAGCAGTTCATGTATGTCGCGGCGGGAAGCCGGACATTCGTGATGGACCGCCGCTCGCTCGAGGTTCTCTACTGGTTCGAGGGATCCGGGCACCATATCGCCACGGACGCGGAAGGAAACCTCTATACCGCGGAAACCGGTCAGCGGCGAGCCCGGAAGTTCGTGTTCATGGGGCTCTCGGGACCGGGTCGCTGAAAACGCGCCCTCCCCTCCGAGGCGGCTGCGGCGGCCGACCGGCGACGCCCGCCCGGGCGGTCAGTTGCCGAAGCTGGCGGCGATCGCGGCCAAGCCCTCCTGGATCTCGGCCTCCGACTTCCATGCGCCACGCACCATCACTCCCGCGCGGTCGGCGATGTTCGCGACATTCTCGAGCGGGTTTGAGTTGGTGAGAATCAGGTCGGCCCGCCGGCCGGCCGCCACCGTGCCGAACGAGTCGTAGCGCTGGAAGTACTCCCCGACGTTCCGCGTGCCGGTGACGAGGATCTCGTACGGCGACATCCCGGCCTCGGCCATGGCCGCGAGCTCGCGGTGGATCGAGAACCCCGGGACGCTGAACACCTGCGGAGAATCCGTACCCATGAGGATCCCCACGCCCGCCTCGTTCATGATCCCGAGGAGGCGCGTCCGGTTGGCCACGTGCAGGCGGGCACGCTCCTCGTCCCAGCCGGCGCGCGCCTGGATGGCGGAGAGGCGGTCTCCCCACACCTCGACGCCATCCGGCGGCCAGTAGCGCATCTCGGGGTAGGCCGCGAGCGTCTCGGGATCCCCGAGCCCGATCACGCCCACCTCCCAGAGCACCATCGTGGGAACAACCCACGCCCGCGCGGCGATCGTGAGGGCGAGGAGCTCCTCCATCTCGGCCAGGTCGATGGGGCCGCGCAGGCCTCCAGCCTCCTCCATATAGCCGTCCAGGTGCTCGAAGGTCTCCTGACCCATGAGTATGGCGTGGCGGATCCCGACATCGGCCGGGACGTGGCCGGCGAAGCGCATCCCGGCCCGGGAGGCCGCTGCGGCCACCGCATCGTACTCCGCGACGCTGAGTCCGGGGTGGATCTTCAGGTGATCCCATCCCTCGCGCTTCTGGGTCCAGACGCGCTCGGCAGCCTGCTCGGGAGAGGTGACCGTGTTCCCGCTGAAGCTCGGGCCCGCGAGGTAGAGCGTCGGACCCCAGATCTCCCCCGTGTTCGTCCGCGCCTTAAGGTCGAGGTCGCCCGGGAGGCCCAGCATGCCACGCACGGTCGTCACCCCGTTCGCGGCGTAGAGGAACATCACCTGCTCGCGGAA
>JAAXGI010000026.1 GCA_012267505.1 Gemmatimonadota bacterium
TGGCGGCGCCCGGGCGCCGCCAGCGTGCAGGCCCTGGTCGGCGGTCTCCCTGCGAGACTGGGGCAGACCTGCCCTCCCTCTGCCGCGGATCCGCTCCTGCATGCGACCATCCGCTCGAGCTCCCCGACGGGCTACACGCGACGGACCCAGACACCCCATTTCGAGTAGGCGTCAGCACTCCTTCCGACAACCCCGATAGATGGCTGTACCGTAAGCGGGTCTGGAGCGTTGGAGGCGGTCGGCGAGCCTGGAGCGCTGTTCGCGAACCAGCCCATGCTCGACGGCCGGCTCGGGCGCGGCACCGCCCGGCTCCGCATGAGCGTCAGGATCCTGCACGGCGTCCCCTTCGGTCCCCGGGCCCTGGACTCCATGAGCCCCCCGCGGCCGTCGCCCACTGGCGAATGGAGCCGCTGCTGCCTGCTCGCTCCTCTGCCGGGCCGTCGGACTGGGTTCGTCCGGCGACGGAACGGGCTATGGCACTACGGAGAAACGAGTTGGGTGCGGATTCGTTGCCTATCCGCTACCTCGAGATCAGGTAGGTCGCCTTCAGAATCAGCTGGCGATCCTTGATCTCGGTGAACCCCCTCCCATCCCGCCGAACGTCGTCGTAGACGATGTAGAGGTCGCTCCCCGGCATATACGTGTAGCGGAAACGGGCTGCCGTGCTCCACTGATCCGTGAGCGAGTTGTACTGCGTCAGCGTCCGAAGCGAGATCGTGGGCGAGGGTGCGTAGTCGATGCGGAGTGAGGCCACGGAGGTGACGAAGGCTCCGTCAGGAACGGGAAGATCGATGTCATTGCGCGAATACGACCCCTCGGCTGACAACCGGTCTGTCAGGCGAACGCCCGTCCGCAAGCTGACGTCCGTGCGGGTTCCGTCGAAGAAGCCCTGCGGCCCGTAGGAAATCGTCCCGTAGATCCGGCGGGCCGGATTGCTGCTGTAGGACGCCCGATACTCACGGAACCTGTATGCACCGGTGGGGATCTCTACGCCGTTTCCGAGCCGATCCGGCTCATCGAGTCGCTCGAACCAGCGGTTGAGAATGAAGCTCAGCCGGGCGCCGCTGTCGAAGTGTACGGCGAAGAAGTTGTGGTTCTGCCGCGTCAGCAGTCGGCCGGTCTGGTCCTCCACGAACCGGAAGTTGATCTGGGGCTCGAGCATGCGAATCCCGAACCGGTCGGGGCGGGGGTTCCGCTCGAAGTGGATCTTCCGCATCTGGACACCCGGTCTCGGGATGAACCCCACTTCGGGGTTGAAATCTTCCTGGAAGTCGGCGATCTCGCCGTAGATCCTCCATCTCGCGTCTCTCCATGTCGCGTTCAGATACCCGCCCCAGTCGTCGCCCGACACTCCCGGACTCCTCGTCTGCGCCAGGAAGCCGCTTACGGTCATGGCAGGGTGGGGCGCGTAGGAGAGGTCCGCCCCGTAGGTGCGGTTGAAGTGGTCGCCGCTCGTCGCGGCCTTGTTGATGAAGATGGCTCCGACACGGGAGCGGGCCAGGACGTCCCGGGAGTAGCGCGTAACGAGAAAATTCTCGGCTGGTTCGCCGAACGCCTCGTCGGTCTGGACATCCATCATCGAAATGCTGTTCGGACCGATCTTTCCCGTCAGCCGCGCTCCGCCGACGATCGGGATGTGCTCGCCCGAATCTGAGAGTCCGATACGGCGAGAGAAGAACAGGTCCGCAAGCCGGCTGTTGCTCGCTGTGGCCCCGAAGACGAACTGACCCGCGTTCTCCAGGAAGAAGTCCCGCTTTTCAGGAAAGAACAGCGGAAAGCGGGTCAGGTTGATGCGCTCGTCGTCGACTTCGGCCTGCGCGAAGTCGGTGTTCAGCGTCAGATCCAGATTGAGCCCTGCCGTCACGCCGTACTTGACGTCCAGTCCGATGTCGCCCTGCCTCGAAGTCCCATCGGCAAGCGTGCGCTTTCCCCCGCCAGCTATGAACGGCTTGACCCGCAGATCCAGCCCACGGCTCAACGAGCTCAGCTCCGTCAGGCTTCCCGCTAGGCTGACACGGGCCAGGTTGAACGCCCTCGGGATCGGCGCCCAGAAGACCTGCTCGTTCTTTCGGCGGATGTTCCGCATGAAATTGAGGCCCCAGGCCTGGTTTTCCGATGCCGGAAAGCGGAGCGTCACCATCGGGATGGCGATCTCGGCGGTCCATCCCTGGTCCAGCCGGCCAACAGATACATGCCAGACCCCGTCCCAGTCCCGGTTGATGTCGCCGGTCTGGATACCCCCTCCCCGCCGCCGGGCGCTGTCGCCGCCCTCATTGGAAATCTGCTGCTCAAGTTTGGCGCCCAGGGGACTCGTGACGAACATGTATCCGGATCGGGAGTCGTTGAAGGTGTCCAGGATGATCTGGAAGTTGTCTTCGTCGAGAATCCGCTGGGAATCGCGACGCATCTCGGTGGAAACGATGCCCCCCGACTCGGAGTCATGGGCGCGGAGGCCTATGTAGAGGTTTTCAGGATCGTAGAGGATCAAGACCTCGGTTCGCTCGGTAGCGGGCGCTCCGTCGTCGGGCTCCTGCTGCACGAACTCGTCGATGACCGCAGCGCGCAGCCAGACGGCCTCATCCAAGACTCCGTCGAGAACCGGCGCCTCGTCGACCCGCACCGCGGAGACTGTGTAGAGCTGCCGGCTCTCCTGGAGCGCGGACACCGGCTGTGGCCAGGGCGCCGCCAAAAGCCCGGCCACCGCCGCATGAACGCATACCGTGCGCAAGCGGTCCTCGCTCCGTACGAGTCCCGGATTGTTCATGATCTCGTCATGATCTCAGCCCGGGTCTTTCCGGCTGCGGCGTGTGGCGAAGAGCCGGGCGACGCCTTCCGCCAGTGAGAGCGCAAACCGAGAACCTCGGTTTGCCATCCGTTAACCGATTGTCAGAAAGGAATGTCGGTCTTCTATCCCCGTCATCAGGCCATCTCGGAGGAGGTTCAGCTACCTGGCCCGAGTATTCGGCCCATCCAAACTCGGCGGGGTAGCCAGCCGCGAGAATGCCCGGATCGAGCCGCCATGCTTCCTGCAGCTCATGTCCTGGGACGGACTCGTGCTCGGCTCAGACTCGGGTAACGACCCAAAGTGGGGCCCATCCAGATAGGACACCAGAGTGCAGGTCTCGTGAAACGCCCGAAGAAGAGCGCGATCGTCGCCCACATCGGGTAGAGCTCCCACATGTGCCCCGGATAGCCCGCGATGGCGAGGCGGGTCTCGCGGTGACGCAGCACCACCCCCGCCAACTGCCACGAGAAGGGGCGGCGCTCGAAGCCGTAGGGCCCGTCGCGATACGTCGCCAGCACGAGCAGCCCGCTCGCCGCGCAGGCCAGCAACGCGCCGGCGAGCACCAGTGCCGCACCCCCGCCCTCGACCGACGTGGGCAGATACGGAACCGCCATCCCCACCGTCAGCGCCCCTACGATCGTGCCGATGGCGAAGCCGCGCGCGTGCCGGAACCAGGTTGCGATCATCTTCATCGCCGGCGGATAGACCCCGGCCAGGAAGAAGCCCGTGGGGAAGCGCAGGACCAGCGCCGAGACGCAAAAGTAGCGCCTTGCCGGAAAGATGTCCGCCAGGTTGAGGAACGCCGCGACCGCCGTCCCCGCGACGAACCCCAGCTGCACGACGGTTGGCAGCCATCCCGCCTGCGCCTCGCTGAGTCTCCACTGCGCCGCCAGCTCGGGTGACAGCGCGCTGGCGGTGAACCAGAGCGACATGCCCATGAGCTCGGCCACGGAGAGCAGGACGAGGGCACTCCAGGCGCGACGGGGGACATGATTCACGCACCGGGAGCCGCTTCTGTCGGGGAGTGGTGGCCTTCCTCAGTCGGAAAAGAAGGACGATGGGCAGCGAGCACTTTCTCTCCTGGTGTGTGGCCAGACGAGGGCAGACGCCTTCGGCGGGGTTGCCTCGTGCTCCCCGTCGATGCGTCCTTTCCGAGGTGCGCGCGTCTAACACGGTAGATGGAGGCCGACAGCACAACCACCCGAGGGAGAATCGACATGCGACTGCAGCTCGCCCTGAACGTACGGGACATCGACGAAGCCGTGGACTACTACCGCAAGCTCTTCAACGTAGCGCCCCACAAGCGCCGCCCGGGATACGCCAACTTTGCCATCGACGAACCGCCGGTGAAGCTCGTTCTCCTCGAGAACCCCGACGCGCCGGAGCGCATCAACCACCTCGGCGTAGAAGTATTCGACGCCGCTCACGTGCGGGAGGCGGGTAGCCGACTGGAAGCAGCCGACATTCTCGCCGAGACCGAGGAGCAGGTCGTCTGCTGCCACGCCGAACAGACCAAGGTCTGGTCCGACGAACCGCAGGGACTGCGCTGGGAGTGGTATGTGATCACCGACGATGCCCCGGTCAGAGTCGCGACATCGGCCTGTTGCGACGGGCCGGTGGCGGAAGCGGCCGTTCCCGCCACCGGCGGCTCGGCCGAAGTCTCCGCGCCGGCATGCTGTGACGTCTGACCGCCATGGCCCGGGTGACCAGCCGCGTGCGATGAGCCGTGGGTTGAGCACGGCGGGCGATGGCGAAGAAGGACTGCGCTGGTCCGAGTTCCAGAGTCGGCTGCGTGGCTATGTGGCCGGCCGCGTCGACCCCGCCTGGACCGACGATGTGACCGGCGACATCCTGCTGCGCCTGCTTGAGAACAAGGAGCGTCTGGAACAGGCCCGCAACCCACTCGCCTGGGCCTATCGGGTCGCCGCCAACACCATCACGGATCACTACCGGCGACGCGCCGTCGAGTCGCGGGCCTTGGCGCAGGCTCAAGCCGAAGCCGCGTCCTCGGCTCCGACCGCGGCTGCGGAGGAGCAGCAGGCGGAGCGGCGACGAATCGAGGCGTGCCTGATGCCGTTCATCCTCGATCTGTCGGCGAAACAAGCGGAGGCCCTCGTCCTCACCTCGTTCCAGGGTCTCAGCCAGACGGAGGCCGCCCGGCGTCTCGGGCTCAGCGTCTCGGGCATGAAATCGCGTGTCCAGCGGGCACGCGCGGAACTGAAGCGGCGGCTACTCGCCTGCTGTGAGTTCGAGATGGACCGCCGAGGCCGGGTGATGGGGATGCTGCCGCGATAGTCGTGACGCACGCCGTCATCTCAGTCGCGAGAGCGATGTACCTGTTGCGGCTCAGTGGTGCATCGGAGGATGCGACAGGAGCCAGGGGAACTGCCATCTCCCTCGGCTCCGTCGCATTATCCACTTCATCGCAGGCGATCGCGATGGAAACCGCGGACGCCAGCGCCAGCAGCCGGCCGCTCAAGAAGGGCCGCGCGACTCTATGGGACTCAACTCTCTTGGGCGGACACAAGGGGCGCGATCGCCATTTCCTCGTCGAGTGCCGCGAAGAGGTGCAGTTGTGGTTCCCCTTCAAGGTACACGCTGCTGCCGCGCCTCCAGTCGAGCCCCCGGCCGACGGGAACCAAGACCGTATGCACCTCCAGGCTTCCCGGGTCGAGCACGTACCGGATCACCCGACCCCAGGTGATGCGCACGAACAGCCGGCCGTCGGGCGGAGACTGGAGCTGTGAAGCCGCCTGAAATCCGAACACCCGACCTGGACCGCCGAATTCACCGACAAGACCACTGCGCCGATCGATGGTTTCCCTCGGCATCTGTCCGGGAAGGAAGGCCGCCTGCTCCCAAACCCCGTCTCGGCGTAACTGACCGGCACCAGTTGCCGGCCTTCCCTAACGGAAGCAGATGATGAGGGAATGGACAGACTACTTGGACGAACCCTGGGACTGTGAGGAAACCGACGTCGGCGCGGCCACTGCGGAGCACTTGCATCGCCGAAGCCGCCAAGTCTCCTCGGCATCATTTTCCTACGCCGCGACGGTTCGGATTCGCTACAGCGGAAGCTCGGCCCGTCGGTCCTCGTCTAGCCGGTCATAGTGCGTGAACAACTGCTCGAGGAGCCCCTTCTAGTCCCCGGAAGGTGATCCCCTGCGCCACGCCTTCCCGGCGCGGAAATGCGAAAGGCCCGGGAGGGAGGAGATCCGGTCGGATCCCGCCCACCCCGGGCCCGTGCGCATTCGCACCACCCCGCACTGCGGGGATTCCGTGGCTAGTTCACGGGAATCGTGAACCAGTCGAAGAACACGGTGAAGAGAATCGTCGCCACGACGAGCGTCCCGAACATCACCGGCGCCCCCTTCTTGAACCAGAGTCCGGGGGTGATCGCGAGACTCGGGTCGTTCTCCTGGCGGGCCAGCCGCTCGGACACGGTCACGATGAAGACGTTCGCCGTCGAGCCGATGTGCGTCCCGTTCCCGCCGAGTCCGACTCCCATCGCGAGGCCCCACCACATCGGTGCGACATTGATGCCCTGCGTCTCCATCCCGAGGATGATCGGGATCATGGCCGCCGTGAAGGGGATGTTGTCGATCGCCGCCGAGAGAACGGCTCCGACCCACATCAGGGCGATCGTCGCGCCGAGGAGGTTCGATTCCGCAAAGGGCTGGATGAACTGTCCGATGTAGGTGAGGAACTGGCTGTGCTCGACGCCACCGATCACGACGAAGAGCCCGATGAAAAAGATCAGGAGGGGAGTCTCGACATGCTCCACGGCTTCATCCATCAGGAGCCGCTTGGACGCGAAGAAGAGAATGGTCATCCCGAGCACGGCGACGAACCAAGGCTCCCAATGGAGTGTGTTGTGGAGGATGAAGAGGATCGTCATCAGGACGAGCACTACGATCGCAGCCCGCCACAACTGCGGATCCTTGATCTTCACCTCTTCCATATCCATAGGAGCGGGCTTCTCGGAGAGCTGCTTGTGGAAGAGGAAGCGGAGCATGACCAGCACCAGGAGCCAGCATACGAAGACCGGAGGACCCATCCGGATGGCGAAGGTATTGAAGGAGATGTCGGCCGCCGACCCGATCATCAGGTTCGGCGGGTCGCCGACGAGCGTCCCCACCCCTCCGGTGTCGGAGAGCAGCGCCGCCGCGAGGAGGTAGGGAATCGGGTTCACCTTCTGTGCCTGGGCGACGAGGACGATGAGCGGCCCGAAGATCACGACCGTCGTCACATTGTCCAGAAGGAGGGAGAGCACTGTGACCGCCGTCCCCAGGAGGACCAGCATGAGGTAGAGGCGCCCCTTGCTGAACACGGCGAGCTTGTAGGCCATCCACCCGAAACCGCCCGTCGGGATCATGATCGAGACGACCGTCATCATCGCGGCCAGGAGGAAGATGACGTTCCAGTCCACAGCCTCGACCGCCGCCATCGGCTCGTAGAACCCGTAGAGCTGGCCCACGATGACCATCGCGACGGCACCCGCCGACGAGACCTTGGAACGCTCCATCCCGTGGATCTGCTCGGTGAAGATCCCGATGAACGTAACCGCGAGGACGACCGCCGAGGCAATCATTCCCTGGTTCATGACTAGCTCTTGCATGCTTCACGCCTCCGATCGTCAAATCGCATGGGACACCGTCGCCGGACCCCGACATCAAGAGACCCCCGTCGCGGAACGCTCTGTCCGGAACGGGATCGCCGCCACCGGCCCCACACCGGCCTCCGCATTCCGTCCTGGGCGGCGGCGGGGGCGCATCCCTCTCGCATCCGCACCCCACGCGGCCATTCGGCAGTCCCGCCGGAAGGCTGGACCGGGAGGCTCATTCGCCAACCCCGGCAATCGGGAAAGACTCGTATATACCGGGGCAGTCGGAACCCGTCAAGTACGACTGCCGCGGGGTGTCAACCGTTCGGAAACGAACCGCGCATCGGCCGGTGCCAGCGCCAGACGGGAGAGCTCCTCCCGGCCGAACCATCCGACCCTCTCGTGCTCCACCGGCGCCGGAACGCCCGAGACGGACACCTCGACGAAGATGATCTCGAAGACCGAGCCCGGATCACCCACGCGGGAAAGCACCCGGCCGAGCCGCTCGACGCCGAGCCCCAGCTCCTCGCGCAGTTCCCTGGCGATCGCGTCGCCGAACGATTCGCTGTCGAGAACCTTCCCCCCCGGGAACTCCCAGAGCCCGCCGTGGCGTTTCCCCCGGGGACGCCGGCCAACGAGGAAGCGGCCCCTGCGCTCGATCACCGCGGCCACCACCGGCACCCGGGGGTCAGACCGGGGCGTCCCGCACACGTCGACAATGCAAGGAAGGTGAGTCAACGGAACGGTGCCGTGTGCAGTATCGGGCACCTACATCGGGGGTGAAAGCGGCGCAAAAGCCGACCGGCCCGGCGGAGGTTCCGCCGGGCCGGTCCTGATGCGGCCTCAATTCAGATGCGGTCCGCGACTACATCCCGGCCCCGGGCCAGGGCGGTCCGTGGTCACCCGAGGGCATCGAGCGCTCGCCCATGTAGACGAACTTCTGGATGCGCTTCCCTTCGTAGGTCTCGGAGGTGTAGATGTTGCCCTGCGAGTCGGTCGCCAAGCTGTGGGCGCCGAAGAACATCCCGGGATACCGGCCGCCCTTCCCGAAGGTATAGAGCTCGCGCATTGTCGCACGCTCCACGACGCGCACCTTCTGGTTCCGGCCGTCCGTGATGTACAGGTAGCGCTGCTCCGGATCGCGCGAGAAGGCCACGTCCCAGGTGGTGCCTTCGCCGAGCGACTCGTTTTGGTAGAATCCCTCCTGCACGAACTCGCCCTCGGTCGTGAAGACCTGGATCCGGTTCTCACCCCGGTCGCAGACGTACACCATGCGATCGTTCGAGACGTCCGCGCAGTGCACCGGGCCGCGGAACTGCTCGGCCGGAGTCCGGTCCGCGCCTCTCGGCCCGAAGGGGTAGTCGTCGATGGGATCGTTCCCGTAGGCGCCCCAGTACCTGAGCAGCTCCCCGCTCTCCGCATCGAGCACCGCCACGCGGCGGTTGAAGTACCCGTCCGAGAGGTACGCCTCGTTTTCGACCGGATCGACGAAGACCTTCGCGACCCGTCCGAAGTTCTCCGGGTCGTGGCTGTCGCGGACGTACCCGCCGGAGCCGTCTGCCCGGGCGTCCGCCGAGCCGAACTGCGCGACCATGTCACCCTGCTGCGTAAGCTTGACGACGTGGGCGTCGCCGGCGCCGTTGCCGCCGACCCAGACGTAGCCCTCGTGATCCACGAAGATCCCGTGGTTCGACGTCGGCCACTCCAAGCCCTGATACATCTCGCCGGGGCCCGGGCCCCAGGCGTGCACGACATTGCCGTCCATGTCGAAGGCGAGAACCGGCGGAGCCCCCACACAGCACTCGCCCGTCGGCGGATCCTGCTCCGCCCCGGACTCGCCGCCTGTCAGCGTCGCCGAGCTGCGGTGCACGAGCCAGATGAGGTCGGTGGCATCATCGACCCACACGCCGATGGCGTTGCCGAGGAGCCAGTTCTCGGGCAGCGGCTGCGGCCAGAACGGGTCGACCTCGAAGTACGGCGCCGTCACGCTCTGTGCCTCGACCGCATCCTGCAACTGGGACTCGCACGCCCAGAGGATCGCGATCGCGGCCACAAAGCCGACTCCAATCCAAGCCTTGCGTTTCGAACTCATCGTACCCTCTCCCTCCCGAATAGGAATCAAAATTCCCCTGCACTCAAAAGATGCCCCGAAATTGCCCTGCGCAAGCGCGCCAGTCACAAGCGGGGCCAACGGGCCCAACATGCCATCTTACGCCTTCCCGCTGCACCTGTCCATAGCTCGAGGCGGGCCTCCTCCTCCCGCCGGGCTGCGGCGGCGTCCTTCCTCCAGAGGCGGGGACCTGACCGGTCCCGACAGCCCCCTGCGGTCCCGGCGGCAGTCTGCGGGGCGGCGGCTCCCCGGAGGGCAGCCGGGTCGGCTGATCGCGCCCGCAGGGGAGACGAATCGGGCTCCCGCGGGCTGATGCCCGCCGGCCGGGAGTCCTGCCGCGGGACCCCGGGCACCGGTGCCGTGGCTGGCCAGTCGGCAACCCGGCCGCATAGCGGCCGCACCTTGCCGCGGCAGGCCGCCGGGGAAGGAAGCCTCGCGATGCGCGCGGCACGGAAGCGGATCCGGAGGAACCGCGATACCGGACCCTCCGGCCCGGTGCGCCGGGCGCCCGGGCCTGTCAGGGAAGTCCCGTGCTTGTCCCGCGGCCCTGCCCCGTATGCCGGCCGGCGAAGAGATTCCATCCGGAACGCGGGACGGCCGGCCCGGCCCAGAGCGGCGGAGCTCCCTCCCGGGTTCGGCCCCGAGAAGAGGAAATCACGCCGTTCCACGGGAGCGAGGTGGACGACGGGCACGACGGATCCGACGAAAGCGGTCCCACGTCTCCTCTCACCGAGTCCCGGACCGGCGGGACTTCCGACCACAACCGGCCCTCGCCCGGTATCGGCCCGGTATCCCGCTCTCCCCGGCTTTGCGTTAGACTTGGCGCGGAGCATGTCTGCGGCTCCCTGTCGCCACGCCAGCGGCGCCGGCCGGCCTCCGCGTGCTCGAGCGTTCCCCTACGTATCGCCCCGGACCAGGCAGGACGTGTAGCGCGCATGTCGACGGCCGTCAGGGAGCGGCTCTCCCCCTCCTCGTTCATCGGGGTCAAGGGGGAGGGTATCATTTCGTTCGGATCGGGCCAGCCCGATCTCCCCCCGCCGCCGGAAGCGTTCGAGGCGCTCGGACGGTTCCGGGACTTCCGGTACGGCCTCATCCAGGGGCTCCCCGAGCTTCGCGAGGAGCTGGGAGGCCACTACCCCGAGTCGACCCCGGCGAACGTGGTCATTACGAACGGCGCCTCCGAGGCGCTCGACCTGGCTCTCCGCGTGATCGCGCGGAGGGAGGGGCCGGGTGCCCCCAAGGTCCTCATGGCCCGGCCCTACTACTACTCCTATCCGGAGGTGGCCCGATTCGCGGGGCTCGAACCCGTATTCGTGAGAACCGTCGACGGACGGATCGACCTTGACGACTTCTCCTCGAAGGTCGAGGGATGCCGGGCCGTGATCATCAACTCGCCGTCGAACCCCACGGGCCGCGTCGAGGATGTCGGCACGTTGGTGGAGATCGAGCGGATCACGGCCCGGGCGGGGATCTACGTCCTCTCCGACGAGGTCTACAAGGATCTCATGTACGAGCGGGAGAACTACCTGATCAACGGCCCTCGGGTCGTGACGATCAACTCCTTCTCGAAGACCTACTCGATGTGCGGGTTCCGGATCGGCTACCTCTGGTCTCTCGACCCGGACCTCGTCTCCGACGTGGTGTCAATGAAGACCCACACGTCGATGAACACGAATATCCTCGCCCAGGAGATGGCGCTCGCCGCATCCCGCGCACCACGTGCCTACATCGAGCGGCAACTCGAGATCTGGAGGGCCCGGCGCGACCTCATCTACCGCGGTCTCACCGACCTGGGGCTCGATGTCTGGCGCCCGGAAGGGGCCTTCTACGTAATGCCGCGGGTGCGGGATCCGGAAGACTTCGTCTGGCGGCTCTACCGCGAGCACAAGGTGATCACCTATCTCGGCGCGTGGTTCGGGAGCCCGACCCGCGTGCGGCTTTCCTACGCGCTCGACATCGAGAAAATCGAAGCGGGTCTCTCCCGCATCCGGGCATACCTGGATGGCAGGTGAGCGAGCCGAAGAGCGTGTCCGCGGGCGCGGGCGGCGGCGGACGCGCCGCCCACGCCACCCCCGACCTTCGTAAGGACTGAGCAATGGAACGGAAGTGGGTCTATCTGTTCACCGAACTCGGAGCCGTGGAGGCCCGCGGTACGGAGTGGGAGGATGTCCGCGCTCTCCTGGGAGGCAAGGGCGCGAACCTGGCGGAGATGACGCGGATCGGGGTGCCCGTCCCCCCCGGGTTCACGGTCACCACAGAGGCGTGCACCGCCTACCTCGCGGAGGAGGGCCGCTTTCCGAAGGACATCTGGGAGGAGCAGATCAACGCGCTCTACCGGATCCAGGCGGCGACGGGCAAGGAGTTCGGCAACCCGGACCGACCACTCCTCGTCTCCTGCCGCTCCGGCGCGAAGTTCTCGATGCCCGGCATGATGGACACGATCCTGAACCTCGGGATGAACGACGAGGTCGCACGCGGGCTGGTCGAGCTCACCGGCGATCCGCGCTTCGTCTACGACGCCTACCGGCGGGTGATCCAGATGTTCGGGAGCGTCGTGCGCGGGATGGACGGCGAGATCTTCGAGGAGGCGCTCCGCCACCGGCGGATCGCCGCCGGCGTCGCCACCGATCCCGAGCTCGAGGCGGAAGACTGGATGGCGCTCACCCAGCGCTTCAAGGAGCTCGTGAGGGTGCACACCCGCGCGCCGTTCCCGCAGGATCCGCTGGAGCAGCTCAGGTCGGCCACGGAGGCCGTCTTCGAGTCGTGGCACGGGAAGCGGGCCGTCGACTACCGGGAGGCATCCGGCATCCCCCACGACATCGGCACGGCCGTCAACATCCAGACGATGGTATTCGGGAACATGGGACAGAGCTCGGCGACGGGAGTCGTCATGAGCCGCAACCCCTCCACCGGCGAGCCGGGGCTGGCCGGTGACTTCCTCATCAACGCGCAGGGGGAGGACGTGGTCGCCGGGACGAGGGCCACCTTCGACATCAGGGTCATGGAGGAGCGGTTCCCGGACGCATACCGCGAACTCGTGGAGATCGCCGACACGCTCGAGCGCCACTACCGGAACATGCAGGACCTCGAGTTCACCGTCGAGAACGGGAAGCTCTGGCTGCTCCAGACCAGGAACGGGAAGCGCACCGCGCAGGCCGAGGTCCGGATCGCGGTGGACATGGTCGACGAGGACCTCCTGCGCCGCGAGGAGGCCGTGCTGCGCGTAAGTCCCGAACAGGTGGCCTTCTACCTCCACCCGCAGTTCGACGAAGAGGTGCGCGCCGGTGCCGAGCGGATCGCGGAGGGGCTGAACGTCTCGCCGGGGGCCGCCGTCGGAGCGGTGGCCTTCGACGCCGACACCGCGGAGGCGTGGGCGAAGGAGGGACGGGACGTAATCATGGTCCGGCCCGAGACGAAACCCGACGACGTGCACGGTATGCTCGCCTCGGAGGGTGTCATGACGAGCCGGGGGGGGCGGACGAGCCACGCGGCGCTCGTCGCGCGCCAGTTCGGCAAGCCGGCCGTCGTGGGAATCGAGGCGCTCGAGATCGATGTGGAGGACAGGGAGGCGCGGATCGGCAAGCTCGTCCTGAAGGAGGGGGATCCGATCTCGATCGACGGTGCGCTCGGCGCCGTCTACCTGGGATTGCTACCGACCGCCGTGCCGGACCTCTCCGACCCCTGGCTCGCGCGTCTCATGGGATGGGCCGACGAGTACCGCAGGCTCGAGGTCTGGACGAACGCCGACTACCCGGAGGACGCCCGCCGCGCCCGGGACCTCGGGGCGGAGGGGATCGGCCTCTGCCGCACGGAGCACATGTTCTTCGAGGAAGACCGCCTCCCGCTCATGCGGGAGATGATCATGGCCCGCAACTCAGCCGAGCGCGAGGAGGCGCTCGAGCGGCTCCTCCCCCTCCAGCGGGCCGACTTCGAGGGCCTCTTCCGGGAGATGGACGGGCTGCCCGTGGTGGTCCGCCTCCTCGATCCGCCGCTCCACGAATTCCTTCCCGACCACCAGGAGCTGCTCAGGGAGCTCTCTGAGCTCAAGGTCAGGCTCCAGCACCTGGCCACCCTGCGGGAGATCGACGACACCCTCGAGGAGATCCGCGCGAAACAGGACTTCCTCTCCCGGACCGAGGACCTGCTCGAGGCGAACCCGATGCTCGGAACCCGCGGGGTCCGCCTCGCGATGCTCCTGCCCGAGCTCACCCGGATGCAGACCCGTGCTCTCTTCCAGGCGGCCACCCGGTGCATGCACCAGGGGATCGACGCGCGCGTGGAGGTGATGATCCCGCTCGTCTCCCACCTGAACGAGCTCGCCACCCAGCGGGCGCTGGTCGAGACGGAGGCGGAAGCCGTGATGGAGGAGGAGGAGGTCGAGGTGGCCTTCAAGGTCGGGACGATGATCGAGATCCCCAGGGCCGCGCTCACGGCGGGCGAGATCGCCCTCTCGGCCGAGTTCTTCTCCTTCGGTACGAACGACCTGACCCAGACCGTCTTCGGGATCTCGCGCGATGACGCGGAATCCGGATTCCTGCTCCACTACGTGCGCGAGAAGGTGCTTTCCGACAACCCGTTCGCGACGCTCGACGTGAAGGGCGTCGGACGGATCATGGAGATGGCTGTCGAACTCGGACGCGAGGCCCGGCCCGGCCTTGAGATCGGGATCTGCGGAGAGCACGGGGGAGACCCCCGGTCCATCGAGTTCTGCCACGCGGCGGGCCTCGACTACGTGAGCTGCTCCCCCTTCCGGGTACCCGCGGCGCGGCTCGCCGCTGCGCAGGCCGCCGTCCAGGAGGCGGGGTGGGCCCCGATGCCGCCCGCGCCGAGGGACGAGCCGGTGCGCCCCGATGAAGCCGAGCCCGAAGCCCTGGCCGCAGAGCCGGCGCTGGCGCCCCACGGGGGCCCAACGTTCTGATCAGCTCTCCGTCTCCTCCGCCGCTGGCCGGACGAAGGGACGGAGGCGTCTTCAGCCTTCGGCGGCCGCCAGATCCAGCACCGCGCCCCCGAGGGCGCGGACCCGCTGCTCGTCGCCCTCGATCTCCCCGAGCCTGATCCGGCGCGCGTCGCCCCAGAGTTCCGTCGCGATCTCGGCGAGCGCCGCGCGGCGTGCCGGCCCGGCCGGCATCTGCTCGGCCTCGGCGAGCTGATCGGTCACTTCCCCGATCCTTGCGGGAGCGAGGCCTTCGGCGCGGACCACCTGATCCAGGAACGCGCGGGCCACGACGAAGACGGCGGGCCAGACGATCCGCGGCTGCTCCTGGGGGTTGAACGTCTCGTATTCGACGAGCCTGGCCGCGTCGATCTCGTTCTGCGTCAGATGCTCGCTCGGCACGAGCTCGAAGACATCGAGCCCCCGAAGCTCCTCCGAGCCGTAGATGTTCCCGTTGTACCAGTAGGCCGACCAGTAGCCGCCGGACATGAGGTCGGTGGCGCTCATCGGCCCCCGGTCGAAGTACGCGATCTCGTACGGATTCTCCGCATCGGTGAAGTCGAAGATCGAAATGCCGCCCTGGTACCACGCCTGGACCATGATGTCACGGCCCGGGACGGGGATGAGCGAGCCGTTGTGGGCAACGCAGTTCTCGGTTTCCGACTGCGCCGCCGGCAGCTTGAAGTAGCCGGCGAAGCTGAGCCTGCGGTCCACCACGTCGAAGACCGCGTTCGCGCCCCAGGTCGGCGGATCCGTCGCGAGGCAGCGCGGCTGGCCGCCCCCGCCCCACTCGTCGGTGAAGAGGATCTTCGAGCCGTCGTTGTTGAACGTCGCCGAGTGCCAGTACGCGAAGTTCGGGTCGGTGACCTGGTCGATCCGGACGGGGTCGGCCGGATCGCTGATGTCGAAGAGGATCCCGTTGCCCTGGCACGCCCCGGCTGCCAGCCCGAGCTCCGGGTACGCGGTGATGTCGTGGCACGAGGTCGTCCGGCTCGTCTCCTGCGTGCCGGGCCCGTGGTCGCCGCCCTCCCAGAGACCCGCGATCGACCCCGTCTCCGGGTTCGCGAAGACTCTCGGCTCGGAGACGACGCGCGCATCCTCGGGCGCGTCCAAGGGGACATGGATGACCGAGATCCGCCAGAACGAGGTGCCGGGCTCGTTTGGATCCGCAATGTCGAGGCACCCCCCAAGTTCCTCCGGCGGCCGGACGCCCGACGTGCCCGAAACGTAGACATAGACGCTCTGGTCGTCGTCCGGATCGCTCACGATCGTGTGCGTGTGCGAGCCACCGGCAGGTCTGTAC
>JAAXGI010000167.1 GCA_012267505.1 Gemmatimonadota bacterium
CTCCGGGGCGCGGCGCGGCCTGCAAGTGCCGTCCGCGCCGTCCGCCCCGGAAGGCTTCCTAACGGATGCGGTTCCCCGAGATCCAGACGCTCTCGATCTCGCGCGTGTTGGCGATGTCGGCGAACGGGTCGGCGTTCAGGACGACGAGATCGGCGTAGGCGCCGGGTTCGAACGTACCCACGCTCCCGGCGAGCCCCATGCACTCGGCCGCTCCCCCGGTCGAGGCATGGATCACTTCGGCGGGGGTGAGGCCCCCGTCGGCCATCATCTCCATCTCCATGTGCTCGAAGTATCCCTGGAATCGTGCGAAGGGACCCGTGTCGGTTCCCATCGCGATCCCGACGCCGGCATCGTGGAGCGCCTTCATGTTCTCGAGCGCGAGCGGGAGGGCCGCCTTCCAGAACTCAGCGGCGTCGCTCTGCTGGGATGCCTGGAACTCCGGCGTCTGGAATTGCGCGAGGTCGTCAGGCGCACGCTCGAGGAAGAACGGATCGTCGAAGAAGTCCGGCCTCTCGGCGTATATGAAGGTCGAGATCTCGCGGGTCAGCGTCGGCACCAGGCAGACGTCGGCCTCGAGCATCGCGTCGATCAGCACGTCGTCGACCGGCGCGTCGCGCACGCTGTGTGCGACGAGCGCGGCGCCGCCCTCGACAACCGCGATCGCGTCCTCGAGATCCACGACATGGATCGCCGCCGGGATGCCGTGGTCCTCTGCGGCCGCGAGGATCTCCCCGTATACCTCGGGGGGCGTCTTCGGCCGTGTGTCGAGGCCGTCGTCGATGCGTGTCTTCACCCAGTCGACGTTCAGCGCGGCGAGCATCTCCACGTCGGCCCTGGCCTCTTCCGGCGTGGTGGGGGCAATGACGGGCCCGGAGACGAAGATCCGCGCGCGGTCGAGTCCCGGATCTCCCTGGCTGTCGCGCAGCTGGCCCGTCTCCGGCTCCTCGCCGAGGCTGACCACGGTCGTCACCCCGTAGTACGCGTACAGGTCGAGCTGGCTCTGGGCGGCCGCGAGGTCCCCGTTCACATGCCCGTGGGCATTGATGAACCCGGGGACGATCCAGCGGCCGGCGAGGTCGATGATCTCGGCGCCCTCGGGCACCTCGACGCCCGCTCCGACCGCCTCGACGATCCCGCCGCGGGCGAGGAGGACGCCCCCGCTGATCGGCGCCGCGCCCGTGCCGTCGATGATCGTGGCCCCGACGAAGGCCTGGAGGCCGTCGCCGCCCCCTCCGGCCGCGTCCGTTCCGCCGGTGCCCGAGCAGCCGGCGAACGCGAGCAGGAGGGCCACGGAACCGGCGAGCGCCGTGTTCGGGGCCGGTCGGCCGTTTCCTTTCCGGATGCGCGATCTGCCTGTCATCTGAGATCCTCCCTATGAGGTTGGAGGTTCGTGCGCTTCCTGCCGGCGCCCGGCCCGCAGCGCTCTCCCCGCGGGGCCTCCGTCCCGGAACCACCGCCCGAGGAGCGCCTGCGCGGGCTTGCCCGCGGGCGTGAACCCGTGCCGGTCCCGGACGGCCGCACGCAGGTCGGAGGGCCACTCCCACCAGAGGACCCCCGCGATCCACTCCCGGCCCTCCATCGCCTCCGTCACAGCCCGGTAGCTTCGGAGCTGGTCGGTGACGCTCGGCACCGCACCGAGATGCCCTTCCCACGGGCGCACCCAGCTTGCGCGGGTGCTCGCGAATCCGATCTCGGTGAAGAGGACGCGCCTGCCCGAGCGGAGGGAAACCGCCTCGATCCGGTCGAGCATCGCGTGCGCGCCCCGGAGCAGCTCGTCGTCGGAGGCCTCCGGGTCCCCGGCCAGCGGATAGTAGGCGTCCACGCCGAGGTAGTCAAAGAGTTCCCACGCCCCGAATTCCTCGAATTCCGCCCCCCAGTTCGCCGCGTACACGAGCGATCCCGAGTAGACGCTCCGGACCCTCCGGACGATCGCGGTCCACTCCTCCTCGCGGCCGCGTGTGGCCTCCGACAGTTCGACGCCGACCGAGAAGACCGGCACGCCGTGCATCTCCGCGAGGATCGCGTAGTGGAGGATCCACCGCCCGTACGCCTCGAAGAAGCGGTCCCACTCCCGCCGGGAGCGGAAGGCGATCGCGCCCGGCCAGCTTCCCCGGACCCAGATGTGGGGCTTGAGAAGCACGGTGAGCCCCTCCCGCGTCGCGGCCCGTATCGCCTGGACGACGGCCTCGTCGGTCTCGCTCCCCGCGCGCACCGGGGCGCGGAGCGCCACCGGACGGGTCGCGCTCGGCATGGTGGCGTAGGGAAGCACGGCGATCCCGCTGGCCCCGGTCCGTGCGATCCGCGCGATCGAGCCGTCGGAGCGTTCCGAGAGGTAGCCCGCATGCCGGCCGTATCCCTCGTTGGCGTAGTTGAAGCCGAGGACCGGCGGGAGGCCGCGGCGCCTCGCGCGGCCCCCCTCCGCGCGCTCCCTCTCGATCACGCTCCGATGGGCCGCGAGTACCCGGTCCAGGTGATAGGACCACCCGGCCTCGAGCCCCTCGATCTCCCGCGCGTCCGGTGTCCAGGCGGCGTACCGCTCGACAAATCCCGTCGGGGACCAGCGGGCGAGAAGGAATTCGACGAGTACGCCGGCGAGGGGTGCGGTGAGGAGGGGGGACGCCTCGGCGGACCACGGCGTACGGAGGAGCTCGGCGAGGGGGGGCGCGAGCCCCGCCCGGTGGTACCGGGCGGCCCAGTAGCGCACCCCCCGCCCGCCCCACGCCGGGGCGTGGAGCGCGGCGATGCCCCGCTCGAGGAGAGGGAGGGAGGGAGGGCCGAGCGCGCGGTTGAAGAGGAGGGCCCACTCGAGCCCGAGCCGGTCGCCCCGGATCTCCCGGTTCACGACGATGTGGAGGAGCCCGGTGTCCTCCTCGAGGTGCGCCCACCGTCCGTCGCCGGTTGCCGCCTCCTTCGTCTCCGCCGAGGCGTAGACGCTGTAGCGGACCGTCTCCCCACCCGCCTCTCCCGCGCGGTCGCCGAGCACGGCCAGGATCCGGGCGATGGCGCGGTTCCGCCCGTCCTCGATCTCCGCGCGGCTCACCGCCGACTCGCCGCCCGCCGGGCCGGCGAGGACGACGACGGCCCGGCGCGGAGGCGGTTCCGGCCTCTCCTGGGCGCCGAGCCCGGCCGCGAGGAGGGCGGGAGCGCCGGCGAGGAGCGTGAGGACCGCGGGAAGCGCGGCTCCCCGGGCGCTCACGGCGTTCTCGCCCTCAGGCCGTTCAGGATGACGGCGAGGCTCGAGCCGAGGTCGGCGGCGACCGCCATCCAGAGGGTGGCGATGCCGACGGCCCCGAGCACGGCGACGGCGACCTTGACCGCGAGGGCGAAGGCGATGTTCGCGCGGATGATCCGCGCCGCCTTCCGGCCGAGGCGGAAGGCCTCGGGTATCCGGTTCAGGTCGTCCTCCATGAGGGCGATGTCGGCGTTGTCGAGCGCGACGGCCGTCCCGCCGGCCGCCATCGCCATCCCGACGTCCGACGCCACGAGGGCGGGGGCGTCGTTGACCCCGTCGCCGACCATGAGCACGGGTCCGTGTCCCCGCCTGAGCTCCCGGATCCACGCCGCCTTCTCCTCGGGAAGGAGGCTTCCCCTCCACTCGTCGAAGCCTGCGGCGCGGGCGGCCGACTCGACGGCGGCCCGCCGGTCGCCGCTCAGGCAGACGGTCCTCCGGACGCCGAGTCCGCGGAGCGCCGGGACGAGGCCCGCCGCCTCGGGCCGCAGCCGGTCCGTGAGGACGACCGCACCCCTCGGCTCGACGGTCCCGGAGCCGGGCTCGCTCCACCCCACGATCACCAACGTGGCGTCCTGGCGCCGGATCCCCGAGATCCAGTTCCGGAGGGACTCCGTCAAGAGACCCTCCTCCCGGAAGAGACGCGGGCTTCCGAGCATCACCGTCCGCTCCCCGACCCGGGCCCGGGCCCCTCTTCCCGGCAGCGCCTCGAGCCGGACCGCCGACGGAAGCGGGATCCCCTCCTCCTCGGCCATCTCGACGATGGCCCTCGCGATCGGGTGCTCGCTCCGGCTCTCCGCGGCGGCCGCGTGGCCGAGGATCTCCTCCGCCGTGGCCTCCCCCGACGGGAGGATCTCCCGGACCACGGGCCGCGACTCGGTTACCGTCCCGGTCTTGTCGAGCGCGGCGACCCGGCTCCTCGCGAGGACCTCGAGGTGCACGCCGCTCTTGATGAGGATCCCCCGCCGGGCCGCGCCGGTGAGCGCGCTCACCGTCGTCACCGGCGTGGAGATGACGAGCGCGCACGGGCATGCGATCACGACGAAGACGAGCGCCCGGTAGCCCCACTCGGAGAACGATTCGGAGCCGAGAAGGGGAGGGACGAGCGCGGCCAGGAGCGCCCCGGCCATCACGAGCGGGGTGTAGATCCTCGCGAAGCGGTCCACGAACCGCTCGGTGGGGCTCTTCTGGCTCCGGGCCTCCTCGATGGTCTTGAGCACGCGCCCGAGCGCCGAGTCCTCCGCCACCCGGTCGCATCGGACCTCGAGCGCGCCGCTCCCGTTGACCGATCCCCCGTAGACGAGGTCGCCGGGGAAGGCGCCTTCGGGGATCGCCTCGCCGGTGATCGCCGATGCATCCACCTCCGAGGCTCCCGCCGCGACCGTCCCGTCGACGGGGATGCGCTCCCCGGGCCGGATCAGGAGCAGCTCGCCCTGGCGGACCTCCTCGACCGGAACGCTCACGCGGTGCCCGTGCCGAAGCACGGTCGCCCGCACCGGCGCTAGGTCCATGAGGGACCGGACCTCCATGCGGGCCCGCTCGAGCGCCCGCTGCTCGAGGTGCGCCGCGACGGCGAAGAGGAAGAAGACGGCGCCCGCCTCGACGTACTCGCCGATCAGCAGTGCGCCGAGCGCCGCGATCGACATGAGCACGTGCATGTCCATCGTCCCGCGGCGCCCCGCGGCGAAGGCGCGCGGAAGGATGCGCCAGCCCGTGGCGACGACCGTCGCGGTGGCGAGCAGCGCGACCACCAGAGGCCGGAGCGAGCCCAGCGTCGCGGCGATCGTGAGGAGCCAGAGCGCCCCTCCGAGGGCAACGTGCGGGGGAAGGCGCCTGAGGAGGGGCGCCCCTACCTCGGTGTCGTGCCCGGTCTCCTGCGCCTTCGGAGCCGAGGCATCGCCGTAGCCGAGCGCGCCGAGGGCGCGCCGGAGATCCTCCGGATCCGCGCTGGCGGGGTCGACCGTGACGGTGACGCGCTGTGCGATGATGTCGGGATCGACGGAGTGGACTCCCCCGAACTCGAGCAGGCGCCGCCTTGCCGTCCGGGCGCAGCTCGGGCAGTCCATCCCCTCCGCCGCGAGCGTCAGGACCTCGCGCGCCCCTCCTTCCTCCAAGGTGTCCCCGGCTCTGCTCTCGTTGCCGCCGGATGCCCCGCCGGCCCGCCCGGCTCTAGCGCGGACGCGCCCGGCGGACGTTCCCGGATCCACCTCCGCCGCCCGAGGGGCTGCGCGAGGGGGACGGTGCGGCGCGCGCCGGAGAACTGCTTCCGGAAGAAGACCGGGGTGCCGCGCGGGCGGCACTCCCGCTGCTACTCGAGGAACTCCCTCCGGAAGAGGGCCGCGCCGCGCGGGGAGGACTGCTGCTGCGCGTCGGCGCGCGGGAGAGCCCGGAGTCGCCGCCCGGGTCCGACCCTCCGCCTCTGCCGCTACGGACCACGCCGCGGTTCCGGCTCAGCGTCGCCCGGTCTGTGACCGTCGGCGGCTGGATCACGACGAGGCTCGGAGGGCGGTACCCGCCGCCGAAGCCCCCGTACCCGTAGGGCCCGTAGCCATATCCGTATCCGCCGTAGCCGTAGGCACCGTACCGGCGCCAGTACGAGCTCGAGAGGTAGGGATCCCAGTAGGGGTCGTAGCCGAGACCCCAGGGAGAATAGCCCCGGAACCAGCGCCGCCGCGGCCAGGTGCTGGGCGTCGCGGCCGCTCCGCCGGTCCCCGTCTCCGGAGAGACCTCGGCGACCTCCTCGCCCGCGGCGACCTGGAAGCGCTCGGGGTAGCTCACCGCCACCATGACGTCCACCACCTCGCCCGGCACGCCGCGCGCGGCCAGCGCGACGAGGCTCGCCCGGTCAAGTCCGAAGGGTTCCCCGCGCTCGATCAGGAAGGCGTTCGTGACGTCGGGACCCGCGTGCTCGACGATTTCCACGAGGGCGTCGGGGGTGAGCTCGCCCGCGGCCTGGGACCGCGCGGTCGAGACCGCGATCTCGATCCCGGCCGTGGGATCGAGGATCGGGCCTGCCGAGAGCGCCTCCTCCGACGCGGGGACGAATGTGCGGATCCCGACGAGCGGGGCGCCGTCGCCCGC
Organism: Gemmatimonadota bacterium; assembly: GCA_012267505.1. GTDB lineage: Bacteria > Gemmatimonadota > Gemmatimonadetes > Longimicrobiales > Gaopeijiaceae > JAAXGI01. Next base: position 6,311 of record JAAXGI010000167.1, read on the forward strand.
CCGGACGGACTGCACCTCGACCCACGCCTCCCCCCCGGGGAGGATCGAGAGGAGGCCCTTCGTCTCCCTCGTGATCCCCTCGCCGCAGCTGAGCTCGGAGGTGAGGAAAACCCGGGCCCCGTCTCTCGACCACGTCGCGGTCCGCTCCCCGGCGCAGCCGCCCTCCTCGACGGCGCGCGGGGCGCCGTCGGCGATCATCTGCTCGGTGGAGACGAGATCGCCGTCGGTATAGGTCCGGATCTCGACGACGCCCCCTGTGGTGAGCGGCCGGAAGCAGACGGTGAAGGTCGCGGCCTCCTCGCTTCCCACCTCGGCCGAGCCGTCCCAGCACCCGATCCAGGCGAGCCACGATGACTCCTGGGTTGGAGACAATGCCGCCTCGGCCGGACGGGCGAGCGCGAGCGGGGCCACGATCCCGAGCAGTGCGATGATTCGGCGTCCCATGATCCGCTCCATGTCAGTTCGCGTAGTTGATCCCGATGGTGAGGCGGGCCCCGGAGAGGTCGAGCGGCTCGACGAAGTCCGTTGCGAAGTCCCGTCCGAGCCGGTGGCTTCCCCAATTGTACCGGCCCTCGAGCGTGAACGCAGTATGCGGCGTCAGCCGGATCTCGACGCCCCCGCCGAGGAAGGGGGCGACGACGTGGCCCTCGGAGAAGAACTCCTCGGTCGTGATCAGGCATCCCTCCGGGTGCTGGAGGCACGGTACGTCGAACCCGCGGTCCCAGTCGTAGGCGTATTCCTGTATGAAGTCGCCCTCGAGCGTGAGCTCGTGGCCGGACGTCGCGATGCCCCCCGCGACGAAGACGTTCCAGCGCGTCGGCACCCAGACGAACCGGCCCACCTGCCGGCCCCGGTCCTTCAGGAAGTAGCGGGCTCCGATCGAGAGCGCCGGGCCCTGGTAGAGCCGGGTGGTCTGCCGGATCGGCAGCCCCGCGACGCTGCCGTCATCCTCGGTGTAGTCCCGGTACTCGGAGTCGATGCTCACCCAGCTCCCGTCGAGACCGAGCATGATCTCTGTGCGCGACCCGAGCCAGATGGCGCCCTCGATTCCGAGCGCGGGTCCCCGGTACGCGCAGGGATCGACGATGAGGAGGTTGCAGCGATCGATCGTGAAGCGCTCCTCGGTGAAGTCGAAGAGGTCGCTTCCGGCGCCGTGGAGGAAGAGCCCGCCACGGAGCCCGATCGAGACATTCGGCCGGTCGAAGAGAAAGTCGGGGTCGGGATCCGGCGGGCCGAACGTGGCCGGCAGATCCTGACCCGAGAGGGGGGACGCGACGTGCGCGAGGAGGGGGAGGAGCAGGAGGAGGAACCGGCGGGAGCTGGTCGCCCCCCGCCCGGTACGGTGCCTCTCCCGGTTGCGTGCCCAGATACCGCTGGATCGTCCCATGGGGAGCCCTCCCGGTCGGGGACGCGTCTTCACGCGTCCGGCCTATTGGTGGACGGTTCCCCCCCAGTGGAACCCCCTGCACCTGCCTGGATTCGTGGTACGCACCCGCGCTTGGGGAAGTTCCGGCTGTGGCCGGATCAGGGGAAGGCGAGCGCGAGCCCCGCCGCGAGCCTGAGGTCGTCGCTGCCGAGCGTGCCGGGCGGCCGCGTGTCGTGCCGCCACTCGAGGGAGAGGCTCGAACTGATGCCGCTGCCGAGC
>JAAXGI010000082.1 GCA_012267505.1 Gemmatimonadota bacterium
GGGTAGCGCGCGAGCTTCTCCACCTGCCCGTCCCAGTCGCGCGCGATGATCGGCGATACGGGGAAGCCCCCCTCGGCGAGCCGGATCGCGGGCGCGAGCACGTCGGCCAGCGTCAGGGTTCCGTACCGCTCGAGGAGCGCATTCCACCCGGCGAGCGCGCCCGGAACAGTCACCGCCTCGGGCCCGCTACCGGGAACGTCGTCATGGCCCCGCCTGATGATCTCGTCCCGGGTCATCAGCGAGCCCGCGGGACCCGCCGCATTCATGCCGACGAGACGCCCATCCCTCTCCGACCAGAGCAACGCGAACATGTCGCCGCCGATCCCGGTCATGTGGGGCTCGGTGAGGTTCAGGACGGCGGCGGCGGCGACCGCGGCATCGATGGCATTCCCTCCCGTACGCATGACCTCGAGGCCCGCGCTCGTCGCGAGAGGCTGGCTCGTTGCAATTACTCCGTTCGGGGCATACACGGTCGAGCGCCCCGAGTCCGTGGCCGGGCTGAGCGTCGTCAGCTGCGCGCGGCCGGAGAGGGGAAAGAGACCCAGCGAGACAATGAGCGTCATTGCGCTGCGGAATTGCATGGCCAGCCTCCCGGGGCGATGTGGAACCGGGGCAGACGGGAATAGGATCCGGCGGTCGGACGGGCGACTTGCACGCAAGGGGGATCCGGTACGCTCTGGCGCATCTAGGCGGGTGCTGCGCGGTGGCTCCGACCCACCGGCGGCCACATCCGCAGATTCCTACGGTGGGCGCACCGCATCGGCTGCATCGACGCCGCCGGGGTCGGCAACGTGCGACCCGGCTCTCCCGGATGGCGTGGTGCACCGGTCCCCTTCTACCCGACGCCTGCCGCGTCGGGCCCGGGTCCGGACACCGCGCCGGAGCCAGGCACCCGAAGATACGGACGCCGGCGGGGTCGGGGCAATCGGGCCAACCGGTCCCTCGCACGCCGCACCGGCGAACGGGCCTCCCGCCGGACCAGGAGCCAGGCACACGGGTACGACACCCGTGCATCGCGGCGGGAGGGCACTCCCCGCTATTCGAGACCGACCGGAATGAAGATCCTCACCCGTTATGTGATCCGCGCCCACATCGGGCCCTTTCTCTTCGCTTTCATCGCGCTGACGGGTCTCATCTTCCTCAACGCCATCGCCACCCGACTCGACGATCTGGCGGGCAAGGGACTGGGCCTCGCCGTGATCGGCGAATTCGCGGTGCTCTCGCTCCCACACGTCGTCGCGCTCACCTTCCCGATGTCCGTCCTGGTGGCCACCCTCTACGCCTTCTCCGAGCTCACGGGGAACAGCGAGGTCGCGGCAGTGGCCGCCGGAGGGATCCACCCGCTGAGGCTCGTCCTCCCCTTGGTCGGAGTAGGCGTGGTCCTCGCCGGGGCCGTCTACGCCTTCAATGACCGGGTGCTGCCCGAATCGAACCATCGGCTGAGCTCGCTGCTAACGGACATCGCAAGACAGAGTCCTACCTTCGAGTTGCGCGAAGAGGTGATCAACGAGATCGACACGGATGACGCCTCACGCTATTTCCTCCGTTCCAGCTCCATCGATCCGCTGACGAACGAGCTTGCCGAGGTCACGATCTTCGATCTGAGCGAGTCGGGCGAGCTTCGGACCATCACGGCCGAGAGGGGGCGCATGGCCTTCACGCCCGACCTCCGCGACCTCGTCCTCACGCTTGAAGACGGCATCGTGCTCGAAGTCACCGACGATCGGCCGGGCGTCTTCCAGAGGCTCAACTACGAGAGCCAAGTGCTTCCGCTGCGCGGCGTCGTTCAGGAGTTCGAGCGCCAGTCGACGGACGGGAGCCGGAGCGACCGCGAGATGACAGTGGACATGCTCCGGGACGAGGTGGAAGCGAGCGTCGCGGAGCTCAGGGGAATCGAGGAGGCGAATCGGGCGACCTCCCGGGAGGCGGTTGAGATCGCGCTCGGGCTGTCACCGGAAGAAGCGCGCTCGGCCACGTCGGAGCCTGAGATCGAGCAGGAAGGGGTGCTTCTCGCCCCGCTGACGCTCGCGAGTTCCGCTGCTGGGGAGATGCGCATCCACCGCGCCCGCTGGGACGTCTTTCGCCTCGCTCGGGCCCGCGATCTCGTGGAGATCCACAAGAAGTACGCAATCGCCGCCGCCTGCGTGATCTTCATCCTCTTGGGCCCGCCACTCGCCATACGGTTTCCCCGGGGCGGGGCGGGAATGGTCATCGCGGCTTCCGTCCTCGTCTTCTGCATCTACTGGATCGGCCTGATCGGCGGCGAACGGTTCGCCGATCAGGGGCAGGTCGACCCGATCGTCGCCATGTGGGCGTCGAATGCGGTCCTCTTCTCGATCGCAGTCACGCTCCTCTGGAGTGTCGGTGACCGGATCTCCACGAACCGGGGGAATGCGTGGGCGGAGGTCGTAAGCCTGTTCGGAGCGACCTTGAGTCGGCTCGCGCGACCGCGGGGGGGCACGTGATCCCGGGCGTCCGGAGCTAGACCGCAGGTGCGGATCCTCGACCGCCTCGTCGTCCGCAGTTTCCTGCGGCTGTTTCTTCTCTTCGTGTTCGGTGCGCCCTTTCTCTTCATTGTCGGGGACATCACGGAGAACCTAGACCGGTACCTCGGCCAGGGGATGACGCTGGGGGATACCGCCCTCTCCTACGTCTATGAGTATCCGAAATTCCTCTCTTGGTCTTTCCCGTTCGCGAGCCTGCTCGCCGCAGTATTCACGATCCATCCGATGACGGCTCACCGGGAGATCATGGCGGCAAAGGCCGGCGGCATTTCCTTCCACCGCCTCGCCGCACCACTGCTGCCGGTGGGTCTGATCCTGACGGCGGCGGGTCTCGGGCTCGCCGAGCTCGCGCCCCGGGCCACGAGGATCGCCGGCGACCTGAGGGGTGACCGTCCGATCGGGCAGGCGTGGAGGAACGACTTCGTCTACGTGACCGACAACGGGCAGTCGCTGAGCGTCCGGCGTCTCACCGTGGACGACGGACGCATGATCGGGGTCTCGCTCCAGGAGCTGCCGCGGGACCCCGAGGCCCCGGTACGGCACATCCAGGCCGGGTCGGCACGTTTCTGGTCCGGGCAAGGCTGGCTGTTCCAGGACGGATACAGCCGCGAGGTGCACGCGGACAGCACGGAAGTCACGGTGGGATTCGAGTTGGCACTTATCCGCAGCCTGACCGAACGCCCGGAGGATCTCCTCGAGATGGTCCGGGACGAGGACGAGATGACGTATGCCGATCTGAGCGATTTCGGGGACCGGCTGCTCCGGTCCGGGGGAGACGTGGGGAGAACGCGGACCAAGATGGAGGAGCGGCTCGCCGTGCCCGCCGCCACCCTCGTGATCATCCTCTTCGCAGCACCGCTCGCCACGTCCTTCCAGCGGGGCGGGACCGCCTTTGGGGTCGGTCTCTCACTTGCCACGGCGATTGTCTACATGGTGCTCCTGCGGGTCTCTGAGAACCTCGGATACGCGGGCGTGCTCGACCCCCGGATCGCGGCGTGGCTTCCGAACGCCTTCTTCTTGATCATCGGACTGCTGCTGATCCGGTGGGTCCGGACCTGACGCCGCCGTCCGCCCGACTTCCTCCGACCTACGCAGGAAGGCGCCGGAGCCTCTCCATGTACGCGTCCGTGAGCCGACCGTCCGCGATCTCCTCGACCGGACCACGGAGCCCGATGTCAAGGCCCGTCGCGATCTGGACGACCAGCGTCCCCCCGTCCATCCGGACCTGCACCGGGCCCGGCTTGATCCGTCCCGTCCATACTGCAGCGACCGCCGCCGCGCACGCGCTCGTCCCGGACGCGCTCGTGGGCCCGGCTCCCCGTTCCCAGACCCGGATCGCAAGACGCCCGGGGGCCTCTACGCCAGCCAGCTGGACATTCACCCCGGAACGGAAGGCAGGGTGGGTGGAGAGGAACGGACCGATCTCCTCTATCACATCGCCGCCGGAGAAAACAACGGCGTGGGGATTGCCCACAGAGACGGGAACGAACTCGACAGCCTCCCCTGACGGGCGCACCGCCCGGCCCCGGGCGTCGAGCAGGCTCCGCTCCGCATCGACCGCGACGAGTCCCACCTCGGCCCTTCCCATCTCGACCGAGACATCGTAGCGGCCAGCCCGGTCCGCTTCGTGCACGGTCATCTGCACAGGTGCCAGACCGCCCAGTCGCACCGCGAAGGGTCTCCGGCCGACAAGCCCCGCCCGGTGGAGGTGGGAGGCCAGCACTCGGAGGCCATTTCCGCTCCGCTCAAATTCGGATCCGTCCGGATTGTATCCGCGCGCCCGGAAGACGCCGTCGGCCGGGTGCCTGGACGACAGGAGAACGATGCCGTCGGAACCGGGCCCGACACCCTTCCGGCAGATCATCCGGACGGCGCCTCCGGTGACAGGCCAGCCGGGCTCCCCGCCTCGGGCGGCGGACTCGAAGACGAGGTAGTCGTTCCCGAGCCCGTGCCCGTGGTAGAACGCGGGACCGGCCGGGGGCTTCTTCCCGCCCCCACCGGGATCGTTGCTATCCATCCGGCGCCCGGCCGACAAGTGCGGCTACATCGTCCAGTCCGGTCGGAAGCGCCGCGGAGAGAACTTCCACGCCGTCGCCGGTGACCAGCACATCGTCCTCGATCCGGATCCCGATCCCCTCGAACGGCCCGGCGGGGGTTCCGGGGCCGAAGTAGAGCCCGGGCTCCACAGTGAGCACCATCCCCTCCTCGAGGCGCCGGGCGACGCCGTTGGTAGCGTAGTCGCCGACATCGTGCACATCGATTCCGAGCCAGTGCGAGGTCTGGTGGGGGAAGAACCGCTCGTGCACCCCGGAGTCGGCCCCACGGTCGCCGTTTCCCTCGGCCACTCCGAGCTGATGGAGTCCTTCGGTCAGCGTTGCGACCGCCGCCTCGTGGATCTCCGACACGGCCGTGCCGGGGCGGACCTTCCGGATCGCGGCCCGTCTTGCCGCATCGACCAGCTGATACAGGTCGGCCTGCTCCGGAGAGAAGCTGCCGGAGACCGGAAACGTGCGGCTGATGTCCCCCGCGTACATGCGTGACTCGGCCCCTGCGTCGATTAGCACCAAGTCGCCCGCCTGCATCCGCCGGGAATTTTCGACATAGTGGAGAACGCATCCGTTGGCCCCCGATCCGACAATGCTCGCGAACGCCGGACCCGCCGCCCCCAAGCGCCGGAATCCGGCCTCGAGCTCGGCCTCGAGCTCCCACTCACCGATCCCGGGCCGCAGGTGAGCGACGGCGGTACGCAGCGCCGTCGCCGTGATGTCGACCGCGCCCCGGATCGCCTGGATCTCCGATGCGTCCTTGCGGAGCCGGAGATCGTCGAGGATCAGCCCGGGATCCAGGACTCCCCTCGGCCCGGTCCCGTGCCGGGCACCCCGGAGACGGGCCACCTCCAGTGCATGCCGGACCCGGGCCTCGACGGTCGGGTCCGTTCCGAGCCTGAAGAAGATCCGGTCGGCGCCCGCGAGAAGCGCACCGAGGTGATCGCGGATCCGACCCGCCGGCCGCACTTCGTCGACGCCAGTCCGGCGGCCGACCTCCTCCGGATCCGTCCGCAGCCCGGACCACGCCTCGGCCTTGGCATTGCGGGAGCGGGCAAAGAGCACCGAGCGGTTGCCGTCGGCGAACCCCCTGAGGACAAGGAGGGCGCCAGGATCGGTGAGCCCGGTCAGATAGAAGAGCTCGGAGGAGGGGCGGTACCGAAGCGTTGCGTCAACGGAGCGGATCAGGGGGGGCGCGGCGGGAAGTACCATCGCCCCACCGCCGAGGGCATCGAGCACCCGCTCTCGACGCCCGAGAAACACGGTGCGGGGAAAGCCTTGGAGCGCTTCTTGTTCCGTCCCGTCGCCGGACGGCGGACTCCCGGAAGGATCGCCGTCACATGCGCCGGACACAGTAACCTTCGTCGCTGCGCAGGATCAGTCCGTTCACCACGGGGCGCTCTCCCGACGGATCGGACGAACGGCTCACGACTTCGCCACGGATCACCATGACTGATGACCCTCCCCCGTCCAGGTTGATTGCATCCTCCGCGCCGAGCGACCGAAAGAGCGCGGCGAACTCCGGGAGCGTCATCCCTTCGGCAATGCCCTCCCGACGACCCTCGACAACCGCGAGCCAGAGACGCATTCGCCCCCGATCGAAGCCGACACCCGTGCGCGGATGCCGCTCTCCGGAAAAACCCGGCCGCTCGCCCATCTCCAAATCTCCCACGATGCGGCCGGCGGCGAGAAGCGCGGGGAACCCTGACACCACTTGGACGCCGTTGACGCGGCTGGCGGCGGGGACCGTCCAGCGGCCGGCTCGAAGTGTGTCCCCGCGGAACTCTACCGGACCGACCCATGGGAGTTCGCCCGGCCTCCATGCGAAGACCGGTCGGGTGGGCACACCCCGCACGCTTCCCCCGGAGACCTCGAGGCCGATCGGACGATCTTCCGGGGTGAAGAAGTCGCCGTTGACCGCCGCGATGACCCCCGGTTCACTCCGGTGCGCCATCTCCGACACCTCTTCCCGACCCTCGACGGACCTAGCGCGGGCAACCTCGAATCCGAGTCGGCAGCGGCTCGCGTCTACCTCCACAAGGTGGACGCTCCACGGCTCCGCCGCGCTGCGCACTGCACGGTACACCACTCCCGTCTCGAGCCGGAAGGCGGACACACGCGCGGGGTTCAGGTACGCGACCGCGGGGGCGGGAAGCTCTCCGGATGTCGTGGGCAGCTCATCCGGCGGCGCGCAGCTGACGATTCCGAAAGCAATGAGCGCTGCACCCGCCGCACGGCCGCCGACGCAATGCCACGGCGGCCGATCCATCGCCTGCCCTAGTGGCCGCATTGAACGCCTCCCGGCAACCCGGATCCAGTCATGGTCGTTCTAGGACACCTCTGTGTGGAGCAATGATCCCGGTGTTACCTTCCCCGCATGACACGCCAGGGTCGCCTCACTGCCTCCGTCCTCGCAGCGTGTCTCCTCCTCCCCGCCGTCCCCTCTCTTCCCCTGACCGCCCAAGCAACCGGCGGCGCGTCGTCCGAGACCCAGATCCGGGTCGGCATCCTCTTGGGCGGTACGAGCCTCCTCGGGATCGTGTCCGAGTACCGCCGCGGCGACTGGTCCGGCGAGCTGATCGTTGGGACCTTTGGTCCCTTCCGGAGCGTCTTCTCAGCCGCCCTGACGGCAAAACGGTACTTTTCGGGCGGAGGGCTCCGTCCCGTCGTGGGCGGGGGGCTCTGGGGCGTGGCCGTCTGGGGCGACGATGGCGTCGGGTCGCTGCTGACGCTCCGCTTACCGGTGGCGCTGGACTGGAACTTCCGGGGAGACCACGCGCTCGGCCTAGAGGTCGGACTCAACCGCGCTATCGCCGTCGACCGGGTGGACCCGACAGACGATGCGCCGCCGGGCTCACGCATCGTTCCCTTTCCCGGAGCGTACTACCGCTACGGCTGGACGCCGTAGCGGCACCGCAGGGAGAGGACGATCGGAAGAGCGGGCCGTGTGGGTCCCTACCGGCTCCAAGGCTCCGCATCCTCCCACTCGGATGACCAGAACTCGTCCTCCGCGCGCCGGATCTCCTCCTCGTCGAGAGGCTCGTCCACGTCCGCGACTTCCACCCGTCCTTCCTCGAACAGGGCCCTCAGGACCTCGTCGGTCACCACCGGGTCGTTGTCCGACACGGTGCGCGCCACCCTTGCGCGTGCGAGCACACCGGCAATGAGGGCCACGACCGCCGCGCCGGCGAGCCAGATCCCGATCATCGCGAGCCCCCCGCGGCACGCCTGAGGATCGAGAGCCCCCAGAGGAATATGACTGGTCCGATGACCATCACCGCGTAGGGCGGACCCTCACCGACCGAAGAAGCCGCAGGATCACCGATCGGGAGCGCCGTGAGCGTGAGGACGAACGCGTTGTTCAGGAAGTGGAGGAGCACTGACAGCGGGAGTGACCCGGAGACCACGACAACCCAGCACAGCACCATCCCGAGCCATGCGGTCGGAAGGAAGCGGAAGGCGGTCTCGGGCGTGAGATGGAAGAGGCCGAACACCAGACCGACCACAACCACGGCGGCGGCGGTCGGGATTCTCCGGCGACATGCCGCGAGGACCACCCCGCGAAAGAGCGTCTCTTCGACCACGGCGGGCGCCGCGGCAGCCAGAACGAGGAGCCACAGGTACCGGAGGAGCGAGTCCGCCGTCAGCGTACCCGAGATCGCCTCGAGGTACTCCATCGGCACCGGCAGAATCAGGCTCTGGACCCACGCGAGCACGAGCGCAAGCTGAAGTCCGCCGGCGAGGACAACGATACCCCCGAGCGTCTGCGGGAGGGAGGGGAAGCGAAGCGACAGCGTCCGGGCGAGATCGAAGTCGCCTCTCCGGAGGTACACGGCCACCGGAAGGAAGAATAGCCCGACCTGGGCGACAAGGAGTCCGAACTCGCCCAGGAGGAGATAGAGCGGCGGGGCGCCCAGAAGGAAGAGGCCGGCTATCCCGAGGAGGAGGGCCGCAGTGGCGCCGAGCCCCGGGACTCGCCCCTCATCCCCGGCAGACGGGCCCTCCCCCTCTCCAGACGGAACCGCGCGTATCATCATCCCACTCCTGACCCGAATCCCCGCTTGCCCGGGCGTTGGCACCTTCCCGCGGGCGCCGCTCCGGGGTCCAATCTTCAGCGCTAGCTCGCGGGCGAGTCAATCGGGACCCGCCCGGCGTCGCGCTCCTGGCCAGGACACAGCCGGCGGACCAGGTCAGGACATTCCGGTGCCTGCGGTCGGGCCGCGGGCCCCGGAAATCCCCGTTCCCGGTCCCGCGCGCGCCGCCCGAAGCCTCACCGGGTCTCCTCCCACGTCCCGATCCACCCGTGTTCCCCACCGCATGCCCGCGCACACTCCTGAACACGCGGGCATTCACGCGGGGCGGTGTCCCGTCAACCGGAGAGTACCAGCACCGGCCGCGCACCTGAGGGACACCCACCACAGCCCCTTGTCCCACTGGCAAAGATTCGGTATAGCCTTACCTCCGTCGGCGGGGCCGCGGCAACGCCGACCGCGCGACCCACGCGAACCCCGAGGCGTTCGGGGACCCCCGGTCCGGGCAGCCCGGCTTTCGCCAGACCCACCCCCGGCCCCATGAGAGGAAGGCAGCGGATGTTCGACAATGTCCTGGTTTCGATGGCCCTCTCGCCGGCGACGGCGGCGCTCGTGTCAGCCCTCCCGGGCCTCCGGGAGTTCGGCACGAAGGAGCTCACGCTCGTCCATGCGACGAAGCCGCCCCGGGGCACGGCATCGCAGGCGATCGACCACATCGCGGAGCTCCGTGGCCGCCTGAACCGGCTGGCCGAAGACCTCCGTGCCGAAGGATTCAGTGTGTCCGTACACGTCCCGACCGGGTCTCCGGCGCACGCCGTCGTCGAAGCAGCGCACGCGCGAGATCCCGACATCGTCCTCGTGGGGTCGCGGAGCCGCACCCTCATTCACGACGCCTTCGTAGGGAGCGTCGCGTGGGACATCGTGCGGCACGCCGGACGGCCGGTCCTGCTCCAGCGGATCGAGCCGAGTCGCTCCGATCCCGAGGCCGCCCTCGTGACACGCGGAACGGGGTTTCCGAACCACGTCGTCTACCCTACGGACTTCTCGGAAACCGCCGAGCGGGCCTGGCCGTGGGTGTTGCAGCTCGCCAACGGCGGCGGGCCGTCGTTCACGCTCCTCCACGTGCTCCCGGTCGAGGAAGGGAGAAGAGAGGTCCAGGAGAAGCTCGAAGGGCTCGGTAACCAGCTACGCGAGCGCGGCGCCGCGGATGTCGAGTGCCAGGTGCGGGTCGGATCCCACGCGGCGAAGATCCTCGGCGCCGGGGGCCACAGGGCGGACGCCATGGTAGTGATGGGAACGCGGGGATTGGGAATCCTTCCCGGCGCGCTCCTCGGGAGCGTGGGACGGCAGATCCTTAGGAATGCCACCTCCCGGGTTCTCCTCGTGCCCCCCGGAAGCGATACGGAGTAACATCAGGGCTGCCGCCGCCGGGCTTTGGGGCAGGGCGCGGTCCGGCTTGCCGGGGCCCGCGATCCCGGGCCCGGTCAGAGCGGTCCTGTCCGGGCCGTTTCCGGTCAGAGTTCCTGCCCCAAGAGTGCTTCCAGCTCCGCTCGCGCGATCAGGTAGTCGTAACGGGTCACCACCCGGTTCGCCTCAGCCTCATCGAGAGCGACCTGGCTCGTGACTAGCTCGAAGGCCGTCGCCACCCCGACGGCAAGGCGCTCGCGAACGACCCGAAGATCTTCTTCGGCGACCATCGCGGCCTCCTCGGCGATCCCGATGGCACGTTCCGCCGTGCGGAGCGCAACGAGTGCGGCATCCGCTCCCTCGCGGGCCTGTAGCCGGATATCCCCTTCCTGGAGGCGCGAGACGCGGAGCTGGTTCTCTGCCCGCGCCACGGTCGACTCCCGGCCGAATCCATTGAAGACGCTGTAGCTGAGTGAGAGCGAGAGTCCGCTCCAGCGTCCGTCGCCGCCCCCGAATTCCCACTCGTTGTTCGACCAATTGTACCCAGTCGAGATACGCGCGGTGGGAAGATACGACGAGCGGGCCGATGTGACTGAAGCCTCATCGGCCGCCCGCGCGAGTTCCGACGCGCGCACCGAGGGCGAGGCGAGTTCGGCCTGCCGATAGACCTCCTCGTCGGAGAGGGGAAGGACCGACGGATCGAGGTCCGCCGGGACGGCGGCCCCGACGGGACCTGGTGCTCCGATCCGCCTGCCGAGTGCCATCCGGGCCGCGCGCAGCTGCGCTTCGGTCTGCAGAGCACCCTGTCGCGCATTGGCCAGCTCCAGTCGTGCCCGCAACGAGTCGGAGGCCGTCGCGGCTCCGGCCAGGACCCGTTGGCGCACAAGCTCCAAGCTCTCCTCAGCACGCAGGACCCGCGCCTCTGCCACCTCAAGGAGGTCGGCCTGCTCAAGCGCCCCGAAAAAGGTCCGTTTCACATCCAGGACCAGTTGGAATCGCTGGCCGGCGAGGGATGCATCCGCCGCCTCGATCTCCCGCGATGCCCGGTCAAGCTCCGCGCGGTTCCGGCCACCTGTGAACAGCTGCATCCCCACGCTCACCCCGCCCGTGAACGAACGGTTCGTCGCATCGACGTAGGACTGGAGATCTGGATCGAAGACCGACCCCGGACGCATCGTGGCTCCCGAGCTAACGGCGAGCGAGGGAAGGAAGGCTCCGATCGCCGTCCTCCTCGTCTCGCGCGCATTGTCGACTGACGCAAGAGCCTGTCCATACACCGGGCTCCTCGGTACCGCCAGGGAAATGGCTTCGTCAAGCGTCACCACCTCCTGGGCACCGGTCCCTCCGGGGAGTCCTAGGGAGGTCACGGCGAGCACGAGTGCCGAGCGCATGAGCACCGGACGGGGACGCGGGACGACCGAACAACGGCGGATTCTGACCATGACTGGTACTCGGCAGTGGAATCTGGCCCATGCAAGCACCACGACCGCGGGTGCTTCCGCGTAGTGGGACGCCAGAGGAAGTAGTCCTGTTAACGGCTGAATACGGAGGCGTGTGGCCGGGACAGCATTGGCGGCCGGTAATGACCCGCGGGGAATACGGGGTCAGAGCGGAGGGAGAGCCTGCTACCGTGGCGGAGAGCCCAAGATCAGGAGGCCTTCCTCCACCGACCGAAGGGGAGCGTCGGTGCATCCGGCGCTTCTTCCCCGTACACGAAGGCCCGGACAAGAGGGGAATGCGTACGCCTGCAATTGCCGAGAACGCCGACAGCGATCACGATCCCGAGAGCAGGGGGGGTCTGGCCAGCCGGAGGCTCGGAGATCCGGATCTGGGGCGGTTCGGCGGCATGCTTGCGAGTGTCCATGCCAGCGGAACGGGCAGAATCCGTGCCACGGCGTCCCCACTTCCCCGGTCCCCAGCCGTGACCGGCGATTGCGTGGCGTCGGCCCGGACTTAGCGTAAGGGCGTGTGTCGATATGACGACACGGATCGTGTCGACACGACACACCCGACCACGGGGATGTTGCGCCTACCTCCGGGGCTTCTTTCTCCGCCGGCCGCGCGGGGCCCTTTTCGTCCCCTTGCCGCGCCGGGCGGGGCCGCTCTCGGAGCGGGCCTGAGCTGCATGCCGGTGGAGTGCTTCAACCGGACCGATCTCATCAAGCGACGCACCGACTGCCCACGCTTCCCGCAGTACACGCTCGGGCGCTTCCGCCTTAGCGAACCCCACCAGGACGAGCGGCGCGCCGCCGCGCGGACCCGTTCCCGACCGCGACGCGCCGGTGACGCGTGCGATCCAGCCCTCGCCCTTCACTTCGAACGTCACTTCCCCACCGGGCAGGGGACCCGGTTCGGGGCGGGAGTCGCCCTCGGCAACCATGAGGTCGCGGGCCGGGAGCGGCTTTCTCGGGTCGCGTCCTGCGGGCCGCGGCACCCTCTCCATGCCCGCTCTCTTAGGAGACCGGGCCACGGGAACACCGGTGCCGGGCTGAGGTCGTCATGGATTCAATCGACCGCTGGTGGACTCGAGTTGCGAGGGGACGGCGGGAGTCCGCGGGACGACCACCGGACCGTCCCGCGTTGGGATGTGTCCAGAGCCCTTTCCCGTTCACTGCCGTCCGGTAAGGAGAGTGAGCGCATCCGTACCGTAGAACATCGCAATCCAGCGCGCCTGGGTCGCCGTCACCTTCCGCACGGCCCATACGAGATGAACGTGGTTCGGCTCGACAGGCACCGTCCGAAGCGGCATGCCAGCCTCTGCGGGCGTCCGGTTCCCCTTCCGGGTATTACAGGGCGAACACGCCGTCACCACATTCTGCCATTCGTTGACACCGCCCCGCGAGACAGGCGTCACATGGTCGCGGGTGAGGAACTGGCGCCCACGGAGCTGGCGTCTCTCCTTCCCGCAGTACTGGCACGTATAGCCATCACGCGCGAAGAGAAAGGTGTTCGTCACCTGTCTCCGGAAGCGTCGGGGCACATGCACGAAGCGGACAAGCCGGATGACTGTTGGACACGGGAGATTGTCCCACTCGGACCGGAAACGGCGTCCCTGGTCGACCTCCAGGATCTCGGCCTTCCGGTCCAGGACCAGGCGGATCGCCCGCTGCGGCTGCACGAGCGTCAGGGGCTCGTAGGAGGCGTTGAGCGCCAGACAACCCATGACAGGCCAACTCCCGGCAGGTCGCACTCCATGTTTCGGGCGTGGTCCCCCGGCACCCGCCCCTGCAGGAGACCCCGGCAGGACGCCGGCCAAACTAGGCGCCCCCGCGAGGCCCGGCCAGTGATTCCCGCACGCCGGGCCCGGACCTCAGAGGAGCGATACTGGGTCGCGGTCCACGGCGATGCGGAGGTCGCTGCCCGAGGGGCGGTGGTCCGCCAGGAACCGGTGAAGCAGACTGGTGACCGACCGATTGCCTCCGCCCCGGAGAAAGAAATGCCAGCGCCAACGGCCGTGCAGCCTCTCTATCGGGCATGGGGCCGGACCCACGATCTCGGGATCCGACGCGGAGTCGGGACGGAGCCGGCTCCGGATCCACCCCACGGCATCGTCGACCCCGGCGGCGGCAGTTTCCGGATCGGCCGAGCTGACCACCACGTTCACCAAGCGGACGTACGGAGGATAGCGCGGCCTCCTTCTCTCCTCCAGTTCCCGCTCGGCGAAGCCCGCGACGTCGTGCCGCAGCGCGGCTTGGATGGCGTAGTGCTCTGGGATGGAGCTCTGGATGATGGCCTCCCCGCCGAGTGAACCCCGCCCTGCCCGGCCCGCCACCTGGCTCAGGAGCTGGAAGGAGCGTTCGCTGGCGCGGAAGTCCGGGAGGTGTATCCCGACGTCCGCATCGATGACCCCGACGAGGGTCACACGATGGAAGTCGAGGCCCTTGGCGATCATCTGCGTCCCTAAGAGAAGATCCACCTCCCCGAGCCGCATGCGCTCCAAGATCTCCTCGTGCGACCCCCGTCCGGACGTCGTATCCCCGTCCATCCGTGCGATCCGTGCGTCCGGGAACGCCTCGCCCACGGCGCGCTCCACCTGTTCGGTCCCGTAGCCGCGGAGCCGGAGCCGGAGCTCGCTGCATGTGCTACAGCGACGCCGCGTCTCCTCCTCATGGCCGCAGTGGTGGCATATCAGGCGGTTCCGGATGCGGTGGAAGGTCATGGAGATTGAGCAGTGGGTGCACTCGCGGACCGCGCCGCACCCACTGCATTGCACGAACGAGGCGTAGCCGCGGCGGTTGAGCAAGAGAATGGACTGTTCGCCACGCGCCAGCCGGTCCTCGACCGCCGCAATCAGCCGGTCGGAGAGGAGTCCGCTCCCCCTCCGTCCGCGCCCGCCATCCCCGTGCCATGGGTCGACGACCTCCACCGCCGGCATCGGCCGCCCTCCGATGCGCTCTGGGAGGTCAATCTTACGGAACTTCCCAATCCGGGCATTCTGCCAGCTCTCGAGCGACGGCGTCGCGCTGCCGAGCACGCACACCGCCCCCGACAGATGCGCCCGGACAACGGCTGCGTCACGGGCGTGGTAACGCGGGACCTCGGACTGCTTATAGGAGCTCTCGTGTTCTTCGTCCACAATGATCGCGCCGAGCCGCCGGACCGGCGCAAACAGCGCGGACCTCGCTCCGACCACGATCTTCTTCTTCCCGGCACGCACCTGCCGCCACTGGTCGTAGCGTTCACCCCTAGAGAGCCCGGAGTGGAGGACGGCAACGTCATCTCCAAACCACGCGCGGAAGCGCCGCACGGTCTGGGCGGTGAGCGAAATTTCGGGCACGAGGACGATTGCTCCGCCACCGCGCACCGTGACGACCTCCCGAAGGAGTTGAATGTAGACGAATGTCTTGCCCGAACCCGTGACCCCATGGAGGAGGAAGGGGAGGCGCGTCGCGCAGTCGATCCCCCCAAGCAGCTCAGCCACTGCGCGGGCTTGGTCTTCCGAGGGTACGTGATCCACAGGCTTCGGCGGGCGTTCACCCCGGAAGGGGTCGCGAAGCACCTCCCGGTCCTCGATCCGGACGAGCCCTTTGCTCGACAGGGCCTGGATCACACTCCGGGAGAAGCGTCCCTTCCTCTGGAGCCCGGCCAGACCGCGCACGCCTCCCGACGCCTCGAGTAGTTCGAAGCATGCCCGTTGCCGGGGCGCGCGGCGAAAGAGTTCCTCCCGGGTGGCGAGATCCGGGATCCAGCGCTCGAGCCTCACGACCTTCCTTGTCAGCGCCCGCGGCTGACGCGGTGGCGTCGTCCGGTGCTCGATGAATCCCGCCGCACGCAGCCGCCGGATCTGGGGCCAAGCGGAGCGCCGACCGAGCGTCCGTCGCAAGGCACGGGTCGTGGCGCGCCCGCCGGCACGCTCGAGGCAGGCGAGGACGGCGGCAGCCCGACCCGATATCGCTTCGTCCCCCGTACCCCCCTCAAGGGCACGCGCGCCCGCAGCGGTGAGCCAGACGAACTCGCGCGCCCGGTCGGAAAGGAGCGCCGGGAGCATCGACCTGAGGGTGAGGCCGAGGGAAGCCGCGTAGTAGCGGGAGATCCACCGCGCGAGCCTCATGAGGTCCGCGGGGACCGAGGCCTCGGGCTCAAGCACATCTAGTACGCCGCGGATGCCGCGGATGCCGGTGGGATCACCCGGGCCCACCACCCAACCGATCGTCTCGGTCCGCTGGAATGGAATAAGGACGCGCGTCCCCGGGGCAGGGAGGTCGACACCCTCGAGTCGGTAGGTGAATGTCTGGGCTACGGGGAGCGGGAGCGCGACCTCCACGTGCATGTCAGTCCGCCGCCGGCAGAAGAAGCTCCCGCTGGTAGTCGGCTGGGGTGACCTCGGGTCCGTCCGGACTCATGTAGACGTTCACCTCGCTCCGGACACCGAGTTCGCCCGGAATGTACACGCCCGGCTCGACAGAGAAGCCGATCCCGGGGATGAGGGCACGCTCCTCGCGGGTCTCGAGGTCGTCGAGATTCGGACCGGACCCGTGAAGCTGCCGATCAATCGAGTGCCCGAGACGGTGTACGAAGTAATCGCCGAGCCCTCGGTCCGCGAGCAGATCCCACGCCGCGCGGTCTACCTTCCAGCCCCGGACGCCACCGGCCGCGGCCCACCGGTCCCGGATGAACCCAAGCGCGGTGTCCTTCGCGTCGCGAACGGCAGCCCAAACCTCGAGCGCGCGCCGGGGAGGTGCAGAGCCGAGAAACCCCATCCACGTCTGGTCGGCGGCGATCCCGCCCCCGCCGAACGCCCCCCAGAGATCGATCAGGACGAGCTGGTCGCGTCCGAGCACGCCGCCCCGGCCCACGGGCTGGTAATGCGGGTCGGCCGCCCGTGCACCAGCGGCCACGATGCAGTCCGGCTGCTCGGTCAGACCCGCCCCGCGGAGCCGGGAGCGGATCCAGTCGGCAAGCACGCCTTCCTCAAGCGGCGCACCGGCCACCACAGCCGCTCCGGCGCGGCGGAAGGCCGCATGCGCGACCTCCCGCACCACCGCCGCGGCACGCCTGTGGAGAGCGAGGCCTTCGTCCGACCACCGCGCGTACGTGACTGTGATCAGGTCGGCGGACGAGACGACCGCAGCCCCAGCCTCGCGTACTTGCTCCACGACCCCTCCGGGTACCCTGTCGAGAGCCGCGATCCGCGCACGCGGGGACACTTCCATCGCCACGGTCCGCGCGCCGGCCAGGAGGGCGCGCAGCTGCCGGTCCAGTTCCCGCCACCCCCGGTACTCGCGGACTCCGAAGGGCCATTCCCTCCACGGAGAGGCCTCGATCGCGTGCCTGAGAAGCACCGGCACGCCATCCCGCGGCACGAAAGCGTAGGCGGGCCGGCTCGTCCGGCCCGCACCCAAGAGCGCGTGGGCGAGGGGGTTTTGTCCGTGGTAGTCGTACAGGAGCCATCCGTCCCAGCCACGGGACCGAAGGAGCGCGGATACTTCCTGGAGACTCTCACCCGTCAGGAGCATCCGGCCTTCGTTCAATGCACCGATCCACCGTTCGCGGTTGGCGGCAAGGCCAGGGACGGATTCGCATGCCACAGGGGGGAACCGGCGCGGGCTGGCAACCGGTTGTGGGACTTCGCGGAGGACCGAATCAGAACGAGGGATCCTCGCTCAATTCGATTTCCCGAATCGCCGACCGGAGCCGTTCCTGCTCCTCCGGGCTGATCCCTGCACCGGCATATGCGGGGTCGGCCCCGGCCTCGCGTTCCCCGCGCACATCCGCCGGCGGACGGAACCGGCGGACGGCGACCGTGACGAGCGCCGCGCCCGCCAGAATGGCCAGCGGCGGGAGGATCCAAGCGAACACGCCCCACCCACTCGTCTCGGGAACTGCACGGTACTCCTCCCCGTGGTTTCCGATCATCCACTCGACGAGCTCCTCAGAGCTCCATCCCTGGTAGGCGAGGGCGTGGATTGAGTCGCGCAGCGAGGCCGACTGCGACGCCGTGCAGACCTCCAGCATGAAGCCGGGACAGAAGGGGGAGTAGAGCCTCGAGATTGCCTCTTCCGCCTGCGGGTGAGGCTCGAAGGCGCCCTCATCCATGCCCTCGGGAATCTGGCCCTGGACCGCTGACGCAGTCACGGAAAAGGCCAGCGCGAAACCGAACGGTCGGAGATCCATGGCGAATGTCCGGATGCGGGTCACGATATTCCCCCCGTGCCGCCCAACCACCCCACAAGATGTCGATCCCTCTGGCTCGGCTCAAGTCAGGAGGACCGGGGAGCCGGAGCATAGTGGGTGGCAACCCGGTCCTGGAGCGCGTGGACCTGCGGGGGAACCGACCGGAGCGTGGCGATCGCATCGCACGCCGCGCTCGTCGCCGACATTGTCGTAAGGTACGGCACCCCGTGCATGATCGCCGTGCGCCGCATCGCGTAGTCGTCGTACTGCGACTTCTTGCCCAGCGGCGTGTTGATGAGGAGATCCACCTCGCCGCTCACGATCATGTCGACGAGATCCGGGCGCCCTTCCCCGACCTTGAAGACCCTTCTCGACGGAACACCTAGGCGCGCCAGGTATTCGTGGGTTCCGGCGGTCGCCGCCACGTCAAAGCCGAGATCGACGAAGCGCACGAGGATCGGGGTCACGGCGGCCTTGTCCCTGTCGTTGACAGTGACCACCACAGTTCCACCGTCTTCCGGCAGGACGTTCATTCCGGCGGCCTGCGCCTTCGCGTAGGCCATCCCGAGGGAATCGTCGAAGCCCATGACCTCGCCCGTCGAGCGCATCTCCGGTCCGAGCAGGATGTCCACGTCGAAGCGCGTAAAAGGGAGGACGGCCTCTTTGACAGCCACACCGGAGACCTCCGGCTCGCTCGGAATCCCGAGCTCCGCGATCGTTTCCCCTGCCATGATCCGGGCAGCCAGCTGCGCCATCGGCACTCCGGTGGCCTTGCTAACGAAGGGGACGGTGCGCGACGCCCTCGGGTTGACTTCGAGGACGTAGACGCGACCGTCCCGAATCGCGTACTGGATGTTCAACAGGCCGACGACGCCGAGCTCGAGTGCGAAGGCACGCGTGAGCGTGCGGATACGTCCGAGCACTTCCGGTCCAAGGCGGTAGGGAGGGAGAACGCACGCCGAGTCACCCGAGTGGACACCCGCGTCCTCAATATGCTGCATGATGCCGCCGATCACGACGTCGGTACCGTCGGCAAGAGCATCCACATCCGCCTCGAAGGCGTCTTCGATGAACCGGTCGATGAGCACGGGGTGGTCGGGGGACGCCTGGATCGCGCGCTCGAAATAGCGCTCCATCGTGGCGTCGTCATAGACGATCTCCATCCCCCGCCCTCCAAGCACGTAGGAGGGGCGCACGAGAACCGGGTACCCGACGCGGCGGGCCACTGCAAGCGCCTGGTCCCTCGATACCGCGATCCCGTTCGGCGGCGCGAGGGCTCCGATCTTGCGGCAGACGCCCTCGAAGAGTCCGCGGTCCTCGGCACGGTCGATCGCCTCCACAGGCGTGCCGAGGATCGGCACTCCGGCCCGCTCAAGTCCCTTGGCAAGATTGAGCGGGGTCTGCCCGCCGAGCTGCACGAT
Organism: Gemmatimonadota bacterium; assembly: GCA_012267505.1. Classification (GTDB taxonomy): domain Bacteria; phylum Gemmatimonadota; class Gemmatimonadetes; order Longimicrobiales; family Gaopeijiaceae; genus JAAXGI01. The sequence continues at coordinate 19,023 of JAAXGI010000082.1, forward strand.
GACTCCGATCGGCCGTTCGCGCTCGACGATCTCAAGCACGTCCTCGAGTGTCAGCGGTTCGAAGTAGAGGCGGTCCGACACATCGAAATCCGTAGACACCGTCTCCGGGTTCGAGTTGACCATGATCGTCTCGTAGCCCGCCTCTCGAAGCGCGAGCACAGCCTGGACGCAGCAGTAGTCGAACTCGATCCCCTGGCCGATTCGGTTGGGGCCGCTCCCGAGAATGATGACCTTCCCGCGGTCCGACGGCCGGACCTCGTCCTCGGTCTCATAGGACGAGTAATAGTAGGGGGTCGCGGAGGGAAACTCGCCCGCGCAGGTGTCCACCACGTTGTAGGTCGGACGGATGCCCCATTCCCACCTTAGTCGACGCACCTCCGACTCGTCGTGGCCCCTCAGGCACCCGAGCTGGGCATCCGAGAAGCCGTGCCGCTTCATCCGGAGCATGTGAGCCGGATCCACCTTTGCGAGCCCCCTGATCCACTCCTCGAGTTCGACGAGCTCAAGGAGCTGGTCGAGAAACCAAGGATCGATCCCGGTCGCCTCGTGGATCTCCCCGAAGGTCGGCGATTGCGAAGCCGTTCCATCCGTATCCGGGCCGGTGCGCACGAGGGCCCCGAGCGCGCGCTTTAGCTGGAAAGGCCGGTCGGCCGTGGGTCGGCGAAGCGCTTCGAGCAGGCTCTCACGGTCGTCTCCCTTCAGCCCGTCGTCGCTGAGGCTCGCCCCTTCCGTCCAACCCGCGCGACCAACCTCAAGGCCCCGGAGACCCTTCTGCCACGCCGCCTTGAAGGTCCGTCCAATCGCCATCGTCTCCCCGACGGCTTTCATCTGGACCCCGAGCACCGGATCCACCTCCCGAAACTTCTCGAAGGCGAAGCGGGGGAATTTCACGACCACGTAGTCGAGTGTCGGCTCGAAGGATGCCGGAGTCGTCTTCGTGATATCATTGGGCAGCTCGTGGAGCCTGTAGCCGACCGCGAGCTTCGCGCCGACGCGCGCGATCGGGAAGCCCGTCGCCTTCGACGCGAGCGCGGAGGAACGCGAAACGCGCGGGTTCATCTCGATGACGAGGAGCTCGCCCGTTCCGGGCTCGACGGCGAACTGGATGTTGCAGCCACCGGCCTCGACGCCGATCTCGCGGATGATCGCGATCGCCGCGTCCCGCATGCGCTGGTACTCGACGTCCGTCAACGTCTGAGCCGGTGCCACCGTCACCGAATCGCCGGTGTGTACGCCCATAGGGTCCACGTTCTCGATAGAGCACACGACTATCACGTTGTCCTCGCCGTCGCGCACGACCTCGAGTTCGAACTCCTTCCACCCGATTACGGACCGGTCGATGAGGACTTCGCCGATGGGGCTCGCATCGAGACCACGGCGGATCTGCCGCTCGAACTCCCGGCGGTTGTACGCAATCCCTCCGCCGGTCCCGCCGAGCGTGAAAGAGGGACGGATGATCGCCGGATAACGCGTGTGCTCGACGATCGCGAGCGCATCATCGAGGGACCTAGCAAATCCGCCGTGAGGGAGGGCGAGGCCGATCCGCGTCATCGCCGCGGCGAACTCCTCGCGGTTCTCCGCCATCCGGATCGAACGCTCGTTCGCTCCGATAAGCTCGACCCCGGACTGCGCAAGCACGCCGGCCGCCCCGAGCTCCATCGCGAGCGTAAGCGCCGTCTGGCCGCCCATGGTGGGCAGGATGGCATCCGGCTTCTCGCGTTCGACGATGCGGGTCACCCATTCCGGCGTGAGCGGCTCGACGTATGTCCGGTCGGCGAGACCGGGATCCGTCATGATCGTCGCCGGATTCGAGTT
>JAAXGI010000233.1 GCA_012267505.1 Gemmatimonadota bacterium
TCGTAGAACAGCGTCTCCAGGGCGACGAAGGCTCCCCGCCACGCGGCGGGCGGCGCCATGAGCGTCAGATGGAGGTCGCTCTCCGAGAGCTCGGCGGCGACCGCGGCTCCGTGGCGGGCGAGCGCCGGGGCTCCCTGGCGCCGGAGCACGCCGGCCAGGAGCGCCGCCGTGCCCTCCCTCCCCGGTGGATCTTCCGAGGAGCCCGCGGGAAAGAGGATCCCGACCGTTACGATCCGGGCCGCGCTCTCGCGCTCGAGAACCGCCGCGGCATACCGGAACTGCGCCGCGGCCGGGACGTCCCCTAGTCGCCGGTCCCCGCCCGCCCACGCTTCCCCGCCCGGTGGTCCCGCCTCCGCGCCGGGCAGCGCGGCGCCGAGGGCGAGGAGCGCTGCCTGGAGCGCGAGCAGGCTCACGGGCGAAGCTCCTCGCGAACCGGTGCGGCCCGGTCGAGGGCTCCGAGGAGGCCGGTGATCCCGACGGCCCCGAGACCGTCCAGGGTTCGCAGGAAGTCGTCGGTGCCCGCGGTGCCCCTGCCCGCATCCCAGGCCTGGCCCACGAGTTCCGCAAGCCCCCACGGCGTGCGGCCCGCCAGGAGCACCTCCGTTCGGAGCGCGTCCGAGAGCCGCCGGACGTCCTCCTCCGTGATGCTCCGGGCCGCCTCCGCGAACATGCTCGCCAGACGGGCCTCCATCGCTTCCCGGCTTCTCGGGTAGGCGGCTCCCGTCACCACGAGCGCCGTTCCGCCTCCCGCCTCCCAGATCTCGATCCCGACCTCGAAGTCGCCGCCTCCTGCCTCCTCCTCCTCGCCGAGGAAGCGGGCCGCGACGAGCGCGCCCGCCTCGTCCCCGCTCCGGATGGGGTAGCCGAGCGCGACCCAGTGCCGGATCACCTCGGGCTCGGGCAGTGGGGAACCGGTGTCGTCCCCTCCGGCGGGCGCCGGGCCGGCCGGTTCGTCGCGGAGGCCCAGGTCGTTGACGAGGAGGAGCGCGAGCTCCGGGGGGACCGATCCGGCGACCATGACCCGGGCCTCTCCCCTCAGGTGCGTGTGGTCCCACACGGCCAGGAGCCGGGACGGGCTCATCCGGTCGAGCGAGCCCGCGGTGCCGAAGACCGAGGGTGCGGACGGCGCAAGCGCCCGCCGGAGGCGTGCGGCGAGCACGCCCCGCGGGGTCTCGACCCTCCGCTCGTGCTCCATGCGGAGCCGGCGGAGGCTCGCCTCCGGCACGACGGCTCCCGGCGGACCCATCCCCTCGCGCAGGATCGAGGCGAGATGGTCCAGCTCGGACGCCGCCCCGGCGACGTGGTAGACGACGGCGTGCGAGGTGCGGCGGGCCTCAGCGCTGGCCCCGATCCTCTCCGCGAGTGCCCGCATCCGTGCGTCGGCCTCCGCGGCGAGGAGGAAGCCCGCCCCGGCCTCCGTCTCCTCCTCGGCGAGGGGGATCGCAACGCGGATGGAGGCCACCTCCGGAGCGGCGGCGCGAACCACGGCGAGCTCGGGCCCCCCGGGGATCGGAAGGACCCCCTCGGGCGCTTGCGGCCCGGCGCCCTGGGCGACCGCCAGCAGGAGCGGGAGGTGAGCTGGTATGAGCATCGAAGCCGGACTCCTCCCGGCGCCGGGGGATCCGGATCAGGGCATCGCGCCCGGAAGCAGGCGGGCCACCGCGGGTGCGGGGCGCTCGCGGGCCACCCCTCTCCCCGGTCCCGGAAACGCTCCGGCCCGGGTGGCCGGCCGAGGCATGCCGGAGCCGGGCGGCATCCGCCTCCGGACCCGGGTCATGCCCCGTCCTCCCCCCGGATCTCGACCCTGGGAAAGAGGGGGGGGATCTTCCCTACCCGCGCCCCGGCCGTCACGCCGGTCAGCGCCTCGGCGAGGGAGGGGACCGAGGCGCATCCGAGGCCCCGGGCGAGCTCGGTCATCTTCCGCGGCATCGCGGGCACCATGAGCGCTGCGATCACGAGGAGGACACGGACGAGCGAGGCGAGCACCTCCTCGAGATCCCCGCGCCGCGCCGGGTCCTTCGCGAGCGCCCACGGCTCGCGCTTCTCGATGTAGCGGTTCGCCCTCCGGGCGAGCTCCATGGCGGACTCGAGCGCCTCGTGGACCCTGCGCGCCCCCATCGCCTCGTGGTAGGAGTCGAGCGTCGCGCCGATCGCGCTCTCGAGCCCCGAGCCCGGAGCGTCCGGCACGCTCCCCTCCGTATAGCGCGCGACCATCGAGGACACGCGGCTCGCGAGATTCCCGAGCACGTTGGCGAGCTCGCCGTAGCGGGTGAGGAACCGCTCCGGCGTGTACGAGGCGTCCGCCCCCGTCGGCATCTCGCGGAGGAGGTACCAGCGCACGGCGTCCGTGCCGAACTCGGTGCGGAGATCGAGGGGGTCGACCACGTTGCCGAGCGACTTGGACATCTTCGCCCCTCCCGAGAGCCACCACCCGTGGACGAGGAGCTGGCGCGGCAGCGGGAGGCCCGCGGCCATGAGGAGCGTCGGCCAGTAGACGGCGTGCGGGGTCAGGATGTCCTTCCCGACGATGTGGAGGTCGCAGGGCCACCACGAGCCGGAGACGTCGTCGAATCCCTGCCCGCCCGGCGGCTGGCCGGGATCGATCGCGCCCGAGGCGGTCAGGTAGTTCATGAGCGCGTCGACCCAGACGTAGGTCACATGCTCCGGGTCGAAGGGCAGCGGCACGCCCCAGCGGAGGCGGGAGCGGGGCCGCGAGATCGAGAGGTCGGCCAGCGGCTTCTCGAGGAAGCCGAGCACCTCGTTGCGGCGGATCTCCGGAACGATCCACTCCGGGTTCGCGTCCACATGCGCTCGGAGCGCGTCCTGTAGGCGGCTCATCCGGAAGAAGTAGTTCTTCTCCTCGATCCGGCGGACCGGACGCCCGCAGTCGGGGCAGGTCGCGTCCGGTCCCAGGTCCTTCTCGGTCCAGTACCGCTCCTCGTGGACGCAGTACCACCCGCTGTAGATGTCGTCGTAGATGTAGCCGCGCCGGTTGAGGCGGTCGAGGAACGCCTGCACCACGCGCTGGTGGCCGGTTTCCGTCGTCCGGATGAAGCGGTCGTAGCGGATGTCCATCTCCCGCCACGCGCTCTCGAAGCGGGCCGCCATCCTGTCGCAGAGCGCCTGCGGCTCGATACCGCGCCGCGCCGCCTCCTCCTGGATCTTCTGGCCGAACTCGTCCGTCCCGGTCAGGAAGAAGACCCGCGCGCCGGACTGCCGGTAGTAGCGGCCGAGCGCATCGGCGAGGAAGGTCGTGTAGGCGTGGCCGATGTGCGGATCCCCCGAGGCGTAGTAGATCGGGGTCGTCAGGTAGTGTCGGCCGTTGGTCACTTCCCGGGTCCGGACGAGGGGGCGCGGGTTCCGGCCGCGCCGGCGGAGGCCGCCTCCGCCTCCCTCTCGAGCGCCTCGAGGGCGAGGGTCCGGCGCTCTCCGCCCTCGCCTCTCAGGACGACCGTCTCGCCCCAGATGTCCACCTTGAGCACGCGCTCCCGGCCCCGCGCGGTCCGGAGCGTCTTTCCCTCCCGGGGGAAGCGCCGCCTGGCCTCGACGTACGTCCGGTGCTCGTACATGAGGCAGCACATCAGCCGGCCGCAGCAGCCCGAGATCTGGGCCGGATTGAGGGAGAGGCTCTGGTCCTTGGCCAGCTGCAGCGAGACGGGCTTGAGCTCGGGGAGCCAGGTCGAGCAGCAGAGCTCGCGCCCGCACCTCCCGATCCCGCCGATGAGCGCCGCCTCGTCGCGCACGCCGATCTGCCGGAGCTCGATCCGCGTGCGGAAGCGCCGCGCGAGGCGGCGCACGAGTTCGGCGAAGTTGACCCTCCGGTCCGCCGTGAAGTAGATCGTGAGCTTCCGGCGGTCGAACTGCCACTCCGCCTCGGAGACCTTCATCCTGAGGCCGAGCGACGCCACCGTCTCCCGCGTCTTCGCCCGCACCCGCTCCTCGTCCCGGCGGTGCCGCCGGAGGGTGCGCACCTCCCTCTCGGTTGCGAGCCTCAGGATCCGCCGTCCGGGAAGCGGAGTGCTGCACCCCCCGGACGACGTGCACTTCCGCTCCGCCACCCGGCCGAGGGAGTGGACCTCCCCGAGGTCCTCGCCCCGCTCGGCCTCGACGATCACATGCCGGCCGACCGTGAAGTCCCGGGAGGCGGCGGTGAAGTATGCGCGGCGGGTGCCCTTGAAGCCGACCTCGGCGAAGGTGGCGTGCGCCGCGTCCGCCCGCCCGGGCTTGCTCACGTCCCGCCGCCGTGGCGCCAGGCCCCGATCGCCCGGTACTTGCCGTGGCGGCAGGGCCCCCGTTCCCGTGCGCCGAGCCGGGTGACCTCACCCAGGTGGCGGAGGAGAACGGTGCGAACCGCCTCGGCCTGGGCGTCCCAGTCGGTGTGGGCCCCGCCCGCGGGTTCCGGGATGATCTCGTCGGCGACGCCGAACTCCTCGAGATCCCCGGCCGTGAGCCTGAGCGCCTCGGCCGCCCGCTCCCGCTCATCCGCCGATCGCCAGAGGATCGCGGCGCACCCCTCTGGGGAGATGACGGAGTAGATCGCGTGCTCGAGGACCAGGATCCGGTCGGTGAGCCCGAGGGCGAGCGCCCCGCCCGAGCCGCCCTCCCCGATGACGACCGAGATCGTCGGAATGCGGAGCCTCGCCATCTCGCGGAGGTTCGTCGCGATCGCCTCGGCCTGTCCGCGCCGTTCCGCTCCGACCCCCGGATAGGCGCCGGGCGTGTCGATGAAGGTGACCACGGGCCGGCCGAACTTCTCGGCGAGGCGCATGAGCCGGAGCGCCTTCCGGTAGCCCTCGGGGTGGGGCATCCCGAAGTTGCGCCTGAGGTTCTCCTTCATGCTCCGCCCCTTCTGGTGGCCGACGACCATGAGGGGCGCGCCCTCCAGCCGCGCCCACCCGCCGACGACCGCCGCATCGTCGCGGAAGGCGCGGTCCCCGTGGAGCTCGATCCAGTCGGTGAAGATGCGCTCGACATAGTCGAGCGTGTACGGCCGGCGCGGGTGGCGGGCCACCTGCACCTTCTCGAAGGCGGAGAGGCTCCACCTGCTCTCCCCCGTGAGCCGCTCGAGCCTCGAGCGGAGCTCCCGGAGTTCTCCGGAGACGTCCGTCCCCTTCCGGTCGGCGAGCTCGAGGAGGCGGTCGATCTCGGCCTGGAGCTCGGCCACGTCCCGCTCGAATCCGAGGTGGGGTCTGCTCGACAAGCGGGCTCCCGTTGACCGGTTCCAGAGACGAAGGCGCGCCCGCGGTATGCGGAGGCGCGCCCGCACAACCTAATAGCGCGGGCGAAGGGGCGCACAGGCCGCCCTCCGCTCCCGCGGGCGCCTTTGACATCCGTGGCCCGTGACGGTTCCTTTACCGGGCCGTGACAGAGTCGCCGCGGTGACCGCGGAGTTTTCCCTCCTCCCGCATTCCCGGCCCGCGGCAGGCCGCGCGCCGGGAGAGCCCGCGGTTCCAGCAACAGGTGGGATGTGAACCCATTATCCGTCGCGCGCGCCTCTGTCCTTCTGGCGGCGCTCGGCGTCTCCGCCTGCTGGAGCACGGACGGGGGAGGGGCGTCCGGGGACGGCGGCGGCCAGCTGACCCTCACGGGCGCCGGGGCCACCTTCCCCTACCCGATCTACTCCCGCTGGTTCGGCACCTACTCCGACAACCATCCGGTCCGGGTGAACTACCAGTCGGTGGGCTCGGGCGGCGGCATCCGCCAGATGATCGAGGGGGTCGTCGACTTCGGCGCCACGGACGCGCCGCTCACCGCCGAGGACCTCGCCCGGATGCCGGGGACGCTCAGCATCCCGATGGTCATCGGCTCGGTGGCGATCACCTACAACCTCCCCGGGCTCGACCGGCCGCTCCGCCTCGACGGGCCGACGGTCGCGGCGATCTTCCGCGGGGAGATCACCCGCTGGCGCGATCCCCGCCTCATGGCGCTCAATCCCGGCGCGGGCCTGCCCGACCGGGACATCATCGCCGTCCACCGCTCCGACGGGTCGGGGACGACATATGTCTTCACCGACTACCTCGCCGGGGTCAGCCCCGCCTGGCGGACCGACGTCGGCCGGGGCAACGCGGTCCGGTGGCCCACCGGGCTGGGCGCCCGGGGCAACGAGGGGGTGACCGGACGGGTCCGGCACATCGAGGGGGCGATCGGCTACGTCGAGCAGGTCTTCGCGGCCCAGAACGAGCTTCCGATGGCGCGGCTGGAGAACCCGAACGGCGAGTTCGTGGCCCCCTCGGTGGCTGCCGCGACGGCGGCAGCGGCCGGGTTCGAGGAGCGGATCGCCGCGAACGACGACTTCCGCCTCTCGATCGTGAACTCCCCCTCGCCCGGCGCCTATCCGGTCTCCTCCTGGACGTACCTCCTCGTGGCCCCGCAGATCGAGGAGTGCCGGCGCGCCGAGGCGCTCGCGGATCTCATCGAGTGGTCGCTGATGGAGGGGGCCGAGGCGGCCGAGGCGCTGGACTACGCGCCGCTCACGCTCGAGATCCGCGTCCGCGCGCTGGAAGCGCTCAAGGCCGTGACCTGCGGGCCCGGGCGCCGTCCCGTGATCGATCCCGGCGAGAACTTCGGGAGGTACCTGCCGGGTCCGCGCGCGGTCACGTAGGCCGGCGATGCCGACTCGGACGGAGGCGCCGCGCCGCCCGCCGCCGGCGATGGCCGGCCGGCTCGCACGGCTCCTCCCGTCCCGGTCCCGGGGCAACCTGGCCGACCAGCTCTTCGGGATCCTCCTCAAGGCGTTCGGTCTGCTCCTCCCGGCGCTCTTCGTCTTCATCGTCCTCAGGATCGGCCGCGAGGCGTGGCTCGCGGTCGGGACCTTCGGGTGGGGCTTCCTCCTCAGCTCCGACTGGAACCCCGTCCTCGAGGAATTCGGCGCGCTCCCCTTCGTCTTCGGGACGATCGTCTCCTCCTTCCTGGCGCTCGGCCTCGCCGTGCCCCTCTCGGTCGGGGTCGCGATCTTCCTGACCGAGCTCGCGCCCCGGTGGCTGGCCCCGCCGATCGCCTACGCGACGGAGCTCCTGGCCGCGATCCCCTCGGTCGTCTACGGGCTCTGGGCGATCTTCGTGATGGTCCCCTTCCTCCGCTCGGCCGTCCAGGAGCCGCTGAGCGAGCGGTTCGGCGACGCTGTCCCGCTCTTCGAGGGGCCGGCCTACGGATTCAGCATGCTCTCCGGTGCGGTGATCCTCTCGATCATGATCATCCCCTTCATCTCGGCGGTCGCGCGCGAGGTGCTCGACGCGGTGCCCCGCGCCCAGCGCGAGGCGGCGCTCGCGCTCGGCGCCACCCGGTGGGAGATGACCTGGCAGGTGGCGCTTCCCTACGCGCTCCCCGGCATCATCGGGGGCGCGATCCTCGGGCTCGGACGGGCGCTCGGCGAGACGATGGCGATCACGATGGTGATCGGGAACGGCCCGGAGATCTCCGCCTCGCTCTTCGCCCCGGGCTACACGATGGCCTCGGTGCTCGCCAACGAGTTCACCGAGGCGACGGGCGAGATCTACCTCTCGGCGCTCATGGAGATCGCCCTCATCCTCTTCGGGATCACGATCGTGGTGAACATCCTCGCCCAGCTCCTCGTCTGGCGCGTGGGGAGGCGGGGGGAGTGAGCGTGAGGGCCGGCGGGATGGCGCACGCCGGGCGGTACGCGCGCCGCCGGCGTCTCCTCAGCAGCTTCATGCTGGCCCTCACGGGGGTGGCTTCGGTCATCGTCCTCGTCCCGCTCCTCCTCATCTTCTACTACCTCATCTCGGCGGGGGCGGGGGCGCTCAACCTCGACTTCTTCATCCGCCTCCCCGCTCCGGTCGGAGAGACGGGAGGCGGGATGGCGAACGCCTTTCTCGGAACGGTCCTCCTCGTCGCGCTCGCGGGCGCGATCGGCGTGCCGGGCGCGATCGCCGCCGGCGTCTTCCTCGCCGAGGAGCGGCACTCGAGGCTCGCGCGCCTGGTCCGCTTCGTCGCTGATGTGATGAACGGGATCCCCTCGGTCGTCGTCGGGATCTTCGTATGGGCGTGGATCGTCGTCTGGATGGGCCGCTTCTCGCTTCTCGCCGGATCGGTGGCGCTCGCCGTGATCCTGATACCGATGGTGGCCCGCACGACCGAGGAGATGATCCACCTCGTGCCCCGCGAGCTGAGGGAGGGGGCGCGCGCCCTCGGCTTCACGCGGTGGCGCACGACCTTCGGGATCATCCTCCCCGCCGCGCGGGCCGGCATCCTGACGGGCGTGCTGGTCGCCCTCGCCCGGATCGCCGGGGAGACGGCGGCGCTCCTCTTCACTGCCTTCGGGAACCCCTTTCTCGAATGGCGGCTGAACGAGCCGGTTGCCTCGCTCCCGCTGCTGATCTACCAGTACGCGATCTCTCCCTACGACGACTGGCACCGGCAGGCGTGGGCGGCCTCGCTCGTGCTCATCGGGTTCGTGCTGGTGCTGAGCCTGGCCGCGCGCTTTGCGGTAAAGAGCCCGTACAGAGGAGGATGAGGGTGCAAGACCCGCGGCCGGCCGGCGCGGCCGGAGAGGTGATCCAGCTCGAGGCGCGGGACTTCTCGTTCTGGTACGGGACGACGCAGGCGCTCGAGGGGGTGAACCTGGCCGTGCCGAAGAGGAAGGTCACGGCGCTCATCGGACCCTCGGGGTGCGGGAAGTCCACCTTCCTCCGCTCGGTCAACCGGATGAACGACCTGATCCCGAATGTGCGCCACGAGGGCGATCTCGTCCTCGACGGGGAGTCGGTGTACCGCCCGGAACAGGATGTCGTGCTGCTGCGCCGCCGCGTCGGGATGGTCTTCCAGAAGTCGAACCCCTTCCCGAAGTCGATCTTCGACAATGTGGCCTACGGCCCGCGGGTCAACCGTCTAGTGAACGGGCGCGCCGCGCTCGAAGCGCTCGTCGAGGAGTCGCTCCGGCGCGCCGCGCTCTGGGATGAGGTCCGGGACCAGCTCGGGGAGAACGCGCTCGGGCTCTCCGGGGGCCAGCAGCAGCGGCTCTGCATCGCGCGGGCGCTCGCCGTCTCGCCCGAGGTCCTCCTCATGGACGAGCCGGCGAGCGCGCTCGATCCGATCGCGACGCAGAAGATCGAGGAGCTCATCCACGAGCTCAAGTCCGAGTACACGATCGTGATCGTGACCCCCAACATGCAGCAGGCGGCGCGCGTCTCGGACCGGACCGCCTTCTTCTACCTCGGCCGGCTCGTGGAGGTCGGCAACACCGAGGAGATCTTCACCGCGCCGCGCGAGGAGCAGACCGAGGCGTACATCACGGGCCGGTTCGGATGACCGCCGAAGGGCCGACCCGGCACTTCGACCAGGAGCTCGACGCGCTCCGCTCGCTGCTCCTCGAGATGTCCGGACTGGCCGAGGACCAGGTCGCGGGCGCCCACGAGGCGATGCTCGGCGGCGACACCGGGCGGGCCGACGAGGTCATCGAGCTCGATCTCCGTGTCGACGCGCTCGAGCTCCAGATCGACAAGGTGGCCCACGAGCTGCTCGCGCTCCAGCAGCCGATGGCCGGCGACCTCCGGCTCGTCACGATGACGATGCGGATCTCCAACGACCTCGAGCGGGTCGGGGACCATGCGGTGAACGTGGCCCGCGAGGTCAGGCGCTCGGGAGCGCTCCTCTCCTTCGCCCGCACTCCCGAGGTGGCCGAGATGGCGCGCATCGGGCGCCGGATGCTCTCGGACGTCCTCGACTCCTTCGTCCGCTCCGACGCCGTGAAGGCCCGGGAGGTGATCAAGGCCGACGCCCAGGTGGACCGCCTCTACAACTCCGTCTTCCGGATCCTCCTCACGCATATGCTGGAGGATCCCCGCCGGATCGGGCCCGCGATGTCGCTCCTCCTCATCTCGCGGAACCTGGAGAGGATCGGCGACCTCGCGACGAACATCGCCGAGGACGTCGTCTTCATGGTCGAGGGCGTCGACATCCGGCATCCCCCGAAGCGGGAGCGCTGAGGGGACCCGGGCCGCGCGCCCGCGGTCCCCCTACGGGAGGAGCCGGGTCGGGAGCGCCGTCGGCTCCATGAGCTTCCAGACCGGGAACTCGGGCGCCGTCCCCTCGCCCGCCCGGAAGGCCTCGACGGCCGTCTTCGGGATCCACGGATCCATCCGGTTCCAGTAGACGACGCCGTCGCGGGTCTCCGCCTCGAGGAGGTGGGCCGCGACGCGCCCGCGCATCTGCCCCGTCCGGACGAGGTAGGAGCCCTGGGAGAGCGTCTCCTCGCGCGTGACCGTCTCGGCGACGTCGATCTTCGTCGCGGCCTCGTGGTTGTACGCCTGCTCGTAGCGGACGTCGCCGATCAGGTAGATCTCCACCTCCGCCGCGGCGTCCTCCGTGAGGATCTCGACCTGGATCCCGTGGTCGGCGAGGAGATCCACGGCCGCCTCGGCGTCCGCGGGGAGGACGTAGGCCCAGGGGCGCGGCCGGGCGAGCGTCGTCACCGGGACGATCATGAGGGAGTCGCTCCGGATCTCGCGCACCGCGCCCGTGTCCCCGGGCTCTTCCGGGATGAGGTAGGTGACGGGCTCCTCCTCGGGGAGGTAGGCGACCTCGATCGGCACATCGCCCCCCGGACGCCCGCCCACCGTGGCCGTCTCGAGCCGGGCGCGCCGGACGGTCTCGGCGAGGAGTCCCGCGTTGTCGCGCGCCCACCGGACGACCGTCTCGTAGCTTATGACGCCCGCCCGGACCCCGTCGGCCATCGACTGTCCGCGCGGCGACTCGAAGAGGATCCCGACCATGTTCGAGAAGCCGCCGTAGTTCCTCCCGATCCGCGGATCCGAGCCGCCCACGTCCCACCGGTTCTCGTTGCCCCGCTGGTAGTACCAGGCGCGGTAGCCCTCCGTCCCGAGCGCCTCGTCGATGGCGGGGAAGATCCGGTCGTCGCAGAGCTCGGTGATCCTCGCGTCGGGCGTCGTGTGGGAGGGGCACTGGTAGTTCAGGTTGTAGGGGTAGGAGCCCCCGTTGTGGCCGTCGACGAAGAGGTGCGGCGCCCAGGGGAGGAGGATGTTCTGGACGTAGCTCCGGATCTCGGGCTGCTCGAGCTTCATGTAGTCGCGGTTGAGATCGAGGCCCCAGATGTTGCCCCGCTGCGCGTCCGGGGTGGAGAACCCGTCCGGGTTGAGCTGCGGGACGACGAGGATCGTGAGCTGGTCGAGCGCATCGTTCATCTCCGTGCCCGGCGTCGCGAGGTCGCGCAGCAGCAGGAGGACGGACTCGCGGAAGGTGCGCTCGTTGCCGTGCACGTTCGCGGCCAGGACGACGATCGGCTTGCCGAGCGACCACGCCTCCCACGGCCGGGTGACCGACGGCCGGGCGAAGACGGCGTAGGGGAGCTCGCGCCCGAGCCGCGTCTCCCCGTATATGCCGAGCCGCATCTCGGTGCCCGACGCCTGGACGGCGGCGAGGTAGTCCATCATCTCCCCGTAGGTGGTGTACTCGGTGTAGCCCGAGATCTCCGGCCCGGTCCGCGGGGTCTCCTGGGCGGCCGCCGGAAGTCCGGCGGCGAGAAGCGCGAGCGCGGGCGCGAGGAGCCGGCGGGCCGGCGGCGTCGGGTGGGCGTGCATGCGGTTCTCCCCTGGCAGAGCGGTGTCGGTGGGCGGGCGTGGGCGGCCGGCGCGCCGCCCCCTCCCCTCTCTCATCCGAGGTTTCTCCTGATGAGGGCCTCGGGATCCGGATCCCGCCCCATGAAGGTCCTGAAGAGGATCTCCGGGTCCTCGCTGTCGCCGGTGGCGAGGATCGTCTCGAGGTAGCGCCGCCCCGTCTCGCGGTCGAAGAGCCCTCCCTCGGCGAAACGGGAGAAGACGTCCGCCTCGAGCACCTCCGACCAGAGGTAGGAATAGTAGGAGGCGGCGTAGCCCCCGGAGAAGATGTGGAGGAAGGAGGGGAGCGGGTGGGCCTCGGCGTGCCTCGGGCCCGCGGTGAAGGGCTCCATCACTGCGGTCGCCCACCCGACGGCGTCCCCGTCCCGCTCCGCCTCGTACTCGGTGTGGAGCGCGAGGTCGAGGGTGCCGAAGGCGAGCTGGCGCATCTGGATCCACCCGCGCATGAACCGGCGGCTCCGGAGCAGCCGGTCGAGGATTCCGGGGGGGAGGCTCTCCCCCGTCTCCCAGTGCGCGGAGAGGAGCCCGAGCGGCTCCTCCTCCCACGCCCAGTTCTCGAGGAGCTGCGAGGGGAGCTCCACCCAGTCCCACGCCACGTTCGCCCCCCCTCGCTGCGCGATCGGGACCCGCGAGGCCATGTGGTGGAGGAGGTGGCCGAACTCGTGGAGGAGCGTCTCCACGTCCCGGTGGGAGAGGAGCGCGGGGCGGTCGCTTCCCGGCGGCGGCACGTTGGCGGAGATGAGCCCCAGGTGGGGCGAGAGGGAGCCGTCCGCCCGGGGCCTCCCGTGGACGAGCCCGTTCATCCACGCGCCCTGCCGCTTCTCCCGCCGCGGGAAGAGGTCGGCGTAGAACCCGCCGAGGGGGGTGCCTGCCTCGTCGGTGAGCTCGTAGTAGCGGACGTCCTCGTGCCAGACCTCCTCGATCCGCTTCCGCTCGGCGCGGAGGCCGAAGAGGCGCTCGGCGATCTCGAGCAGGCCGTCGAGGACGCGCTCGAGGGGGAAGTGGGCCCTGACCTCCTCCTGGTCGATCTCGAGCTCCTCCTTCCGGATCCGCTCGATGAGGAAGGCGACATCCCACGGCTCGAGGCGCCCGAGCCCGAGCTTCTCCGCCTGCGCCTCGAGCATCCGCAAGTCCCGCCGCCAGAAGGGCCGCGTCCGGTCCGCGAGCTCCCCGACGAAGGCCCGCGCCCGCTCCCCGGTGCCCGCCATCTGCTCCTCGAGGCGGTAGTCGGGGAAGTCGGGGTAGCCGAGAAGCCCGGCCATCTCCCGGCGGAGCCCGAGGATCCGCGGGATGAGCGGCCGGTTGTCGGTGGGCGCCTCCCGCCCCCTCGCGAGGTAGGCGCGGTGGATCTCCCGGCGGAGCCCGCGGTCGCGGGCGTGCTGCATGACGGCGAGGACGGAGGGGTCGTCGAGGGTGAGCACCCACCCCTCGAGTCCCTCCTCCTCGGCCTTCTTCCGGAAGCGCTCGAGGGCGTCGGCGGGGATCCCCTCGAGCCTCCGCGCGTCGGTGACCTGCCGGGTGTAGGCGGCCGTCGCGTCGAGGATGTTCTCCGAGAACTGCTGGCCGAGGCCGGCGAGCTCGACGTGGATGGCCTCGAGGCGTTCGCGGTCCCCGGGCGGGAGCTCCGCGCCGGCGCGCCGGAAGTCGCGCATCGTCCGCTCGAGGTGGCGGGCCTCGAGCGGATCCAGGCCGAGGTCCGGCTCCCTCGCCGCGAGTCCGCGAAGCCGCCTGAAGAGCCCCTCGTGGAGGTGGAGCCAGGAGCGGAAGCGGGTGAGCTCGGGGAGCGCCTCCGCCCACGCGGCCCGGAGCTCCGAGGTCTCGCGGACGCTCAGGAGGTGGCCGACCGGCGTCGCGACCCGGTCCACCCGCTCGACGATCCGGTCGAGCGGGGCGAGCACGTTCTCCCACGACGGCGCGCTCCGGTCGTCGGCGATCGCGTCGACCGCCCGCTTCGCCTCGCCGATCGCCTCCCGGATCGCGGGCACGACGTGCTCGTCCCTGATCCGGTGGAAGGGCACCGGGAAGCGGTCGCCCAGGAGGGGATTCGTCGTCACGGCCCGCCCGCGGCCCCCTCCGCGTAGTGGTCCCGGAAGCGCTCGCGCGCCTTCCCGACCTTCGGCGCGATGACGGCTTGGCAGTAGGGCTGCCATGGATTCCGGCGGAAGTAGTCGTCGTGTTCCGGCTCGGCCGCGTGGAATGCGCCGAGCGGCGCGAGTTCCGTCACCACCGGCTTCGCGTAGAGGCCTTCCGCCTCGATCTCGCGGATCATCGCCTCGGCCTCGCGCCGCTCGGCCTCGTCGGCGTAGAGGATGATCGAGCGGTACTGCGGTCCGACGTCGGCGCCCTGGCGGTCCCGCGTGGTGGGATCGTGGATCGTGAAGAAGATGCCGAGAAGGGTCCGGTAGGAGATGACGGCGGGATCGAAGGTGACCCGGACCACCTCCGCGTGCCCCGTCCGCCCCCGGCAGACGAGCCGGTAGGTGGGGTTCGGGTGCGTGCCGCCCGCGTAGCCGGAGACGACTTCGGTGACGCCGCGGAGCCCGCGGTAGACCGCCTCCAGACACCAGAAGCACCCGCCGCCGAGGACGGCGACCGCCTCCCGGCCGTTCCCGCTCACGGTCCCGCCCTCACGAGCCGGACGCGGGGCTCGCCGAAGATCTCGCGGAGTCCGGCGAGCGCGTCGGCGTCGGCTGCCGCCGTGAGGCTCCTCGAGCGGAGCCGGCGCCCGGCATCCTCCCCATTCGTATGATGCACCTCGACGGGGGCGTCACCCGGGTGCGAGGCGAGGAGCTTCCGGGCCCGGGCGAGCGCGTCGGCCGGGAGGCTCTCGCCCGTGCGGTGCTGGATCGCGATGGCGATGCGCCCGCTCCCGCCCACCTCCCGGAGCGCCTCCGCCTCGTCGAGGAAGACGGGCGGGTCCTCCTCGTCGCGCTCCCGGTCCGAGACGGTCCCCCGGACGAGGACCACGGCGTCCTGTTCGAGCACGCCCTTCGCGCGCTGCCAGGTGTCCCCGAAGGCGAGCACGGTGGCCGTTCCGTTGAAGTCCTCGATGGTGACCCGGCCCCACTCGGCGCCGTCCCTCCGCGAGACCTGGCGGCGGACGGCGGTCACGACGCAGGGGATCTCCACGCTCCGGCCAGTGAACTCGGCCAGGTTGCCCGCGTGCGCGGAACCGAAGAGGCGGGTGAGGTCCCGGTAGCGATCGAGGGGGTGGCCGGAGATGAAGAAGCCGACCGCCTCCTTCTCCCGCTTCAGCCGTTCGCGCCCGCTCCAGGCGGGGATGCGGGGGAGGGGAGGCCCGTCCTCGCTCCCCCCGCCGGTCTCCTCCCCGAAGAGCGATCCCTGCCCGGTCGCGCGTTCGTGGGCGCGCGCCTGCACCTCGGAGTAGGCGGTCGGGAGGCTTGCGAGCAGCTGCGCGCGGTGGCCGAAGGCGTCGAGCGCGCCGGCGTCGATCAGCGCCTCGCAGGCCCTGCGGTTCAGCGCGTGGACGTCGACCCTCGAGAGGAAGTCGAAGAGGCTCATGAACGCGCCCCCGCTATCGCGCGCCCCGAGGATCGAGTCCGCAGCCCCCCGGCCGACGCCCCGCACGGCCCCGAGCCCGAAGCGCACCCGCCCCGGACCGGCCACCGTGAACTTCCACGCCGACTCGTTCACGTCGGGCGGAAGCACCTCGAGCCCGCCCTCCATCCCGGGGACGTGCCGGTCGAGCTCCCGGCACTCGGCGATGTAGCGGACGACATCGTCCGTCCGGTCGAGGACCGAGGAGAGGAGCGCGGCCATGAACTCGGCCGGGTAGTGGACCTTGAGCCACGCCGTCTGATAGGAGAGGACCGAGTAGGCGACGCTGTGGCTCCGGTTGAACCCGTAGCGGCCGAAAGTCTCGATCTGGTCGGCGAGCTCCCTCGCCACCGCTTGCTCGACCCCGCGTCCTACGGCCCGCTCGACGAACCGTCCGAGCTCCGACCGGATGAGAGCGGCGTCCTTCTTCCCGACCGCCTTCCGGAGCACGTCGCCCTCGGCGAGCGAGAACCCGGCGAGGGTGTGCGCGATGCGCATCACCTGCTCCTGGTAGACGATCACCCCGTAGGTCGGGGCGAGCGCGCTCTCGAGATCGGGATGCAGGTACTCGACCGTCTCCGTCCCCAGCTTCCGCCGGATGTAGACGTCCGCCATCCCGGAGTCGAGCGGGCCGGGTCGGATGAGGGCGTTCGTGGCGACGAGATCCTCGAAGCGGTCGCACGACATTGCCCTGAGCTTGTCGGCCGCGAGCCGGGACTCGAACTGGAAGACGCCGGAGGTGCCCCCCGCCGAGAGCATCCGGTAGACGCCGGGGTCGTCGAGCGGGACGTCGTCCATCTCCGGATAGACGGCCCCCGTGTCCGGGTGGCGGAGCTCTCCCTCCCGCTCGCGGACGAGCGCCGCCGCATCCTCGATGACGGTCAGCGTCCTGAGGCCCAGGAAGTCCATCTTGAGCATCCCGGCGTCCTCGAGGCAGACCATGTCGTACTGCGTCACGATGACGCTCGCCGCCTCGCTCCCCCCGCCGGTCTTGAGGACGCAGAGCGGCACATAGTCGTCGAGCGGCCCCGGGGCGATCACGACCCCCGCCGCGTGGACGGAGGCGTGGCGCGAGAGCCCCTCGAGCGTCCTCGAGTAGTCGAAGAGCTTCCTGTGCCGGTCGTCCTCCCCGTAGAGGCTCCCCACCTCGGGGAGCTTCCCGAGCGCCTCGCCGACGGTGTAGCTCCTGCCGGGCTGGTTGGGGATGAGCTTCGCGATCCGGTCCGTCTCGGCCGGCGTGAAGCCGAGCACCCGCCCGACGTCGCGGATCACTGCGCGCGACTTCATCGTTCCGAAGGTGATGATCTGGCCGACGGCCTCGTGTCCGTACTTCCGGCGCACGTAGTCGATCACCCGTCCGCGGTTCTCGTAGCAGAAGTCGATGTCGATGTCGGGCATCGACACCCGCTCCGGGTTGAGGAACCGCTCGAAGATGAGCCCGAAGCGGAGGGGGTCGAGCTTCGTGATCCCGAGCGCGTAGCTGACGAGCGAACCGGCGGCGGATCCCCTTCCGGGGCCGACGGGGATCCCGTTCTCCCGGGCCCACCGGATGAAGTCCCAGGTGATGAGGAAGTAGCCGGCGTAGCCGGTCTCGAGGATGACCCCGAGCTCGTAGTCGAGCCGTTCGGTCACCTCGTCGGGGAGCGGGTCCCCGTAGCGCTCTTTCGCACCCTCCGTCGCGAGGTGGACGAGGAGGCCGGCCTCGTCGGCGTGGCCCTCGGGGAGGGGGAACGCCGGCACGTGGTGCGATCTCTCGAGGGTGAGATCCACCTCGTCGGCGACCCGGAGCGTGTTCTCGACCGCATCCGGGCGGTCGGGGAAGGCGGCCCGCATCTCGTCGGGGCCCTTGAAGTAGAGCCCGTCGTCGTAGCGCATCCGGTCCGGATCCGACTTGTCCTTCCGGAGCCCGATGCAGAGGAGCGTGTCGTGGGCCTCGTGGTCGTCCGCCTTGAGGAAGTGCGCGTCGTTCGTGGCGAGCAGCGGGAGCCCGAGATCGTCGGCGAGCGCGAAGACCTGCGCGTTCAACTCGGCCTGGCCCGGAGTGCCGTGCGCCTGGACCTCGAGGTAGTAGCGGCCGGGGAAGGTCTCGGCGTACCAGGAGGCCGCCTCGCGGGCCGCCTCCCCGTCTCCCGCCGTGAGGCGGTGTGCGATCTCGCCGGCCAGGCACGCCGAGGAGACGATGAGTCCCCCAGCGTGGCGGGCGAGGAGCTCGCGGTCGACGCGGGGCCGGCTGTAGAAGCCCTCGGTGTAGGCGAGCGAGGAGAGCTTAACGAGGTTCCTGTATCCCTCCCGGTCCCGGGCGAGGAGCACGAGGTGGTAGTAGGGGCGCCCGCGTGCCCGGCCCGGGACGGGGCTCCCCCTCCCGCGCTCCCTCCGGTCCCTGGGGGCGACGTAGGCCTCCATCCCGATGATGGGCTTGAGCCCCCTCCGGCGGGCCTCCCTCTGGAACTCCCACGCGCCGAAGAGGCACCCGTGGTCGGTGAGCGCGAGCGCCGGCATCTCGAACTCGAGGGCGCGGTCCACGAGATCCCGGATCCGGTTGGCGCCGTCGAGGAGGGAGTACTCCGAGTGGGTGTGGAGGTGGACGAAGGACATGGCCGCGGCGTGGCGCTCTCTCTCCTCTGAGGGGGGCGAAGATCTAACCTACACGTCCGCGCGGGGAGGGCGAGGGCGGGAGGTGCGCCCGCCCTCGGGCGGGGGAGGAGAAGGCCGGATGCGGATGCGGGGCGGCGCCCGCCGGGTCAGTGGCAGCGGAAGGAGTCGAGGATCGTCTGCAGCTGGATCATGTACTCGTACTTGTCCCGCCCCGGCGCGTAGAGCCAGGCGTCGAGGTAGTAGAGGCGGTCCCGGGAGGGGCAGCGGAGCACGCGCGTGATGAAGGGTCCGCCCGCGGGCCAGGCACCGGGCGGGCTCACCCAGGCGGCCTGGTACTCGACCCCGGAGAGCCCGTTCGTCTCGACGGGCCGGTACGCAGTGAGAAGCGTGTCGACGACCTGGGGATCGTTGTAGTACTCCGCCGTGAAGGCGTCCCTCCACCCCCTGAGCGTCTCGGCGTCCGGATCCCCGTCGGGGCCCAGCGACTCCCAGCTCACCGAGATCTCCCGGATCAGCTCCGCAGGGCTCGGGTTGTCGTTCCGGAAGCGGAAGACGGAATCGCGGGTGGAGTACTGGTAGACCGTCGGGATGAGGACGGAGAACCCGGTGTTCTGGGCGAGCGAGTCCTCGAGCGCGAGGTCCTGGCCCGAGATGAACATCCGCGTCGCCGCGTACGCCCGGAACTGCTCGTCCAGGATGTCGTGGAGTTCGGGGGCGAGCTCGCGGACGGCCGCCACCTGGCCCGTCGCCGGGAGGAGGAGGACCGAGACCTGCTGGCCCCGGGACCAGACGTTCAGCACTTGGAAGATCCCGGGCGCGGCCGGCGGCGGCTCCTCGAGGACCTCGAGCGCGTCGTCGATCCAGGGGTCACCCTCGACGCCGAGCACGAGGACCTGGCGGAACCGGCTGAGGAGGCCCCACGCCTCGAGCTCCCCGGGATCCTGGTGCGTGATGCGGAAGGGGCGCTCGTCCCGCACGGTCTGGACCGTGGGCTCCATCGCCTCGAGGAAGACCTCCTCGGCCGCCGCCCAGAGCGCGGGCGAGGCGCCCACTATGAATGCGTTCGCATCCCCGTGCGCCGGAGGGAGCTCGCATCCGGCGGCGGAGGCCACCAGGCCGGCGAGAACCGCGAATCTCCGAGTTCGTTCCATGATCCCCTGGTGGTTGACCGTCCGCTCCCGTAACTACCTTCCGGCGTCCGGGGGCGTTCCGACGGCGTCGGCGCCCGGGCCCGCCGTGCACACCGTGAACCAGGACCGGCCGCAACGATGGATGATCCGAAGGGGAGGACGGCGCTCATCACCGGCGCCTCGGCCGGGCTCGGCGCGGAGTTCGCCCGGCAGCTGGGCGCCGCCGGCTACGGCCTCGTCCTCGTCGCGCGCCGCTTAGACCGCCTCGAGCGGCTGGCGGCCGAGCTCCGGGACCGCCATGGGGTCCCCGCCGAGGCGGTCGAGGCCGACCTCGCGGACCCGGATGGGCCGCCCTCGATCGCCGGGGAGCTCGACCGGCTCGGTCTCGCGGTAGACTACCTCGTCAACAACGCCGGCTCGGCGGGTCCGGATCTCCTCGAGGACCGCGAGTGGGAGGAGCAGGCGGATTACCTCCGGCTCATGATGACCTCGGTGGCGCGGATGTGCCATCTCTTCATCCCCGGGATGCGCGAGCGCGGCTTCGGGCGCATCCTGAACGTCGCGTCGGTGGCGGGTCGCATCCCGCGCACGAACGACCTCAACTACGGTCCGAGCAAGGCGTACGTGATCGCGCTCTCGGAGGCGCTCGACCTGACGCTCCGTTCCGAGGGTGTGCGCGCATGCGCGCTCTGCCCGGGGTTCACCCACACGGAATTCCACGCCGTGGCGGACCTGCTCGAGGAGAAGGCCGCGCTCCCGGGCTTCGTCTGGTACGACGCCGAGGTGGTGGTGCGGGAGGGGCTGGCCGTCATCGAGCGGGGGAAGTGCGTCCATGTATCGGGGCGCCTCTACCGGTGGATCGACCCGGTCCTCCAGTCCGTCTGGACCCGGCCGCTTGCCCGCAGGCTCTCGGGGGGCGGGTAGCCCGGACCGCTGCCGCCGCGGCGATTCGGCGATCGCCGGCTCACATCCGCCGGCTCTCTTGCGATCCGGCCCGCGGCACTCCCGTGCCCGGCGACCGTCGCTTCGCCGTCGGGACGCCCGCCCGCCAGGGTCTCGAACCCGCACCGCGCGTACACGCCCCCGGCGGTCCGGCGCTAGTGGGCGGGAGCAGTCCGTTCTTGCTGCCCGTTCCGGATGGTGCCCGCAG
Organism: Gemmatimonadota bacterium; assembly: GCA_012267505.1. Classification (GTDB taxonomy): domain Bacteria; phylum Gemmatimonadota; class Gemmatimonadetes; order Longimicrobiales; family Gaopeijiaceae; genus JAAXGI01. The sequence goes on from JAAXGI010000233.1 coordinate 20,025, forward strand.
GAACGCCGGCTGGCAGCGGGGGTGCCGCTCGCTGTTCTGACGGCCGTGCTCGTCGTGTTCGCGGGATCCACCGACGGTCTGTTTCGGGCGTCGGCGTCCTTGCTTGCCTGCCGTTCCGCTCGCCGGCCGACCGCAGGCATCGCCGGTGATGGCGTTGCAGATGAGGCGTTCGAGGGTAACTGCCCAAGTACTAGCGGTGCTGGTGGGTGGCTTATGTGGTAGGAGGTGGGGAGTTGTCAGTGGCGCAGTTTTGGATCAGCTGGGTTGGCTCGGGGTGGGCGAGGGTTTCGAGGACATTCCAGCCCTGCTTTCGGGCGGTATGCATGATGGTGCGGAGGATGGCGAAGCGTTGTGCCCCGTTGGTGGTGCGGAAGCCGCCGGAGATTTTCTGGCGGAGCTTGACCATTCTGAAATCGCGTTCGGCTTGGTTGTTGGTGAAGGGAACTTGGCGGGGGTCAGAGAGGAAGCGCAGGCATTCTGCCTTTCGTTTCCTGAGGCGCAGCGCGCAGTTGCGGCCGGGCCGCCGCTCGGCCCGTCCGTGTGTGCCGGTCGGGAGTGGTAGGAGGGCCTCGTGGTAGGCGATGGCGTCGTTGAGGATCTGGTCCCAGGAAGATGAGATGTCGAGCAGGAGGGAGTCGGCGATTTCGCACTTCTGGTTGCGGGCGTCGACGGCGGCCTTCCGGGCGCGACGGAGGATGTCGCGCATCCTCTCTGCCCGCTCTTCCCCGTCGATGGTGGCGAGGGCCTTGAGTTGGCGGAGGTGATGGGTGTGGCAGGGGGCGTGGCGCACCCCTTCGAGACCGAAGGAGGAGGAGAAGACGTCATGGACCAGGATGCCCTCGAAGTCCCGGCCGACGTCGCCGCGTCCGATGCCGATGCGCAGCACAGTGAGCAACTAGCATGTCCTGAACTTTTTCCGGACGGATACCCCTTACCCCCCTCCGCCCTTAGATTAGGTATGGGTTAACCAGCTGCCTCTTGCGCGCGCATGAGACCGTGACGGACCAGATCATCCGATTCGGGACGGATTGTCCTGAAGCGGCTGCCCTTTCACTTCACCGAGAGGAATAGAGGACGACATGGAAGTCACGCTCTTCGAGATTGCGGACTACGCCAGTATCTCCAATACCAACAACCTCAACCTGATGGGAATATTTCGAAACATCGCCGTCCCCAATCTACCCGCCAAGCATCCGTTGATGTTCATCGTATTGCGCCTTCGCGCAGAGATTGTGGAAGTGGGCAGGAATGCCGAGGTGGAGCTGACGCTTATGGACCAGGACGGAGGTCAAGCGTTCCACCACAAGGGCACCTTTACTATTGCCTCAAGGGACCATCTATACATCCACAAGATCGTCGGCATGGAGATCAAGAAGCACGACAAATACTCTTGGTCAGCGTTCGTAAATGGAGTTTTAATGGGGACGGTAGAAATGGAGATTAGTCCACTAGCGTCATCCCCATGACGGAGCATGCTTGACCCCATTCCGACGGTTGTCGTAGTAGGAGGCTGGATTGTCCTGACCGTCTCCAAGAGGGTCTCTTTCTCCCGAACAATAACGACAACAACCGAAAAGACCACGGATGAAGGGGTGCCGTCCATCGTGGTGACCACGACGTCGATTGGGTGGAACCGTCCTCCTTCCTCACAGACACGCGACGACTCTTTATAACTACCGGGCCAAACTCAATACCCACGATGGGCCCCTCGAGACGATCGGACACCTCACCGGCGATCGATCGGGCGGTCGTGGCACTGACCCCTCCTTTATGCCCGGGTGCCGATGCACTTTAGCTCCTTGGCCCACGAAACTGGCTGGGCACGGGACGGACGTCGATTGCATCGTCGGGACGCGGCTAGGAAGCGGCGCGACACCAGTGGACGGCCTCGGCGTCATCCTCCGGACCGCCATCCCCGAGGGCGTAGATGCGCCCCAACATAACCTAGATTCTCGCGTCGCCTTGTTCGGCGGCGGAGATCAGCGCCGCTATACAATCCGGGGGCAATTCGTAGATGAGTGGCGCGTCTGTCTGCCGCGCATACGCCGTGCCGGCCGCCAGAGTGGCCAAGAACGCTACAGCCGCGATGGCTACAACTGTGGCGGGAGACGGGGATTACTTGGGCTCGCCGACCATGTGCGGCTCCGAGAACGTCCGCCGTCAGTAAGCCGTCCCATCCAACGCCGCCAGCGTGGCGCTACATCACCCGCCCGCGGGTGACCTGCCCTTCGTCCGGGCCGACAGCGTCGTGCACCGAGCCGCCCGGTACAGGTCTTCGTCAACCCCACGATCACCCAACCCACCCGTGCTTTCGGTCTGCCGCACCGGCTGACCTCCGTTCCAACGGCAATCCTAAAGGGAGCCTGAGACCTCGACTCATGCCGGAACCTACAATTAAGCAAGCGGCCTATAATGCCGCAGTGTAGACTCTGATCCCGGTGAGGTCCGGGTGTCAGGTGATCGATGTATTTCTATAGGCGGCTTCTTCATCGTGAGTCGCGGAGCATCACGGCGCCTCCTGATTGAGGGTTGACCCACGACACGATTGGCCAATAACGTATCGTGGCGGTCGACAAGGACCCATCGGGATATGCGGAGAAGGTGCGATACGAGCATGGCGACGCGGGATGACCTCTACAGGAAGTACGGCGAAGCATCCGAGGCCGCCCAGCTCTTGGAGACTGAGCTAGGGAATTTGCTCCTGGAGCACGAATGCATTGACGCTGGTCTCTTCAAGTATTCCGATCCAGACAGAGCAACCGCGATTTACAGGCGGATCAACAAGCAGACTCTCGGCCAACTGATTCGGTCCCTCGGTTCAATCGGCGAATCGAATGTGGAACTCGATCGACAGCTTGATCGTGCGCTAGCCTCACGCAATCGGTTAACCCACGCCTTCTTCCTGCAGCACAACAACCGTCTCAATTCCGATCATGGTCGCGACGTGATGCTCCGTGACCTGGAGGCGATTCACCAGCAGCTGCTAGAAGCATACAAGGCCGTTTTTCTCCTTTCCGGTGTTGACCTTGAGAGGCGCGCTAAGGAGCAGGGAGATAGCAAACTTCCTACCGACCATTTGCCGATCCCTACGTAGCCGTCGTGTGTGTGAGGTGACGGTTGTGGCACAATCTTGAATTGCCATGCATTGATCTGTCCATCAAGCCATGCAGCATACCCTCCACAATCCTCAACTCCCCCGGGCACGATTGGCCAAATCTGGGGCACCAACACCGGCTTCTCCGCAAAGCCGTCACAGATGACCGATCCGTTGTAAATTCCCAACTCTTTCCGGCATGCGTTGGAGGTGGTCACGGCGCGTGTCCGCTCGGGGTGCCCGGCGGTGGAAGGGCCCCGCGCGTTGCGGCCTAGATGGACAGGGTCCAATGGCAACCGGCATTCCCAGCCAGCCGGCATTGTGGTCCTACCCAACCCCCGGTAGCGTGTAGCATGTCAGCATCCCTGCAGGAGGGAGTCGCGGCAGGCTCCGGAGCGTCGGTGCCCGCTGCACCTTCCGCGCAACGGCAGACGAGGATCCGTTCATGACAGAGGACACCGGAAGATCCAGCTCCCGCCCGCTGGCCGGGCGTGCACTCGCTCTTGGAGCCCTCCTTCTCGCGCCCCTACCGGCGCTGGCCCAGGGCCCGGGGACCGAGAACGGTCTCTGGACCTACCTCGGCGGCGACGCGTGGCACACCCGCTACACCCCCGCCGACGAGATCACGGCCGCCAACTTCGCGGACCTCGAGCTCCTCTGGCGTTTCGACGCCTCGAGCTTCGGGCCCAGCACGCCGCGGGCGACGCCGTCCTACGTGGGCGGGAGGCTCATCACCGTGACCGGCGACCGCCGCCATGTGATCGCCCTCGAACCCGACACGGGTGAGCTCCTCTGGAGCTTCACCGAGCCGAACACCTACCGCTACGAATACTCGATGCGGAAGGGCTACGGGAAAGGGGTGGCATACGCGGAGATCGACGGCCGGGAAGTCGTATACATCACCACGCCCGCCTTCTTCCTGCATGCGCTCGACGCCGAGACGGGCCGCCCCCTCGAGAACTGGGGCGAGAGAGTCCCGATCGAGGGCTTCCCCGCGTCGGGCACCGTCGACCTGGTGGCGGACCTGATCGACGGCTGGGGTCCGTGGGAGAACTGGGACGAGCCGTACGACCCCTACATGGGGATCCCTAAGGACCTCGGCTACATCACGAGCTCCTCCCCGCCGATCGTCGTGAACGGAACGGTCGTGGTCGGCAACTCGGCCGAGCAGGGCTACCTCCAGACCCGGCGCGAGATGGTGCCGGGCGACATCCTGGGGTACGACGCCCGCACGGGCGCCTTCAAGTGGAAGTTCCATGTGATCCCGCGGCCGGGCGAGTTCGGCCACGAGACGTGGGAGAACGATGCCTGGCAGTGGACGGGCGACATCTCGTCGTGGGCCCCGATGTCGGCCGACCCCGAGCTGGGTCTCGTCTACATCGTGACGAACGGAGTCACGGTCGACTTCTACGGCGGCCACCACCCGGGCGACAACCTCTACAGCACGAGCGTCATCGCGCTGGACGTTGAGACGGGAGAGCGGCGGTGGCACTACCAGATGGTCCACCACGACATCTGGAACTACGACACGCCCGCCCCCCCCGTCCTGTTGGACGTGACGGTCGACGGCCGCGAGATCAGGGGACTCTTCCAGGCGACGAAGCAGGCGTTCCTCTACGCGCTGGACCGCGAGACCGGGGAGCCGATCTGGCCCATCGAGGAGCGGCCGGTCCCGGCTTCCACCGTCCCCGGCGAGCAGCTTTCTCCCACGCAGCCGTTTCCGACCTGGCCGCCGGCCTTCGACCTGCAGGGCCGAACCGAGGAACATCTGATCGACTACACGCCGGAGATCTACGAGCGGGCGCTCGAGATCGCCCGGGAGAACAACCTCTTCGTCCCGATGTTCAACCCGCCGAATACGATCGATGATCCGGGAGGCCCCGCCTGGCTCTGCCCCGGTGACGGCGGCGGGACCAACATCACGGGCAACCAGGCCGCCGACCCGCACTCCGGCGTGATGTTCGTCACCTCCCACAGCTCGTGCGCCCGGCATGCCGTGATGCCCGCGCGCGAGTCTGCGCTCGACAGCCCCCTGCAGACCGGGGTCACGCATGCGGACTGGTCCAGCGCGGAGGGGGTGACCACCGGCCCCGGCAGCGACGCGACGCTCGACGGGCTAGAGATCTGGAAGGGACCGGTCGGGCGCATCGTCGCCTACGACCTGAACACCGGCGAGATCCAGTGGACCATCCCCAATGGGGATGCGCCGCAGGAGGAGCAGGACTTCATCCGGGACCACCCGCTGCTCCAGGGCGTCCCGGACGTCATGTACAACCGGGGCCGGCTTGGGCACGCCGCGATGGTCGCCACGCCGAATCTCCTGATCGTCTCAGGACAGACGGCCGATGACGAGCCGAAGCTCTTCGCCGTGGACAAGGAGACCGGAGAACGCCTCGGCGAGGTCGCCATCCCCGGGATCACGCGCTACGGGATGTCAAGCTGGATGCACGACGGGCGTCAGTATGTCATCGTGCAGCTCCAGGACGGCCTTGCAGCCTACGGGCTGCCCTGAGCCGCTGCCCGCTGGCGAGTAGGGAGGGAGCTCCGGGTGGGTCCTGCGGGCCGGAGGCCGTCACCGGGACAGCGGCGCACGGTCGGTAGGTACATCCGGGCTCCGGCATCGCATCCGGCTGCCGGGGGGGGACTCCCCACCATTT
>JAAXGI010000223.1 GCA_012267505.1 Gemmatimonadota bacterium
GGCGGCGACCGCGGCAAGCGCCGCGAGCTCGCGTCGGGTGAACAGGAGCCTTGGCACGGTACCAGTCAGTATCGCCCGCTGGCGCGCACCGGGCAGTGCAGTGACGGGTGCGAGGGCCGGCTCAGCTCGCTTGGGACACGCCGGAGCGTCCGTGCACGAGAGCGGAAACCGCCCCGACGGCCTCCACGGGATCATCGTGCTGCCAGATCTGGCGGCCGAAGATCACGCCCGAGGCGCCCGCTTCCAGGATCTCGCTCACCGTGTCGAGAGTCCCGTTCAGGCCCCCTCCGCGGCGAGGGCCCCCGGCCACGAGCACGGGAACGCCGCATCCGTCCACGCTCTTGCGAAACTCCTCGACGTCCCCGGAGTAGCGTGACTTGATGATGTCCGCGCCGAGCTCGGCGCCGATCCGGCACGCGAGGGTGATGTCATCGGCAATGTTGGCCGGAAGCACCTCCGTGCCCTCGCCCGACATGTCCATGTGGTTCGCCATCATGGCCGCGCTGAGGATTTCCGCGACCACAGGCATGCCCCACCTGCGGCCCTCGCTGGCGATCAGCCCGACCTTCTCGAGTTCCTCGGCCTCGAAGGAGGCACCGAGCGTGGCGTTCATGACGACCGCGTCTACGCCCATCGCGACCGCTTGCTCGACATCGACGAAGAGCTTCATCGGGCCCGGCACCAGAGGGCTCACGCAGCCGTCGATCCGCAGCAGGATCGCCAGGTCGCCTGCATGCTCGCAGACCTGCTCCAGGATTCCCGGCGTCACGAGGATGGCGTCGGCCCCCGCGGGTGCGATCTCCTTCACCACGTCGGCGGGGCGCTCAAGTCCGCGGACGGCGCCCGCAGCGTTCCCGTGGTCCATCGCGACGACCACGCCTTTGCCGTTTCGGAGGATGCGCCGAAGGCGCAGCCCCTTTCCGATCGATTGAATTGGCATCGATTCTCCTTGCTTGTCGGATGAGTCTCCGAGAGTTCCAGTGTGCAACACAGCGGGATTGGGTGCCGGCGAGGCGATCGCGTCCTGCCTCACCCTGCCGTGAGGGCGGGCTCGAGCGGCAAGGCAAGCGGCTCGTCCACCAGGAATTCCAGGCCGCGCATCGCCCGAAGCGCCGCTTCGACTGACTCTCGCCTGGCCGGCTCGAGGGTAGTGACGAACGGCAGATCGGACTTGTCGAAGTGCGGTTCCTGCAGCACGGCCTCGATGCTGACACCCTGTTCGGCGAGGAAAGCGGCCAGGCTGGCCAGGATGCCCGGCCTGTCCCGTACCCGGAATCGGAGGTAGAACTGGCGCTCCTCCGTCCCTCCGGGCACCGGCGAATGTCGTTCCAGAGCCTCGTGCGCGAATGGGGACGCGGGCCTCCCGTTGCGCGACTTCAGCGAGCGTGCAGTCTGCATCAGGTCGCTCACAACGGCCACCCCCGTAGGGTCAGGTCCCGCTCCTTTTCCGTAATAGAAGGTGTCGCCGCCCTGCCCGTGCACCCACAGGGCGTTGTAGGAACCGGTCACGCTGGCTAGGATCGCGCTCTTCTCCACGAGCGCGGGCCTCACCGCCAACCGCAGGCCTTGCGGCTCCCGACGGGCCGTGGCGAGCAAGCGAATCGTGTGTCCCAGCCGGCCGGCGTAAGCGAAGTCGATCGCGCGGATCCGGCGGATCCCCTCGACCGGGATCTGGCGCGGGCGGACCCGCTCGCCGAAGGCCAGCGCGGAGAGGATGGCCAGCTTGGCGCGCGCGTCGTAGCCGTCGATGTCAGCGCTGGGATCGGCCTCGGCAAGGCCCAGGCCCTGTGCCTCTTCCAGCACTCCCGCGAACGGGGCGCCGGTTCGCTCGACCTCCGTGAGGATGTAGTTGGAGGTGCCGTTGAGGATCCCGACCATCGCGTCGATCCCGTCGCCCGCAATGCCCTCCCGGAGTGCCGTCAGCACCGGGATGCCCCCAGCTACGGAGGCCTCGAATGCGAGAGTCAGCCCTCGTTTCCGCGATTGGCTCCATAGCTCGGCGCCGTGCTCGGCCAGAAGTTCCTTATTGGCGGTCACGACCGGCTTTCCTGCCCCGAAGGAGGCCTCGAGGATCTCCTTGGCCACTGTCGTCCCGCCTACCAGCTCGGCCACGATATCCACGTCCGGCCTCGCGACCAGCTCCCGCCAGTCGGCGGTGCGGAACGCCTCCGGGTGCAGCTCGACCGCCTCGTCCGGCTCGCTCGTTACACCACGCGAGCAGACTGCCGCCACCTCGAGCGGGAAGCCCAGTTTCCGCCGCAGCTGGCCGGAGTTGCGGCTGAGGAGCCGGAGAGTTCCTCCGCCTACGTTGCCGAGACCGATGATCCCTACCCGAACGGGTCTCACGAACTTCCCATTCTACGGGCGGGCCCCGGCTCCCCGGGCTTGGCGGTCCATACGGGAATCAGCGGTCGTCCCGGCTGTGACGGGCCGGGGCTCGCGCCTCGCTCACCGCGCGCTGTGCCTCTCGCCGGTCTGCCAGCATGTACGGCGAGTAGACAGCGAGGAAGAGGCCTAGACCGACGAATTCTAGGACCGGGAGGTACCAGGGCCACGGAGCGAAGAAGAAGGGCGAGACCGTGCCGGTCGGCGGCGCGGAAAGGTACATGTAGTTCGAGCCCGCGACGACGTTGATCACGGCGACCCCTGCCGCGAAGCAGTTGAGAAGCGCGAAGGCGCGGAACAACCCGCCCAGAGTAGGCCGCATCCCGAGACCTAGGGTGGCGTAGAGGGCGCCCGCGACAATGCCGGAATGGGCAACGAAGTACTGGAAGAACTCGTACTCCGGAAAGCCTGCCCCCAGTTCGCCGGGGGTGAGAACGGCGTTCGATGCCCCCGCCAGCCCCCAGAAGTACGAGATTTC
>JAAXGI010000031.1 GCA_012267505.1 Gemmatimonadota bacterium
AGAGCCCCGCGTCGGCGTACCCGATGTACTCGGGCGAGAGCGGGAGGAGGATTCGGGGCGCGCGCGGTCCGTATCCACCCTCGCCCGAGGCCGGCCCCGCCAGCAGGTTGAACAGGGCGATGAACGCGGACTGGCTGCCGTTGGTGAGGGCGATGTTGCGCTCGGTCACGTCCCAGCCCTGCTCGCGGCGGAGAAGGCCGGCAAGGGCGCGGGCGAAGCGCCGATCTCCTTCCGGCGCGTCGTAGGTGCCGATCGCCCGCTCGAATGCGCCGTCTTGCTGCATGAGGGCCTGCATCCGGACCCGGAAGACCATCTCCGCGGCCGGAATGAGGCTCGGGTTCCCGCCCCCGAGGTTCATGATCTCGCCGCCCGCGGCCGCGATCGCGCCGAGATCGTCCATGAGCGAGCGCGTGCCCGATTCGCTGGTGAGCCGCTGCCCGAACGCCGAGAGGTTCATTTCTCCTTCCCCTGTCTCGTCTTCTCAATCGCTTCGCGTTGTGGTTCGCGACCGGTAGTGCTCATCGCCGGCACTTGCGGGCTGGAAGCCTGCACACCCAGGCCCTCCCCGAACGTGGAAGCGCCGCTCCCAGGAACATCGGTGAAATATTCGTGCTAGATGACGGCCCCTCAGGGCGTCCCCGGCGCCGCACCCGTGGCCGACACGTCCCCGGGCACGAAGAGCAGGTGCTCCACCGGCTCCCGCACCACTTCGCGGTGGTACACCTCGAGGCCCGCGCGCTGGTAGACGCCGAGCGCCCGAGGGTGATCGAGCGAGCACGTGTGCAGCCACACCCGGCGCGGGTGATAGCTCCACGCGCGCCCGAGCCCCCATGCGAGCAGGTACTTCCCGAAACCGCGCCCCACGTACTCGGGAATGAGGCCGAAGTACGCGATCTCAACCTCTCCCTCGACCCGCCGGTCGAGCTCCACGTAGCCGGCGGGGACTCCGCGGACGTAGAGGACGAACACCTCGACCCGGTCGTCGTGGATGATGGCCGCGAGTTCGTCGTCGGAGAGACGCCGCCGCATGTACCAGTTCCAGTCGGCGCCGATGGTGTCGTAGAGGTAGCGGTAGAACGAGACGGTGGGCCGCTCCGCGCGGAGGATCGCGGTCGGCCCCAAAACGCCCGGCACCGGGGAACACCGATCCGGCGACGTCATCTGGAGGTAGGTGACGGTGACCGGGACCGTCGCGCCGGGCGCCACCCCATCCGACCCTCGGAACCCGTCTGCGGCAACCGTATCGATCCCCGGACCATCGCTTCCGGCGACGCGTGCCTCCGGTTTGCGCTCTTCGCCCATCACTTCGACCCCCCCGACGGCGCCCCGGCCGTCCACCGACCCATGACCGTACGCCGGCTCATGACCGTCCGCCTCTCGACCTCGTATCCGAGCCCCTCGTAGAACCGGCGTACCCCTTCGTTCTCCTCCCGGATCATGAGCATCACCTTGGGGGCGCCGAGCCCCTCGAGCCACGCTTCGGCGTGCCGCATCAACTGCCCGCCAAGGCCCCGCGAGCGGTGCTCGGGATGCGCCGCGACGTAGTAGACCCAGCCCCGGTGCCCGTCGTAGCCGGCCATGACACTGCCAACGATTCGTTCCTCGCCGTCCCCGGTGACCGCCACGAATATTTCCGACGATGGGCCCGTGCGGGCGCTGTCGATGTCGCGACGCGGATTGTTCCAGGGGCGAACGAGATTGCAGACTTTCCAGAGGGCCACCACGTCGTCCTCGTCCCCGTTCCGGAAGGGGCGAATCCGGAACTCGGTCAACCTTCCTTCCCCTCGCCTCGTCGCGCCCCCCGGAGCCGCGGGGTCGATGCGGCCGGGCGTCGGATCCGCACCCTTTGGCCGAGTCTCCATCGACTTCAGGCCAAGAGTTCCGGACGACCGGCGAAGAGCTCGAGCGCCTCCGGGTTGGCGAGCGCCTCGCGATTGCGGATCGGGCGACCGTGGACGACATCGCGCACCGCGAGCTCGACGATCTTGCCGTTCCGGGTACGCGGAATGTCGGCGACCTCGAGGATCAGGGCCGGCACGTGGCGCGGCGTTGCGTTGCTGCGGATCTGCCGGCGGATCCGGTCCGCGAGGACCTCGTCGAGGTTGACTCCCGCGCGCAGGCGAACGAAAAGGACCAACCGCGCATCGCCCTCCCAGTCCTGGCCGATGACGATGCTCTCCTCCACCTCGTCGAGCTGCTCGACCTGGCGGTAGATCTCGGCCGTGCCGATCCGGACCCCGCCCGGATTGAGGACCGCGTCGGAGCGCCCGTGCACGACGAGCCCGCCGTGGGCGGTCCGCTCCACCCAGTCTCCGTGGTGCCACGCCCCGGGGAACCGCTCGAAATAGGCACCGCGGTACTTCGCTCCTTCCGGATCGTTCCAGAAGCCGACCGGCATCGACGGGAAGGGGGCGGTGCAGACGAGCTCTCCCGGCTTCCCGGGGGGGAGCGGGCGGCCGTCGTCATCGAAGACCTCGACCCGCATCCCCAGGGCGAGGCACTGGATCTCCCCCCGCCGAACCGGCGTTGCCGGGTTCCCCTGCGCGAAGCAGCCGATGAGGTCGGTGCCGCCGGTGATCGAGGAGAGGCGGAGGTCCGGCTTCACCGCCTCGTACACGAAGTCGAAGGTCTCGGGGACGAGGGGGGAGCCGGTGGAGAGGATCGCGCGAACGCTCGCGAGGTCGTGGGTCTCGCGCGGACGGAGCCCCGACTTCTTGACCGCGTCGAGGTACTTGGCGGAGGTCCCGAAGATGTCGATGCGGGCCGCGTCCGCGAAGTCGAAGAGCGCGCCCATGTCCGGCCACCCGGGAGAGCCCTCGTAGAGGGCGAGGCACGCCCCGCAGCCAAGCCCGGACACGAGCCAGTTCCACATCATCCACCCGCACGTGGTGAAGTAGAAGAGGGTGTCGCCGGGGCGGACGTCCGCGTGGAGGCGGTGCTCCTTGAGGTGCTGGAGGAGGGTCCCGCCGGCGCCGTGGACGATGCACTTCGGGGCGCCGGTGGTGCCCGACGAGTACATGATGTAGAGGGGGTGGTCGAAGGAGACCGGCTCGAACTCAATCTCGCGGGCGGGGTGGGCGAGGGTCAGCTCGTCCCAGGTGATCGCGCCCGGCACGGACCGGAGATCCGGCGCCCGGCGGAGGTAGGGGACGATGACGGCGAGCTCCACGCTCGGGACGCCGGCGAGGACGTCGCGGATCCGCCCGAGGGAGTCGATGGGGGTGCCGTTGTAGCGGTAGCCGTCCGCGCCCACGAGGACCTTGGGCCCGATCTGCCCGAAACGGTCGAGCACCCCCTGCACCCCGAAGTCCGGCGAGCACGAGGACCACACCGCCCCGAGGCTGGTCGCGGCGAGCATCGCGATAACCGTCTCGGGGAGGTTCGGCAGGTAGCCCGCGACCCGATCCCCCGGGCCGACCCCGGCCGCCCCGAGCCCCTGCGCGGCGCGCGAGACGTGGTCGTGGAGCTGGCGCCAGGAGATCCGCCGGTCGTCGATGCGGTCGATGGCGGCGGAGGGCACCTCGCCCCGGAAGACGATGGCGGGTCCGTCGTCGCGCCGGCGAAGGAGGTTCTCGGCGAAGTTGAGACGCGCCTCTGGAAACCAACAGGCGCCCGGCATCCGGTCCGCGTCCTCGAGGACGGTGCTGCCCTTCTCCGCCGCGACGACCTCGCAGAAGTCCCAGACGCTGTCCCAGAACGCGGCGGGCTCCGCCGCCGACCAGGCATGGAGGGCCTCGTAGTCCGGCACCTCGATCCCGTGCCGCCCGCGCACGAAGGCCGCGAAGCGGGTGATCCCGGCCCGCTCGACCTCCTCGGCGCTCGGCGCCCACAGCAGCCCACTCATTCGCGCCTCCATCCGAATCCGGGTTCCCGATGCCCGGGAGCGGCCAAGTATAGGGCGGGCACTGTAGCAACCGCGCCGCGATCTCGCCGGCGCACAGCCGCGTTTATCATGGACCGGAGGCGGTGGGCCCCTCCGCGGGGCCGCCGGCCCGCCCCGGAGGCCGAGAGGAAGAACCTGCCCGCGGAGGACGACCGATGAGCACGAACCCTTACGAATCCGATCTCGACGCGAACCCCGCGAACTACGCCCACCTCACGCCCATCGGCTTCCTCGAACGAAGC
>JAAXGI010000304.1 GCA_012267505.1 Gemmatimonadota bacterium
GTCCGACCACCTGAGCTGGCGGATCGCGCCGATCCGGTGTCCAGTCTCGTGAGCGAGCACGAGAGCCACCCGGAACCGCCAGTCCACGGCGGATGACACACGGAGAAGGGCCTTGTATTCCGCTTCGGTGAGGATGACCCGGGCCGGATTCTTCTCGGCGGGTGTCTTGAGGCCCCGGAGGGGGTTTGATTCGACGAGGCGGTTCCCCTCCTCGTCCCTCGAGTTCGCGGCCCAGTTGAGGACGGCGAGGAGGAACTTGAGATCCCGCTCGACCGTCCGGTCGCCGACGGGCCTCCCGCTCCGGCCGACCCGTCCCGACTTCCGTTCCAGGATGAAGCGGTCCCAGTCCCTCTTCGAGAGCGTGCCCGGGACTCGGTCCTTCCCGAAGAACGCGAGGAACATCCGCATCGCGGCCCGGTCGTACGCGCGGGACTGCGGACTTTTCGCCGGGGTCACCTCGGCGGCGTAAACCGCGAAGATCGCCTCCAGGGTGAGCGGCCCCGGCTCCTCCTCCCCACGGGGCTCGGGGCGGACCAACGAGGCCGCGAATTCGTCGGCCTGCTCCTTGGCGCGGTCCCAGTCGCGGTGCCGGAGGGACCGCGTGAGCCTCCGTCCCTCCTCGCGCCACTCGATCTGGATCACGCCGGTCCTCCGATCCGGAAAGACCCGGACCCGGTTCCGGCCCCACTCCCCGGCGCTGTAGCTCCGCCGGCTCCGCCTCCCGCCCGTCATTCCCCGCTCTTGCCCTCTATGATGGACCGCACGATCGTCGCCTTCGAAACCTGGGGCGGGGAGGCGTCTCTGGCCAGAGCGGGGCGACTGCCCGGGCTCCCGGCTCCCCGCGCCTTCCGGGGGAGATGCCGGAGCGCAATCCTCGGCGCGCCGGGCCTCCCGGCGTTCGGGATCGTTCCGGCCCGGACGAGCCGGCCCAGATGACTGGCGGAGTACCCGGTCGCCGTCGCAGCCTCCTTCAGCGTAAGGAGGGTCCGGTCCTTACGGCGGAGGGCCGCCTCCAGCTCCTCCGCACAGGCCTCGAGCGCCCGGGCCGGCGCCTCTCCCCCGTACTGGCGGATCGTCCCGGCCCGCCGCCGCCAGTCTTCAAGCAGGGCTGTCAGCGGGTTTCCCTGGCTCATGCGCCCCATACCTCCGTCTCTGGGTCCTCTCCCCTGCCGGTCCGAGGCTGGTCGCCTGCCGCTTCGCGCCGACACGCCCGCGCCCTCTTCGTCTCTGAGTCCGGGGGCCCGGACGGCCCTCCGGAGAGATCGCGCGGCGCCGGCACCAAAGCCCCGGATCCAGTTCCGGGTGGCGGGGCACCGGGTCTCCGCCACGCGGCCGATGGGCGGGACGCTTCCGACCGTCCGGACCGTGTACCGATGGCTTGCCACTCACTGTATGAATCTACGCGCAAAAGAGTGACGAGATGGTGAATTTATCCCCAATTTTGAGGATAGTTGCGTGAATTTCTCCCAACCGGTAGGTTCGGCGCGAACGGGTAAGATGGTAGTCTGTGTACGGCGCGGCGGCGCGGCGTCGGGTTGACGGCACACCCGGGGGGCGGACAGCGTCCGGCGCCACGCGGAGGCAGGGGCTTGACGGGTCGCGCGGAGGCAGGTGATCGGGAGGAGCTCGCGCGCGAGATCCAGCGGCTCAGGGAGCGCATTTCCAGGCTCAGCGCGGCAAGCGTCCGGGCCAGTGCGAGCCTCGACCTCGAGACCGTCCTCCGGGAAGTCGCAGAGAATGCGCGCGCGCTGACGGGCGCCACGAGCTGCGCGATCGTCACGATCGCCGAAGACGGCACCCCCGAGGACTTCGTCACCTCCGGCATCACGGACGAGGAGCACAGCCGGCTCGCCGAGTGGCCCGACGGGCTCCGGCTCTTCGAGCATCTGCGTGAGCTCCCCGAAGGCGTCAGGATCGCCGACGGCCCTGCCTACGTCCGCGGGCTCGGCTTCTCGTGGGAGCGCATCCCGCCGAGGAGCTTCCAGGGGACGCCTATGCGCCACCGCGGGGTTCACGTCGGCAACTTCTATCTCCTGAAGGAAGAGGGCGCCGGCGAGTTCACGACGGAGGACGGCGAGATCCTGGCGCTCTTCGCCTCGCAGGCGGCGACTGCTGTCACCAACGCCCGCACGCACCGTGCAGTAGAGCGGGCGCGTGTGGATCTCGAGGCGGTGATCGAGACTTCTCCCGTCGGCGTGGTCGTGTTCGATGCCGCCACTGGCCGCCCGGTCTCCATCAACCGTGAGAGCCGGCGCATCGTGAATCGCTTGTCCAGCCCCGGTGAGTCTCCAGAGGCGCTCCTCGACGTGCTGACGTGCCGGCTTCACGACGGCCGCGAGCTCGTGCTCTCCGAGCTGTCACTTGCCGACGAGCTGCTGAACGCTGCGACGCTCCGGGCCGAGGAGATCGTCCTCTCGGTGCCGGACGGAAGAAGCGTGAAGATGCTCGTCAACACCACGCCGATCCGCTCCGGGGACGGACCGGTCGAGGCGGTGGTGGTGACCATGCAGGACCTCGCGCCGCTCGAGGAGATCGAGCACCGGCGCACGGAGTTTCTCGGGATGGTGGGCCATGAGCTCCGTGCCCCGATCGCCGCGATCAAGGGATCGGCCGCCACCCTCATCGAGGCCTCGCCGCCGCTCGATCCGGCGGAGATGCGCGAGTTCCACCGGATCATCCTCGCGCAGGCCGACCAGATGCGCGCCCTCGTCAGCGATCTCCTCGACGCGGGCCGTATCGACAGCGGCGCGCTCTCCGTCGTTACCGAGCCGTCGGAGGTGGCCGCCCTCGTCGACGCCGCCCGCGCGACCTTCCTCACGGGCGGGAACGGCCATGCGATCCTGATCGATCTCCCGCCCGCGCTCCCGCAGGTCATGGCCGACCGCCGCCGGATCGTCCAGGTCCTGAGCAACCTATTCTCGAACGCCGCACGCCACGCGCCCGAGTCGTCTCCGATCCGGGTCACCGCCATCCACGACGGTGTGTACGTGCGGGTCGCCGTCCTGGACGAGGGGAGGGGTGTGGCTCCGGAGCGGCTGCCGCACCTCTTCCGCAAGTACTCGAGCCTCGTGGGTGACGACCAGGAAACACGCATTGCGGCTATCGGGCTCGGGCTCTCGATCTCGAAGGGGATCGTCGAGGCGCACGGGGGACGCATCTGGGCCGAGAGCCCGGGCATCGGCCAGGGCACCTGCGTGACCCTCACCATCCCGGTGGCCGATCCGAGCCGGCGAGAGAGCGGCGGGTCGAGGCGGTCCGGGGCGGAAGAGGCGGGCGGCGGGTCGCGCCCGACAGCGCGTGTTCTCGTCGTCGACGACGATCCGCAGACACTTCGCTACGTCCGTGACGCGCTCACCGGGGCCGGCTACGGTGTGACGGTCACGGGTGACCCACGCGCACTCTCCGCCATCATCCGGGCCGAACGGCCGGACCTGGTCCTTCTCGACCTGATCCTGCCCGGCGCGGACGGGATCGAGCTTCTCGAGTGCGTGTCTGAACTCGCCGATCTCCCGGTGATCTTCATCTCCGCCTACGGACGGGACGAGACGATCGCCCGGGCATTCGACGCCGGCGCCGCGGACTACATCGTCAAGCCGTTCTCCGCGACGGAACTCGTGGCCCGGATCCGGGCAGCGCTGCGGAGGCGGGCCGGTCCTGAGCTCTTCGCGGTAGGCGGACTCTCGATTGACTACGAGCGGCGCCGGGTGACCGTCGGCGGAAAGAGAGTGGATCTGACGGCCACCGAGTACGAGCTCCTGCGTGCGCTCTCGCTCGATGCAGGACGGGTGTCCACCTACGAAACCCTGATGCGGCGCGTCTGGGGCCGGCGGGGAAGCTCCAACCCGAAGCTCGTCCGCGCGTTCGTGAAGAAGCTCCGCCGGAAGCTCGGCGACGGGGCGGCCAGCCCCACCTACATCTTCAACGAGCGCGGGGTGGGCTACCGGATGGCTGCACCGGAGAGAGGCTGAGAGCAGGCGCCGCGGAGACGACGGAACTCCCGAATGCCGCTTTCCGAAACACATCAACGCATTCGAGTACGGCGCATGACCGGGCCGGTGGTCGGAGGAGATCCGGGAGTCGACGTACGCTCGGGGCGGCCACCGGCCCCTGAAGGCACCCGGTTCGGGATCGGGACGCACAATTGCGATCCGCACCCGACAGCGAACCCCGTCTGTGCCGGGCATCGCTTGCCGCGGCTTGCGGGAGCGTTGTTTCCACCTCGGAGACGGCCGCGCCGGGGAGGTCAGAAGAGCGGGAGCCGTCTCGCCACCGCCACCGCTCCCATCGCCGCATGCGCCATCGCGATTCCTCTGTTCGAAGAAGTGCAGGTCCAGCTCGCCGACGCGCCGGCCTTCCCGCCGGTGGCGTTCACGGCGAAGGCCGTGGAGCGTCCCGATGGCGCGGGGCCTGTTGGACTTGGCCACGCGCGTCGCTCGCTGGTTGATCCGCTCGGACCGGCTCCGAAGGGTTCCGCGCTGCGCTGCCTGCTGCTCGCCACGCCGCCGTCAGCCAACCCCAGCAGTGGCATCCCGCCCATCCACCCACCCGTAACCCGACCAGAGACGCTGGCGGAACGTCAATGCAGCCAACAGCATACGGATTTCCACGGGAAGGCGCGGGTCTACCGGACCGACTGCCGAACCTGGAATACGGCGGTCGCCGGCATCTGGCGGGCGGACCTCCTACTGCTGACGGTCCTCCGCCGCGTGAAGTCCGCGACCGCATTTCCTGACGCACCCCCACAGGGCTAGCTGGGACGCGGGGACTCGCAGGAACCCGACCACTCAATCCCCGACGAACCGGAGCCCGAGGATGGCACATGTAGGAGGAGACCAGCGAAGCTACAGTGCCGGCGAGTGGGGCCGGAATCGGGCCCGGATCTTCCCGGACCCGAGGACCGGGATGATCCAGATCGAGTGGCGCGTAGACGGACGCCGGGTGAGCAGGTCGCTCGGGCATCGCGACTGGAAGAGAGCTGAGGAGCAGGCGGACCAGTTCGCCGACGGCGAGCTCCAACTGACACCCCGGGAGAGGCCGCCAACGATCAGGGCACCGAGGCCGCTCACGCTTGGAGCCCTCTTCGGCATCTACGCCGAGGAGGTGACGCCCACCAAGGCCAACCTGACCCAGAAGTGCGACATGGCCGCAATGAGGATGTTCCTCAAGTACTTCGGGAAGAACCGTGACCCCTCTACGCTCTCCCAGCGGGACTGGGACCGGTTCATCCGGGACCGGCGGTCGGGTATAGCTGGCCGGAGGGGCAAGCCGGTTGCCAACCAGACAATCGCCCGAGACCTGACGTTTCTCGTCGCAGTCCTCAACTGGGCCGCGAAGTGGAGGGACGAGGAGGGCAAGCTTCTCCTCGAGACGAACCCGCTCAGGGGTCTGAAGACGCCCATCGAGAAGAACCCGCGCCGGGTCGTACTCAAGGAGTCCGAGTACCAGGCCCTGCTCGAGGTCGCTCCGCAAGTGGGTTGGCGCTTCCATGTGGCCCTGGTGCTCGCACACGAGACCGGACACCGCATCGGTGCCATCCGCCACCTTCGATGGTCGGATATCGACTTCGAGGGCGGAGCCATCCGGTGGCGTGCCGAGCACGAGAAAACCGGCTTCGGCCATGTGACTCCGGCGACCGCCGTGGCGATCGCCGTCCTGACTGAAGCGCGACGGTGGAACCCTCGTAACGGGGATGCGCCCCTGCTTCCCCACACGAAGGACCCGTTGAAGTGCACTACCAATGCGATGGCGGCGGGGTGGTGGAGGAAGGCCGTGAAGCTCGCCGGCCTGGAACCGAAGCGCGGCCGCGGGTGGCACTCTCTCAGGCGAAAGTTCGCGTCGGACCTCATGGATCAGCCGCTCAAGGTCCTCTGCGACCTCGGCGGCTGGAAGGACGCCAAGACCGTGCTCAAGTGCTATCAGCGGGCCGACGAGGGCAGGCTCAGGACGGCGTTGGAGCGCCGCGCTCGGTCTCTCTCTTGAGCGCACTTTAGCGAACACGAATCAGCGAACATCTCCCCTATGGTTTACGTAAGTGTGTTCGTAACAACGTGATACGGAGATGCTGACAAAATCGGGGGAGAATTGACCATGAGGCGCAATCGTTTTGCTCTGGTCGCCGGGGTGCTGGCGCTGGGGGCGGCCGCGTGCGGCGACGACGTGCAGGTCGTCGAGCCCACGCCGCCGCAGCCCCCGCCCCCGCCGCCGGTCGAGGCCACGATGGCACCTGCTTCGGCTTCGGTCGCGGTAGGCAACAGTGTTGTTTTCGCCGTGAACGCCTCCGGCGGGGTGGCGGGCGAGGCAGCTAGCTGGACCTGTTCCTCGTCGAACACCGGTATCGCTACCGTGACTTCAACATCGGCTGGATGTTCGGCGACCGGTGTTGCAGCCGGCGACGTGACG
>JAAXGI010000201.1 GCA_012267505.1 Gemmatimonadota bacterium
CCGACCCGAAGACCGGCCTGTTCCAAGTCGAGTGGCGCAAGAATGGGCGCAGGCTCACCCGGTCGCTCAAACACCGTGATTGGGAGCGCGCCAAGCGGCAGGCGGATGGATTCGCCGCCGGATTCGTCGCCCCGGACCTGAACGGCGAAGAGCAAAGCGAGCCCCTGACGTTGGCGAAGCTATTCGGCATCTACGGCGAGGAGGTGACGCCGACGAAGACGGCGCGGGTTCGGCAGCGGGACAGGGCAGCGACGAGGATGTTCCTCGACTTCCTAGGGTGGGAGCGAAGGCCCGAGACGCTTTCGCGGCGCGACTGGGACCGGTTCATCCGGGAACGGCGCGCGGGTAGGGCTGGATCGAGCGGCAGACCCGTGGGCGACCGGACAGTGGAATGCGACCTGAAGTTCCTGCTCGCGGTCCTCAACTGGGCGACCAAGTTCAGGGACGAGGACGGCGGACTCCTGCTCGACAGGAACCCGCTCAAAGGTCTCAGGATGCCGAAGGAGAAGAACCCCACCCGGGTCGTCCTCTCCGACGAGGATTACGAGGCGCTGCTCGAGGTGTCCCACAGGGTCGATTGGCGGTTCCATGTCGCGCTCGTGCTCGCCCACGAAACCGGGCACCGGATCGGTGCCATCCGTCAGCTTCGGTGGCACGACGTGGACTTCCAAGGAAGGACCATTCTGTGGAGGGCCGAGCATGAGAAGACCGGGTTCGAGCACCGGACGCCGGCAACTACCGAGACAATCGCCGCCCTGGGCTTCGCGCGGCGAGTCAACCCCGGCAACGGGGGCGGGCCGGTCTTGCCCGCACCGCGGGATTCCTCGAAGAGCGTAAGCCGCCCGAGGGCCTACGTGTGGTGGAGGCGCGCCGAGCGGCTTGCCGGACTGGAGCACCAGCGTGGAAGAGGCTGGCACTCGCTGCGGCGAAAGTTCGCCACCGACCTCATGGATCTGCCGCTCAAGGTGCTCTGCGAGCTTGGTGGCTGGAAGGAAGCCCAGACCGTGCTTCGCTGTTATCAAAAGGCAGACGAGGCGCAACTCAGGAGGGCTCTGGAGAGCCGCCGCCGCAACGTTCACGCCTGATCCAATCGGAGGGAATCAAACGGCGGGAACCATGGCATCGAGTGCCGTAAGATCAACATTCACAGCAAGATGCGAATGGGACGCTTACTGCCTCATGGGCTGTAAGCCCCAAGACCCTTCCGTGCCTGCGGCCGCGAATCGCGTTTCGGGATGTCACCAACCGGACGAACCGGCGCACGGTCATCGCCGCCCTCGTGCCGCCACAGGTCCTGTTGGTCCACAACTCCCCGTACCTGCTCTTCCCGCGTGGAGACGTGAGAGACGAGGCCT
Organism: Gemmatimonadota bacterium; assembly: GCA_012267505.1. GTDB lineage: Bacteria > Gemmatimonadota > Gemmatimonadetes > Longimicrobiales > Gaopeijiaceae > JAAXGI01. The sequence continues at coordinate 1,356 of JAAXGI010000201.1, forward strand.
ACCTGCTCGGCCTAATGAGTTCCCTTCCTCTCGACTGGTATGCGAGACGGTTCGTGGAGACGCATCTCACCTTCTTCGTCCTCAATCCCTTTCCAGTCCCGCGCCCCGGCGCGGATAGCCCGCTACGGAAACGCGTGATCGCTTTGGCCGGGCGACTCGCATCTCTGGGCGACCGATTCGCCGATTGGGCCGCAAGACTCGGCGTCGTGTGCGATCCCCTCGATGCGGGCGAGAAGCAGGACCACATCCGGGAGCTCGACGCCGTGGCGGCCCACCTCTACGGCCTCACCGAGTCGCAACTCATCCACATCTTCGAGACATTCCACGAGGGCTGGGACCACGAGGAGCGGCTGAGTGCCACGCTGCACCACTTCCGGGCGTGGCAGGCCGACCGATGAGCCACCCGGAGTTTGTCGACAACCTCGACGGCAACACGCTCGAAAGGGCGCTACGGGAGCGCCTCGAACACCTGCTCGGTACGCTCCGTGACCCGCCTTCGGCGTCCATCGCGACGGGATACTTCAATCCGGGGGGTTTCGGCCGACTGGCCGATGTGCTCCGCCGCGCTGCGGGCGTTCGGCTCCTGCTCGGTGCCGAGCCGCTGCCCGCCTCCCGGCTCCGGGAGCGCCGCCTCGGCGATCCGCGCGGTGAACGATACGAGAAGAGGCTGGCCGACGAGGAACTCGACGGCGCGGAGCGGAAGCTCAGGCGGGACCGCGACCGCCTCCCGTTCACCGAGCGCAGCCGAGCCTCGGTGCATGAGCTTCTGGACTTCCTCGACTCGGGCAAGATCGAGGTGCGCCGCTACGAGCACCGCTTCCTGCACGGCAAGGCATTCCTGTTCTCCGGCAAGCAGGGAGTTCTCGCGGGATCGTCGAACTTCACACTCGCCGGACTCACGTCGAACCTCGAACTCAACCTTGGCCAATACCAGCCCAGCGTCGTCGAGAGAGTAGAGGAGTGGTTCGACCGGCTCTGGAACGACGCCCGTCCCTTCGATCTCGCCGCCATCTACAGGGAACAGTTCGCCGAACATCCTCCCTACCTAATCTATCTGCGCGCCCTCTGGGAGCGGTACGGCGGCGAACTCGAAGAGGAGGCCGACGACTCGGGCCGGATCCGGCTCACGCGCTTCCAGACCGACGGCGTGTTCCGCGCCAAGCGGATCCTCGACCGGTACAACGGCGTTCTGATCGCCGACAGCGTGGGGCTCGGCAAGAGCTTCATCGCCGCCGAGATCTTCACCGAAGTCATCGAGCGCAACCGCCAACGGGCGCTCCTGATCGCACCGGCCCAGCTACGGGACGGAATGTGGAGGCAGTTCAGGAGGCGCTATCAGGTCGGCATCGAAGTGGTGTCGTTCGAGCAACTCGCGGGCGACCGTCAGCTTGACGAGGGGAACGGGAGCGCCTTGGGCTCCAGCATCGGCGAGTACTCGCTCGTGGTGATCGACGAGGCGCACGCCTTCCGGAACCCGGACACGAAGCGGGCGCGCGCACTCCGGCAGCTGTTGCGCGGCGACCCGCCCCGGAAGGTTGTCCTTCTGACCGCGACGCCGGTGAACAACTCGCTCTGGGACCTCTACGACCTCCTGACCTACTTCGTCGGCCACGACGCGGTGTTCGCGGACCGGGGCATCCCCTCGCTCAAGGAGCGGTTCCGGCAGGCCGACAAGGAGGACCCGTTCTCGCTCAGCCCGGACACCCTGTTCGACATCCTCGACGCGACCACGGTGCGGAGGACGCGGCACTTCGTTCAGCGCTTCTACCCGGACGACAACTTCCGGCTCAAGGACGGAACCGAGGTCACGATCCGGTTCCCGGACCCGGTGGTCCGTTCCCGAAGCTACGATCTGGACGAGGTGCTTCCGGGGTTCTTCGACGAGTTCGCGGAGGTTCTGGACTCCGGCGAGGGCGAGCCCAAGCTCACGATGGCAAGATACTGGCCGACCCGGTACCGCCGGGAGGGAGTGCCGGACGCCCGCGAGACCGCGCTCGTGGGCCTCATCCGCTCGGGGTTGCTAAAGCGGTTCGAGTCCTCGGCGCGGGCGTTCGTCCGGACCGTGAGCCGGATGGTCGCCGCGAACGACCATTTCGTGCGGGCGGTCGAGGCCGGGGTGATCCCGTCCTCCGATTCCCTGGCCGCGCTCCGCGACACCGATTCCGACGAGGCGTGGGAGGAGCTTCTCCGCGAGGGCGAGCCGGTTGAAGACGACCTCGACACCGCAAGGCTCATTGAGGATGTGCGGTCGGATCGGGCGCTGCTCGAACATCTCCGGGTCCGGGCATCCGCGATAAGGGCGGAGAACGACCCCAAGCTCAGGCTCCTCGCCGGGGAACTTGCCCGCATCGCGGCGGAGGCCGAGCGGAAGGGCATCTCGGAGCGCGACATCCGCAACCGGCGCAAGGTGCTCGTGTTCTCCTACTTCGGCGACACCGTCGAGTGGATCGCCGAGCGCTTGCGGGAGGTGGTGACGACGGACCGGCGGCTCGCCGGCTACCGGGGCCGCATCGCCGTGGTCAGGGGAACCGACTCGTTCGACGGGATCACCCGCAGCGACGCCGTGTTCGGGTTCGCGCCCGAATCCACCGAGGCTCCCCCGTCGCGTTCCGAAGACAGGTACGACATCCTCGTCACGACCGACGTGCTGGCCGAAGGAATGAACCTCCAGCAGTGCGGACGGATCATCAACTACGACCTGCCTTGGAACCCGATGCGGCTCGTGCAGCGCCACGGGCGCATCGACCGCATCGGCAGCCCCCATGAGAAGGTGTTCCTCACCTGTGTGTTTCCCGACCGCCAACTCGAAGCCCTTCTGGCCCTCGAAGAACGGATCCGCAGGAAGCTGGCCCAAGCCGCCGCCTCGATCGGAGTCGAACAGCCCCCGATACCCGGCATGGAGCAGACCCAACAGGTCTTCGCGGACGACCGGAAGCAGATCGAGGGGCTCCGAAGGGGCGACCCGTCCCTCTTCGAGCGTGGAGGCGAGGGCGTGCACGCCCACAGCGGCGAGGAGTACCGGCAGCAGCTACGGAAGGGGATCGAGCGTTGGGGCGACCGGATCCGGGACTTGGCGTGGGGGGTCGGCTCGGGATTCGTGGGCGGGGACCGCACGGGCCATGTCTTCTGCGCCCGTGTCTTCGATCGCGTGTTCATGCGGTTCGTGCCAGCGGAGCCGGACGCGGAAATTGAGCGCGACACCCTGACCTGCCTCGGAATCCTCTCATGTACCGAGCGCACCGAGCGCGCGCTGCCGGAGGGGTTCGCGGAACGAGCCTTCGACGCTTGGGAGCGCGCCCGCCGCGACATCTACGACGAATGGATGCGAGCCACCGATCCGGCCACGCTCCAGCCCGGCATCCGCCCGCTCTTCAGGGCCGCCGCCGACCATGTACGAATGCACCCGGCCTCTGGGTTGTCCGTCGAGGATCGGGACCGGGTTGCCGATGCCCTCGAAGCGCCGTGGGGCATCCGCCAGGAGCGGCGGCTCCGGGAGGTGTTCCAGCCCGACGAGGTCGCTGCCGGAGAATTGACGCGCAGGATCGCCGATGTCGTGAACGAACTCGGGCTACAGCCGTGGAGGCCGCCCGAGCCGCTAGACCCCATAGAGGAGGACGAGGTGAATCTCGTCGTCTGGATGGGCGTCATGGAGGCTGAGAATTGATGCGTGATGGGGTTTCTGCTCGCCTTGGTCAATGGCGTGATCCCGTCCAGCGAGTTAGCCTCCCCGCAGACGCGCTTCCCGGACGCCGACTCGCAAAACGATCCCCCGAAGGGTATTGGATCATGCTTGGGAGTCCCGCCGATTGGCTCCGGTTTTCCCGCTTTTCCGACCCGATACGACCGGATGCGGCCTCAAGGCAAGAGTGGCAGATCGTGCAGTCCCAGTTAGACTTACGTGATCTCATGC
>JAAXGI010000277.1 GCA_012267505.1 Gemmatimonadota bacterium
AGCATCTTCTCGAAGTGGGGCACGAGCCACCGCTCGTCCACGGAGTAGCGGTGGAAGCCGCCCCCGAGCTGGTCGCGGATCCCGCCCCTCGCCATGGCCCGGAGGGTGAGGAGCGTCGCGGCGAGCGCATCCTCCTCCCCCGCGAGCGCATGGCGGTCGAGGAGGAATCCGAGGACCTCAGGCTGCGGGAACTTGGGTGCCCGCCCGATCCCCCCATGCACCGGATCGACCGCGGCAAGGAGCCGGCGCGACGCCCGCGCGGGGAGGTCCGGGTCCGGCGGTCCCCCTTCCTGCGGCGGCTTCCCGGCGGCGCTCAGATTCGAGGCGACGAGGTACTCGCGGATCCTGGCCGCGGCCCCGAGGACGTCGTCCCGTCGGCGTTTCCACGCCTCCGCGGCTCCGGCAAGGACCTCCCGGAAGGATGGCATCCCGTGGCGCCGCTCGGGCGGATAGTACGTTCCGCCGAAGAAGGGCTCTCCCTCCGGGGTGAGGAAGACGGTGAGCGGCCACCCGCCGTGGCCGGTGAGCGCCTGGACCGCGCGCATATAGACCGTGTCGAGGTCGGGGCGTTCTTCGCGGTCCACCTTCACGCTCACGAACTCCCGGTTCATGAGCCGCGCCGTCTCCGGGTCGGCGAAGGACTCGCGCTCCATCACATGGCACCAGTGGCAGGCGGAGTAGCCGATCGAGAGGAGGATCGGGCAGCCGCGCTCGCGGGCGTGGCCGAGCGCCTCCTCTCCCCACGGGTACCAGTGGACGGGATTCGCGGCGTGCTGGCGGAGGTACGGGCTCGAGGCGCCGGCGAGCCGGTTCACGCGCCAGACGCCCTTGGGTCCGCGTCCGCGACGAGTTCTGCCTCGTCGAAGATCCTCACCTCCGTCTCTCCGTCGAGCCGAACGCCGTACCGGGTCGGAGCCCAGCGGTCGTGCGAGACGACGGTGCCGTTCTGTCCCACGAGTCCGGGATCGAGAGGGAAGTGTCCCGGGGTGACGGTGACCCGCGCGCCCTCGGGGTAGCGCTGTATCCTGATCATGGGGCGGGCGTCCGGAGGGAGGGGTGGACAGCCGGGTCCGGCGGGCGGCGACACTTCTGACGGGCGGGGTCCCGGTGCTACCTTCACCCGGCGAGCTACCCCCCGGGGGATCGCCGGATCCGGGGTGTCCGGCTTCACGCCCCCTGCTGCCGCGGAGGTCGGGATGGGACTGAGGCGCGCGATGGTTCGCCTGATCCTCCGGCGTCCTTGGCTCATCCCCGATCTGGTCGGGCTCGCCTGGGCGAGCCGCGCGCACGGGTGGTACCGCCGCCCTCCCTTCCTACCGGTCCCCCCGGACGACTACCTCAGGTGGCGGATGGAGACCGCCTATGGGGACCCGGACGCCGAGCCGCCGCTAGAGGATCTCGCGCGGTTCCTCCGGTGGGCGCGCCGCATGCGGCGGCGCTGACCGGCGATGGAGAGCGGGTGTGCCGGCGTGCCGAGGGGCGGCCGGTGATCCAGATTGGCCTCACGGGAAATATCGGCTCGGGGAAGTCCACGGTGGCAGCGGTCTGGGCCAGGGCGGGGATCCCCGTGGTGAGCGCCGATGATCTTGCGCGCGAGGCTGTGCGCCCGGGGAGCACAGAGCATGCGCGGCTCATGGAGATCTTCGGCCCCGGGCCGTTCCGTCCCGACGGCTCTCTCGACCGCGGCGCGATGCGGCAGAAGGTCCTCGACGATCCCTCCGCAAAGCGGAGGCTTGAGGAGGTCCTCCACCCGAAGATCCGGGCGCTCCGGAAGCAGCGGGTCGAGCGGGAGCGGGCACGCGGGTGCACCGCCGTGGTGAGCGAGGTTCCGCTCCTCTTTGAAGCCGGCGTCGAGGACGAGTTCGATGTCGTCGTCGTCGTGCACGCCCCGGAACGGCTGCGCGAGCGCCGTCTCGTCGAACGCCGCGGGCTCGACCCCGGGGAGGCAAGGCGGCTGATCGCCCAGGGGGGTGACCCGGAAGAGAAGCTCCGGAGGGCCGACCATGTGATCGTCAACGACGGCGGGCTCGCGGCGCTTGAGGCGGCTTCGCTCGCGCTCCTCGACCGCCTAGGCGTCCGGCCCGCACGGGAGGGCCGCGATGGGTGAGTGGATCCGGATCGACCTGCACCTCCACACCCGGGGATCCTGGGACTGTCTCACGGATCCTGAGGCTGTGCTCGACCGGGCAGCGAGCCAGGGGATCGGGCGGATCGCGATTACCGACCACAACCGTCTCGGCGTAGCCCGGCAGATGGCCCGGCGGTATCCTGACCGGGTGATCGCCGGCGAGGAGGTGAAGACCCGGGAGGGAGTCGACGTGATCGGCCTGTACCTGACAGAGGAGATCCCAAAGGGGACACCGGCCCGTGAGACGTGCCGGCGGATCCGGGCCCAGGGCGGCATCGTCTACCTCCCCCACCCGTTCGCGCCCGGCAAGGGGGGATCGGGCCGGCTCGCCAGCGCGCTCGCGCCCATGGTGGACGTCGTCGAGGTCTTCAACGCGCGGCTCCGCTCGGAGCGGAGGAACGCCTTGGCGCTCGAGCTCGCAAGGAGCCGCGGTCTCCTTCAGGGAGCGGGATCCGACGCGCACTCCGTCGCCGAGGTCGGCAACGCCTCCGTCCGCGTGCCTGCCCATCCGAACGCGCCACCGGCGCTCCTCGAAGCGCTCCGCCGGGCCACCATCCATGGGAGACGGGCGGGTCCGCATGTCTTCTTACACTCGAACTGGGCCAAGCTCCGGAAGCGCTGGCCGCCGGGGAGGGGCGGCGCTTGAGCGCCGGGCCGGTCCCGGCGCACCGTGCCGAGGGGGTGTCCGCCGCGTGGGAGCGGCTTTCCGGGGCCCGGCGCGTGATCCTGACGACCCATCTGAACCCGGACGGGGACGGGGTCGGCACCCAGGCGGCGCTCCTCGGACTCGTGGGGGCGGCGGGGGGGAGGGCGACGGTCGTCAACCCGGGCCCGCCTCCGGCCGGCCTCCGGTTTCTTCTCGCCGATGCCCCGGCCGTGCTGGATCCCCGGGACGCGGAGGCCGCAGAGCGCTGCCGGGAGGCGGATCTCCTCGTCGTCGTGGACACGGGCGCGAGGCAGCGGATCGGGCGGGTCGGTCGGCTCGTCGGCCATCTTCCGGCCCTTGTGATCGACCACCACCCGGCGGGTGGACGCGACGGCTTCGGCGGCCAGCTCCTCGCCGACGCGACGGCTGCGGCGACCGGGGAGATCGTCTTCGACCTCGTCACGCACGCCGGCGGACCCTGGAGCCCGGGCGTCGTGGACGGGCTCTACATCGCGATCATGACCGATACAGGGTCGTTCCGCTTCTCCAACACGAGCGCGCGCGTCCACCGGATCGCGGCCGAGCTCGTCGAGAGGGGCGCTGACCCCGCGCGGCTCTGGCGGAACGTCTACGGGAGGGTGCCGCTCCGGCGGATCCGCCTCCTTGAGGCGGTTCTCCCGACGCTTGAGCTCTCCGACGACGGGACGGTCGCCTGGATGACGGTCCCCCGGGAGGCTTTTCGCGAGCTCGGGTGTACGACCGACGATCTGGAGGGGCTCGTCGACTATCCCCGCGGGCTCGACGGGGTGGAGGTGGCGCTTCTCTTCCGCGAGATCCGCCGCGGGAGGGTCAAGGTGTCGCTCCGCTCGACCGGCGCGGTGGATGTGAACCGGGTGGCCAGCGCGCTCGGCGGTGGCGGTCATGTGAAGGCATCGGGTGTCTTCGCCGAGGGCGCCCTCGACGCCGTGCGGGAGCGGGTGCTGGCGCTTGTGTCCGCGGCGACCCGCGCCACGGCGACAGGCGGTTCGGTCAGGTGAGTACGGAGGGAGGAGGGGCAGGGTGATGGCGGAGGGGGACATTGGGGTGCCCGGGGCGCTTGCCGAGGCTCTCGCACTCCTTCGCCGGCGGATCCCCGCCGAGCGGCTCGACCGGGTATGGATCTTCCCCCCCGTGGTCGACGGGCGGAGCGAGAGCGGGGTTGTCGCGGCTGGCTGCTTCGGGGAGGGGGGTCGCCGGGACCTCGTCACGGTCTCCTACCGGGCGCGCGAGACCGGGCGGGGTGTGAGTTTCACGCCTGTCTTCGCCGAACAGGGCACGGCCCCGGCCGAGAGCCTCCCGCGGGTCATCGCGGGGGTGGCCCGGCGCGCGGGAGCGGGCTTCGGGGATCCGGCCCTCACGCATCTCGGCGGGGACCCCGGCGCGTTCGACCGGCTCGTCGGGGAGTGGACCCCGGACGACCTCCCCCACCGTGTCGGTCGAGGCGTCTTCGGCCGTCCCGTCGCGCCGGAGCCGGCGAAGGCCGGGGCTAGGGGATGAGGGAGACCGTCTCCTCCCGGGCCTCGAGCTTCGTCCGCCTCTTCGGACGCTACCTCCGCGAGCAGAATCTCCCGGTGACGCACCAGCGCGAGGCGATCGCCGGGATCGTCTTCTCCTCCGAGGCACACCTCTCGGTCGAGGAGATCGAGGCGTCGCTCCGGCACGCAGGCGAGCGGATTGGGAAGGCGACGATCTACCGGACGCTCGACCTTCTCGTCAGGAGCGAGCTCGTAGAGGAGCACGACTTCAACGAAGGATTCAAGCGCTACGAGCACCGCCTCTCCCGGCAGCCCGAGCATGAGCACCTCATCTGCCTCGAGTGCGGAGAGGTGACGGAGTTCAAGAGCGCCGAGATCGGCGAGATCAAGAACCGGATCGCAACCGAGCGCGGGTTCAGGCCCGTGCGCCACCGGCTAGAGATCTACGGCCTCTGCGCGGCCTGCCGGGACGCTGGCGCTGTCCTCCCGGCCGGGGGGCTCACCTGCCCGATCGAGAGCGTCTGAGGGTGCGTGCCGAGCAGGGCGCCGAGCCCGTCCCGACGATACGTCCGCGCCGCGCCCCCCTCCGCGCTTCCGGATCCCTCTCGGCGGCGGGCGACGCCTTCCCGGAGCGGGCGATGAACCGGGCCACGGCCTCCTCGAAGATCGACGGCAACGCGATCTCGCTCCAGTTCGACGGACCCGCCGCCTTCCAGAGCTGGATCGCCGCGATCGAGGGCGCGGAGACGTTCATCCACTTCGAGAACTACATCCTGAGGGACGACGCCGTCGGCCGGCAGTTCCGCGACGCCCTCGTGGAGCGCTCCCGCGCCGGAGTCGGGGTCCGCGTCCTCTACGACTGGATGGGCTGCTGGGCGACGCCGAAGAGCTATTGGAAGCCCTTCCGTGACGCCGGGGTCGAGGTCCGTGTTTTCAACCGTCCATCGCTCGGCGACCCCCTCGGCATCCTCCAGCGCGACCACAGGAAACTCGTCGTCGTCGACGGGCACACGGCCTTCCTTGGGGGCTTCTGCATCGGGGAGGAGTGGGCTGGCACCGAGACTGTGGCGCCATGGCGCGACACCGGGGTCATGGTCCAGGGCCCTGCCGTGGCGGCCGCGGCCCTGACCTTCGAGCGGATCTGGGAGGAGCTCGGCGGGCCCGTGCCTTCCCACCTCCGCTCCGACCCCGCGCGTGTGCCCGCCGCCGGCACCTCCGCCGTCTGGCTCATCGAGGGGATTCCGCAGCGGTCACGCGTTTACCGGGCCACCCAGCTCATCGCCTCCGTCGCCGAGAGGCGCCTCTGGATCACCGATCCGTACTTCCTCGCCCCGCGTCCGGTCGCTGCCGCGCTCATGGCGGCGGCCCACGACGGTGTCGACGTCCGGGTCCTGGTCCCCGCCCGCAACAACTGGCCGTGGATGGGGAGCCTCTCGCGGGGGGGCTACCGGCCCCTGCTCGAGGCGGGCGTCCGGATCTTCGAGTGGCAGGGGGCGATGATCCACGCCAAGACGGCGGTTGTCGACGGGCGGTGGTGCCGGATCGGGTCGTCGAACCTGAACGCCGCCTCTCTGCTCGGCAACTGGGAACTGGATCTCGGCGTCCTCGATCCCCAGCTGGCGGCGCAGGTCGAGGGACTCTTCCTCGCCGATCTTGCTTCCTCGGTGGAGATCCTCCTCCCCGGCCGGAGGCCCGGGACGCGGCCGGTCCCCATGGTTGCGGGCGAGCGGCTCGAGCCGGAGTCGAAGCCCGCCGTGGAGCGGCGCGACCGGGGCCGGCGGACGATGCGCGGGCAGGCGCTCACGCTCGCCGACCTCGCGCGGGCTGGATCGGCGTTCGGCGACGCGATCGCGGGGCACCGCGTCGTGGGGCGCGAGGACCGGGCCGCCCTCTGGACCGTCGCGCTCATCCTCCTTCTCCTTGCTGGCATCGCAGTGTTGGTCCCGGAGGTGCTCGGCTGGGGGGTCGGGTTCGCGGCGGGATGGGTAGGGCTCGTCCTGGCCGTGCGGACGAGCATCCAGGCGTGGCGCGCAAGGCGTGGGGCCTCCGGTGGGGAGGTGGAGCCGCCGTCCGGGAGCAGCGGGTGATCGAGTCCGTCGGCATCGCGATCGCCTTCGGCGCGGGTGTCCTCTCCTTTCTGTCGCCCTGCGTTCTCCCCCTCGCGCCCTCCTATCTCTCCTTCGTGACGGGAATGAGCCTCGAGGACCTCGAGGCCGGTGCCGACCGCGGCCGCACGCTCCGGTTCGCGCTCCTCTTCGTCGGGGGGTTCTCGCTGATCTTTCTCCTGCTCGGGGCCTCCGCCTCCTTCCTGGGCCAGCTCTTCCGGCTCTACGAGGTCTGGATCGCGCGGGTTGGGGGGGGCGTGATCCTCGTCCTCGGGCTCCACCTCGCCGGCGTGCTGCGCATCGCGCCGCTCATGCGCGAGCTGCGCTTCCACGTCTCCGACCGGCCCTCGGGGCACATCGGGGCCGTCGGCGTCGGGATGGCGTTCGGGGCTGGGTGGACGCCCTGCATCGGACCCGTCCTCGGGGCGATCCTGACGTTCGCGAGTGTCCGGGAGACGTTCTGGGAGGGGGTGGGCCTGCTTGCCGTCTATTCGGCCGGGCTGGCGGTCCCGTTCCTCCTGATGGCGCTTGCTGTGGACCGCTTCCTCATCGCCTTCCGGCGATTCCGGCACCTGCTGCCGCTCCTCCAGCGGGGATCCGGCATTCTTCTCCTCCTCCTGGGGCTCCTCCTCGTGACGGGGAGCTTCACGGCGCTCACGGGCTGGCTTGCCCCGCTCACCCCGGAGTTCCTCCTAGAGCGGATCTGAGGCGCTCCCCCCGTCAGCGGCCGAAGGGCACCGCTTCCGCCGCCCCCGCTCCAGCGCCGACGGCCACGCCCTCCTGCACGAGCGAATGTTCGAGGATCTGCCTGTCGAGGAGCGTCCGGTAGATCACGCTCTCGGTGAGGAGCTCCTCGTGTGTGCCCTCCTCGACGATCTCGCCCTCGTCCATGACGAGGATGCGGTCGGCGTGCATGACCGCCGTCACCCGGTGGGAGATCACGAGCGAGGTGCGGCCCCGTAGCGAGTCGCGGAGCCCGGAGAGGATCCGCGACTCGGTCTCGGTGTCCACGGCGCTCAGCGCGTCGTCGAGGATGAGCACGCACGGGTCGCGTGCGAGGGCGCGCGCGAGGGCCGCGCGCTGCTTCTGTCCGCCCGAGAGGTTGATCCCTCTCTCGCCGAGACGCGTGCCGTAGCCGCGTGGCAGCCCGGCGACGCTCGCGTGGAGCTGTGCCGTCTCGGAGGCTTCCCTTACCCGCGAGTCCAGCCCCTCCCCAGCTTGGGTCTCCGGCCTCCCGGCGAGGCCCATCCCGAGGTTCGAGGCGATCGTCTCGGAGAAGAGGAAAGTGTCCTGGGGCACCATCCCGATCGTCCGCCTGAGGCGCACGGGATCGTAATGGGGGAGCGGGATCCCGTCGAAGAGGACCTGACCGCGGGTGGGGTCGTAAATCCGGGGGATGAGCGAGACGAGGGTGCTCTTGCCCGAACCCGTCGGGCCGACGATCGCCACCGCCTCCCCCTCGCGGATGGTGAGAGAGAGGCGCTTCAGGACATCCCTCCCGGTGTCCGGATACCGGAACGCGACGTCGCGGAACTCGATACGTCCTCGCGGCGCGGGAATGGGGCGGCCGATCCCTGGCTCGACGGCGGGGTCGGAGTGAAGGATCGCGTTGATCCGGCCCATCGAGGCCTCACCACGCTGGAAGAGGTTCACGACCCATCCGAGCGCGATCATCGGCCAAGCGAGCTGGTTCAGCCAGAAGATGAAGGCGACGAGGTCGCCCGCCGAGAGTGCCCCCGTCATCACCTGGCCTCCGCCGACCCAGACGACGAGCGCCATCGCGGCGCCCGTGAGGAGTCCGAGCACGGGATGGAAGAGCCCCTGCACCTTCACGAGGAAGATGTTGCGGTCCATGTATTCCCGGTTGATGGCCCCGAAGCGGCGTTCTTGGTCCGCCTCCTGCACGTAGGCCCGCACGACGCGCACCCCCGTCAGGTTCTCCTGGACCTGCGTGGACATCGTCGAGAACTGCTCCTGGATCCGCTCGAAGCGCCTGTGGATCACCCTCCCGAACCCGCGGACGACCGGGGGGAGTAGGAGCATCGGGATGAGGACGAGCGCGGTGAGGCGCGGCGAGGTGAGCGCCATGAGCGCGAGGGTGAGCGTCGACATGACCGCCGTGTTCACCGCGTACATGACGGCGGGCCCGACCGCCTGGCGGACGGCGAGCGTGTCGTTCGTGGCGCGGCTCATGATGTCGCCGGTCCGCTCCCGCCCGTAGAAGACTGCATCGAGCCGGAGGAGGTGGCGGAAGAAGTCGGCGCGGAGGTCGCACTCGACGCGGCGGCTGATGCCGTTCAGGAGCTGGCGCATCCCGAAGCGCGTCACGCCACCGGCGATGGCGAGGCCCACGATGAGGCCCGCATACTCCAGGATACGCCCCCGGGTGACGTCCGGGGACTCGATCGCGTCGATCGCGAGGCGCATCACCCAGGGTCCTGCCACCGAGAAGCCGTTCGAGACCACGACGAGGACGATCCCGGCCGTGAGCCCGGCGGCGTAGGGCCGGAAGTAGGGGAGGACTGTCCGGAGGTGGGTCAATGGAGGGGACCGCGGTGGAACGGAGCGCGGACCGGTCGCCGGGCGGCGGTCGGTGGAGCGGGAATATAGTACGCCCGCCGGGGCGATTGTTCCGCGGTCGCAGGCGGCGTCCGGCTCAGCTCGCCGGCGTTCCGCGGTCGCCGTACCTCACCGGAACCTGAGCTCGGCAGTGCGGCACCCCGGGCCGCGGATGGGCTCGGGCCGCCTCAGGAATCCGTCCACGAAGTACCTGAGCAGCCGCGAGGCCTCGAGCACGGAGGCTCGCGGGAGATGGTTGGCGAGCTGGCGGCCCAGAAGCGCGATGAGATGCGCCCGTGCCCGCGAGGCCGTCACATTGAACCGGTTGAGCGAGTAGATCAACTCTTCCTCGGCGCGGATCTGGTTGGTGTCGCCGCGCCCGAAACTCGCGAGCATGAGCGCCCGGTCCTTGCCCTGGGAGCGCTCCACCGCCTCGAACGCTCCATGCGCCGTCTGTCCCCTGATCAGCAGATATTGCCCGGGATGCCGTTCGGAGCCGTGGTCAAAGTTCCTCGACTAGATCGGCGCTACCCCCGCAACCAGCCGACGCATCGCCACCGAGGGCGCCCGCATGGGACTACCTCGGAGACCGCCTCGGTGTCCCCCCGGGGCCAACCCGTGCCCCACCTCCCAACCCTCGCCCGCCAGATACCCACGCCACTGCCCACCCAGTAGTCCAGACACCCCCTCGCCAACACCACCCCCCAGACTTCCAAGCCACCACCCCACTGCCAGCTATTGCCCCAC
>JAAXGI010000164.1 GCA_012267505.1 Gemmatimonadota bacterium
CGTCAGCCCCGCTGAGCGCTGCTTGAAAGATGAAGCCGCATTGACACGCCCTCCCCGGGGCGGCGGCTTCCAGGTCGTGTGAGCGCGGGGCCGTAGCTCAGCTGGGAGAGCGCTGCAATGGCATTGCAGAGGTCAGGGGTTCGAATCCCCTCGGCTCCATCTCGTGGCCCGCCCCGCAGGTGAGGCACAGACACCAGCTCGGGTGGCGGAATTGGTAGACGCGCAGGATTCAGGATCCTGTGGGGGTAACCCCGTGAGGGTTCGAGTCCCTCCCCGAGCATCGTTGACACCCGCGGTGTGGGTTGGCGCTGTAAGCCGGCGGATGTAGAGTAGGGTGGCGCCCACGTGCTGGAATTGGTAGACAGGCTGGTTTGAGGGACCAGTGTCGGAAACGGCGTACAGGTTCGAGTCCTGTCGTGGGCACTAGAGGCAGGTGCTGAAGCCGCCGGGACCGGGTTTGGAGGGGACGAAGTGGCCAGGCCGCCGCTCGGCGCCCGTAGCTCAATTGGACAGAGCGCTTGACTACGGATCAAGAGGTTGGGGGTTCGAGTCCTCCCGGGCGCACCTCACTCCCCCTCGGGAGCTTCGGGTGACCGTGACAGCGGGCGCGTAGCTCAGCTGGTTAGAGCGCTACGTTGACATCGTAGAGGCCAGAGGTTCGAATCCTCTCGCGCCCATACCACACCGATGGGCACGCGCTGTGCCGTATGGGAGGGCTGTCACAGACAGCTGAATTCCGGGGCCGTAGCTCAGTTGGGAGAGCGCTAGAATCGCACTCTAGAGGTCAGGGGTTCGACTCCCCTCGGCTCCACTGCCCCGCCACCATAGCTCAGCTGGTAGAGCACGTCACTCGTAATGACGGGGTCGTCGGTTCGAGTCCGACTGGTGGCTCTTGACGCGCAACCGCACGCTTGCTAACTGAGGTTGGCGGGACAAGATTGCCCCTTGGTGTAATTGGCAACACGCCTGACTCTGGATCAGGAGAGTCCTGGTTCGAGCCCAGGAGGGGCAATTCTGGAGGGGTGGCCGAGTGGCTTAAGGCGGCGCCCTGCTAAGGCGTTGGGCGAAAGCCCGCGTGGGTTCGAATCCCACCCCCTCCGTTCGAAGTATTGCATAAGTACATATATTATAACAAGTTGCGGTTACACACCACCATGTGTGTCCCCCGCCATGTCCCTCATTACGAACGGGACGTAGGGGGTCTTTTGTGTATCGCTCTAGCCCCTAGCCGCTCACCGATACGAGCCACGTTCTACTGAACTCTGGCGGAATCGGGCCGGTCAAGCCGTAATTTCAACTGAACCAACGCGCCTCCAAACTCGGGCGGCCTAGCCACGGCCGCTCGAGCCGGCGCGGCTGCGCTTCACGACGACGGCGACTTGGCTGTGCCGACGCGAGTGACCTCGCTCCAGCATGGCGCATCCGCTACCTAAGGCCTGGAGTGACTACCGCCGATGACCGGGCACGCACGACGTATCGTCCACGGCCGCCTTCGCACACTGCTTGCTTGGCTGCCTGCTTTGATCCTGCCGGCGGCGACAGCGGAACAATTGCGCGCGCTTCTGGCCGCCGAGTTGATCGGGGGGGCCACCGCGTGGACCTGGGGACTGTTCTTCCTGGCGAATGTGGGCGCGTTGTTCCTAGGCACGCCCGAGACGCGACTGGCGCGCTTTCAGATGGCGCTCGCCTTTGGAGTCACGGCCGCGCTGGACGTGGTCCTGGTCGCCGTGATCCTCTTCGCATAGCTCGGGGGACCGAGCCGGGCCATGGCGCGGACGACCACCGCCGCCATCCGGGGCATCGCCACCGACGAGCTCCTTAAAGAGCCATCGAACGCCCGCTAAGGGCCTGTGAACCGTCGCGGCGGCTCATGGACGATTGGCCGTGTATCTCGCCGGGGACACTCGCTACGTCTGGTCACCTCCGGGGAGCAGGTCGATCGCCAGCGCACCGTCTCGTATCGTCTTCGTTTTCGAATCTTCGCCTGTCATCACACAGCAAACCGGGAGACCGCCCTTGGCCCGCTTCAAGGACGCCGAGCCAATCCTAACCGCCGCCGAACACTGGAAACACCGATCCCTGCTCGGCGAGCAATCACTATCCATTGACAACGTCGGGCGGGAGCCTGGTGAGTTTCGCGACTATCCTGTGGCGGACGCGTGTGCGTTCGCGTCAGCTCTCTCTCTCAGGAGGGTCTGGGGAGAGCGACTGCGGTTGGCAATAACATCGACTCGGAAGAACATGTTGCGGTCCCGAGAGCATGTGGAGAGGAACCCTGAAGTCCGTCGCCGATACATGGCGACACCTCATTTCCTCTCAAGGCTATACGACCTGTCACGGCGAGGAGGCCGTGGATGAGGTTGCTCTTGAACCCCTATTATCTGTTATCTGGCCGGGAAACAGGTTCGTTCGCCGGACCCGTGAGAGTTGCGCCTGCCGATGACCACTCCAAACGCCCCGCCGCTACCCGAACAAGCGTACCGGAGAAAACAGGGCGAGCCCGGAGCAGGACTCCCCCACGGGCATGGCCTTGCGGGGGGCAGCTTGGTCATTCGGCTAGCACACTGGCCGTTTGCGGCGCGAGTGGGCCGGTTGCACTAGTATTCCGTCATCGCTACCAGCGGTGCCAGCGCCACGGACCCGTCGCGCGACCGCCCCAAGTCCTGTGAAGGGGAACCTCCGCGATGCAGAGAAACGCACAGCTCAATTCGTTCACGCAATCGCTCATCGCGCTGGCCGTGCTTGCTGGTGCGCCGATCGGGGCGGCGGCTCAGATGGAGTTTCACTATCAGTACGGTGAACTCACCAATCCCTTCGCCGGAACAGACCACGCCACGCACATCCTGACTTTCCAGCACGCATCGGCCTGGTCTCTCGGGGAGAGCTTCTTCTTCATTGACCTGCTCGACGACGGTGGGGCGGACGGATTCAACGACGTCGAGTTCTACGGGGAATGGTATCCCACACTCAGTCTGGGCAGACTGACAAACCGGACGGTCGGAGGCGGGCCACTGCGCGACATAGCGTTTGTGGGGGGCATCAACGTGGACGGAGACGCCAACGTCTTCAAATGGCTCCCCGGAGCCAGGCTGTCCTGGGACATTCCGGGATTCGTGTTTTTCAATACGGACATAACAGCCTTCATCGACGCGAGCAGCGGCGTCGAGTCCGGTGGCGCGCCCCGCACCGATGACAGCTTCATGGTGGATGTCAACTGGGGTGCAGCGTTCGATCTCGGAAGTCAGTCGTTCTGGTTCACCGGTCACGCGGAGTACATCGGCGGTACGACGACTGAGTTCGGTGCGCCCCAGGAAGGGTGGATCCTTGCGCAGCCACAGCTTGGTTGGGACATCGGAAAGACAGTCACGGGGAGTGCCAACCAACTCTTCGTGGGGGTCGAATACCAGTACTGGCGCAACAAACTTGGTACGCAGAATCACGACAACGTCCCGCAGCTGTGGGTGATGTGGCGCCTGTAGCCACCGGCGCCCGATAACGACGGCCGAACCCGCTCCGGGGACGCCCCAGGCTGCCATCGCCAGCAATCCCCCCCCGGAACCTCTGCGGCAGTGCATGATCGCCCTCACCACCCGGGACGGGGGCAACTACGCCAAGTTGCGGTGCGACGCCCCCCCTTGGACCGCGATGAGCCGACACCCGTTCGGGTGAACTGGCCCACCATCATCCCGGGCACGGCCCACAGCCATACGACCTGACCCGGGCCAGACGTGCCTGACTCGGCCGTGCAGGCAATGGTTGCACGATCACGCGGCGTGGCACCGCGCCGGACCCGCGAGACGGGATCGAATCGATCGTGAGTACGCGGACACCCAGGATCGGCCGGCCCCAGTCGATCGCACGAGCCCGCCACGATATGGCACGGCGAAGAACCGGCCTGAGGGTCATGTGGCGTCCGAGGAGGAACCCGTGAGCGAGTGTTTCCGCTCCCGCCCTTCGGATGGCGCTACAGAGAACCATCTCCTCGTGTGCGTCGGGTGTCGCGGGCGAGATCGCAAAGGAGAAGCCCACGTATCTCGGGGGGCTTCAGCCGCATCACCCTACGTCCGTGGGCTTGGTGCGCGTGGCCGTCGTGCCGCCAGCCGGAAGGCGGAGCAGGACCGCACTATCTCCATTCCTCATATGACCGACACCGGTCGATTCTCCAGGAATGGCGACGGCCTCCGTCCGGGCCTGGCAGCGACCGCCCGGGAGACACCGGCGGCTGCCCCGGGCGGAAGAGGCTACGCTCCGTATGACTTGATCAGGTCCTCGATGGCCCTTTCCTCCTCATCCCACACGCGCTGAATCGACCGCAGTGCCTCGGTCGCGGTCGGGGCCTGCAGCGCGAGCGCACGGTTTTCCGGGAGCAGCAGCCCGCCCTCTACCGCGCGGTCGAAGAACGCGAACAGGTGATCATAGTAGCCGTCGATATTCGCGAAGCAACACGGCTTTTCCATCAGCTCCAGGGGCCGCTGCGACCAGCAGAGCGCCTCGGTCATTTCCTCCAACGTGCCGAACCCGCCCGGGAGCGCGATACACCCCTGGGACAACACCTGCATCCGGTGCTTACGCTCGTGCATCGTGTCGACTTCCACAAGCTGGTGGAGCCCTTCATGGGCGAGCTCCTGATACGACAGCTGGCGCGGGACAACACCGGTGACGAAACCGCCATCCGCCAGCACGGCATCGGCCAGCACTCCCATTAGGCCGACGCTTGCGCCCCCATAGACGAGGCCGATTCCCTCGGTCGCCATCAGGCGGCCCAGAGAAGCGGCCTCATCGATGTAGCGTTGGCTCGAGCCGCGGTTCCCACCCAAGTACACGCAGACGCTCTTCCCACTGGGCGGGGCGGGACGATTCCCTTCCATACACAGATCTCCGGCTTCGGCCGTCCGTCCCGTCTCCGCTTTCCCGGCAGTCGGATTTCTCGCTGGCGGCAGCACGGAGGCCGGGCTCCCCACAGGGATGACACAAATCTGCCCAGCCTCCCGGAACCGACAGCAAGAGACTAGTCCAGACACCTTCCGCGCAACAGGGATCGCCCCTTCCAGCCGGGAATCGGGCATTCCCCGACGGAATACAGGTGCAGGGTCGACGACGGCGGTGGCCCCGGGGCTGTTTCTCCTTTTACATTGGAGGGTCGCGAGCGCCGGATGCGGCGGACGGGCCAGCCGCTTCGCCCGTCTGTTCGGTTTTTCGGCTAGCTCGCTCGGGGCGTGGCTCAGTCCGGTAGAGCGCTGCGTTCGGGTCGCAGAGGTCCCCGGTTCGAATCCGGGCGCCCCGATTCCTGATTCCCGCGAATGCATGGAGATCGGTCGCCAGCAACACGAGAATGGGTCCGGCCGCGGCCCGCGGTTCCCCCAACCCAATCCGGTGGCACGACTCTTCTCTCAGGACCGCACCCGCGGGAACTCTCCCGGGCGCTTCGCCGGTATAGACGTTGGAGGCGTAGTCTAACTGGTAAGGCACCGCACTCGAAATGCGGCGGGTTAACCACCCTTGGGGGTTCGAGTCCCCCCGCCTCCGTCCCCCCACGAGGGGCATTAGGGGCGTGTGGGTCCGGATGATGCCCTACCCCGCAGTGACCCATCGCCCGGGGTGCCGGACCTGAACGAGGCGAATCCACCCTCCTGACGGTCCCGGACCCGATGAGCCCAACGGACAACCGGGACCCCGCTGGCCGGCGAGGTCCGCACAAGCCCGCCCGTGATCCCGGAATCCGGGTTCGTGCCCCTCTCGGGCTTCCCGGACGGCATACTGCGGCGTCGCCGTGAAGAGGGGACCCGCAGCCCGCGGGCGGTCGCGCTGCTCCGTTCCCGGAGAAGAGCAGCCTCCCCGCCCGGGTCCCGGTGGCTCCCGTCAGCTCGCCACGCCAGGTCCGGCGGCGGGTCAGTTGGACATCAGTTCGTACATCCTCCGGACGGCCCGCGCATCAACTCCCGGCCCTTGGATCTGCCGGTAGTTGCCGGCGTGGTTCGTCATGTCGATTGCCGCGGCGGCGTCCTCGGCACTCACCCCGCGGCGGTACATTTCCACCGTCTTCTCCCACAGGTCGGTCAGGTAGGCTTGGAAATGGGTGATGCGCTCCTTGCCCTGAACCGGATCCCCGTGACCCGGTAGCAGGACGTCGAAATCAAGAGCCCTGAGCGCCTCCAGGGCAGCCGGCCACTCGTCGACGTGGCCGTCGCCCATGTAGGAGAGGCCGGGGCCGATCAGGTCACCCGTAAACACGACGCGCTCCTGGGGCAGGAAGACCACGACATCACCGCCCGTGTGTGCCCGTCCGAGATGGAGCACCTGGATCTCCCGGCTTCCGCGTTCCGCCAGCTGGAAAAGCGCCATTTCCCTTTCGATCGTGATATTCGGAGGCGTCGGCACGACGGTTTCGATGGCGTCCATGTAGTCCCGCTGTACCCGGTGACGCTCCTCTAGAGCTGCCCTGCGAGCAGGATCGGTCTCTGCCGCAGCCTCCCGCTCCAGGTTGGCCACGAGAGTGGGCACGCCATCGGAAAAACTCCTGAACGTCGCTTCCTCCAGCACATTGCCGATCTCCCCGCTCAATTTGGCTCGCGTGAAGCGATGGCCGATGATCTCCACCCCGTCGGGAAACGCCTGATTGCCGTGAGCGTGATCAAAGTGGTAGTGCGTATTGACCAGATACCGAACGGGCCTGTCGGTGATGACCGGAAGCGAAGCGATGAGCGCTTCCGCGGCGGCCGGCGTCACATGGGAATCCACGACCAGGACGTCAAACGCCCCGACAAGCACCATGGAATTGCTCATGGTGAAGACCGAACCAGTTCCGGACACGTGCCACACATCCTCTGCGATCTCGGTGAAGCGATGAGTGTCCGACTCCACGACCCGGCCCTGGGCGCTGGCCACCGCGGGTAGTAGAACGACTACGGGAATGAACATGCAGGCTAACGCGGCGACCTTCCGGAGCGTTGTCATGGACCGGGTCCTGTGTTCGGGTTCTGGCGGTAGCGGTGCTGAGGGCGCTATCCGCCCCGCGGACGGGTCGGCGGAGACCGGTACCTGGGCGCCACACGCGCCGGTCCGGCGCACCGACATGAAACCTACCATCGGGCAGTGCGCGTCGCACGGCTTCGCCAGTGCGGGACGGCAGCCCCCCGGGGAGTCGCCTCCGGCGTTACGGCCCGTTCCGGGTGAGGCGCTCCGGACCGGAGCCTCGGAGTTTGGAGACGCGCCCTACGGGAATATTGTGCTGCTGAGACCTCCCGGCACGATCCCCCGGTACCAGCCTCCCGGACCGTGGTGATGGCGCGCCCGGTGGCGACACCGGATCGGGCAGCGGACAGCCGAGAAACCGGGCGGGTCACTCGGTCGTGCAACCTGGATCCTGAACGGGCAGCAACGCTCCGCGTTCCGCGGCGAAACGGCCAGAGGCAGCAGCCGTCGCGGGCCCGGGGCCGCTTCGCACCGGAACGAACAAGCGGCTGCGCGACCCGGGGGGATGCGCCGGCACCCGGTCGGCACGCGACCTCCTTGGACGTGCCCCATCCGGATGTCCGGGCGTCACTTCCGAAGCCACCGGACCCGCTCCGACTGTTTCCCGCCCGAAGACGGGACGCCCCTTCCTCAGTCTGCTGATACTTCCTTGAGACGTCCGGTGGCACAGTCGTAGACAAAACCGCGGATGTGGTCCTTGTTGGGGACGAAGGGGCTGGCCTTGATGCGGGCGATCGACTGCCGGATGTCTTGGTCCAGGTCACCGAACGCCTCGAGTGCGAACGATGGCCGGAGCCCCGTATCCGATTCGATCGAGTCCTTCACGTCATCGTCGCGGAAGGTGAGCATCCCGCAGTCCGTGTGGTGGATCAGCATGATTTCCCGTGTCCCGAGCAACCGCTGGGAGATCACGATCGACCGGATCGCGTCGTCGCTCACGACTCCGCCGGCATTCCGGATCACATGCGCATCTCCTTCCTCGAGGCCGAGCATCCGGTGCGGATCGAGGCGCGCGTCCATGCAGGCCACAATGGCCAGGTGCCGCCCCGGAGGGAGTGGCGCATCTCCCTTGCCGAACGTGTCCGCGTAATGGGCATTGTTGTCGAGCAGTTCATCGATCACACTCATTGGGCCTCCTGCACATGGGCCGAGCCGAGCTCGGCGGGTGGAAAACAGGAATGGCAGCGTCGGCGACCGGGGACGGCCGGCGGCACCGGGCTCGACAGGAAATCGTCGAGAGCCCAAAGTAGCACGGACCGTGTGCGGAGCACGAGTACGCGCCGGACACTGGACGCAGATCGCGCGCCGAGCCCTTCGGACCATACCGGTACCGGCGCCGCACACGGCTGAGCAAGGCGTTCGGCGCGACAGCACTGCGCCGCCGGTTCCCAGCTGTGATTGGGCAAGGTAAGGACAGGCGCAGCACCATCCCATCGCCCGGCGGTGGGTCGCACCCATGCCGTGACAGGACCGGGAGGCTCCCATGCGCTCTGTCATACTCGCCATTCACCTTCTCGTGATCGCACTTCCCGCACTGGCCCAGGCCCCCGCGCCCCCCCCGGTCGCGACGGACGTCACGGCCTTGGACATCGACCGGTTCATCGATGCGCTCCCGCGGGATCGCGTCAGCGACCGGCCCATACGAACAGTTGAGGTGACGGGCGATTACCGCGTGGGAGTCTTCGGCGTTCTCCGACCCCGGACAGTGCGGGGGGACGCGATCCTGCATCGGGTGAACACGACCGAGATCTACTACATGCTCGACGGAGCCGGCATACTCGTTACCGGGGGCACAATCGTGGACCCCAACGATGCGGGCACGCGGGGCTCCGCCATCCAGGGCGGGGTGACCCGGAGGGTCGTCCCCGGCGACGTCGTCATCATTCCCGGCCATACGCCGCACTGGTGGAGCGAGCTCGAGAGCGACATCGAGTACCTGATCTTCCGGCCGGATCCCGACAACCGCCTGGAGCTCCGCTGAACCTGCCGACGGCCACCCGGACGGCCCGGCCGCCCAGAAGACTGCGAGCCAGCGGGAATTGAGCTGCTCGCCAGCGGCCGGGGAGCAGTGGTGGCGACTGATCGGCCGGATCCGACCCGGCCACCGATGAGAGGGAGGAACCCCGTGAGAGCATCGCTTGAGCGCTTCTTCGGTCTGGAACTGCGGGGCACGGATCTGTCCACCGAGGTGACGGCCGGCGTGACGACGTTCCTGACGATGGCCTACATCGTCTTCGTCAACCCGCAGATCCTGGCCGACGCCGGCATGCCTTTCGACGCCGTGTTCGTCGCCACCTGTGTGGCCGCCGCCTTCGCCACACTCGTGATGGGGCTCTACGCCAACTACCCGATCGCCCTGGCGCCGGGAATGGGCCTCAACGCCTTCTTTGCCTACGGGGTGGTGCTCGGCCTCGGCCATCCATGGGAAACCGCGCTCGCCGCAGTCTTCGTGTCCGGTATCGTGTTCCTGACACTCAGCGTGCTGCCGGTCCGACGCTGGATCATCGAGGCGATCCCCCAGGGGCTGAAGCTGGCCATCGTTGCAGGGATCGGGCTCTTTCTCGGAGTCATCGCGCTTCAGAACGCCAACATCATCACCGACAGCGACGCCACATTGGTCACCGCGGGGGAACTGATGACAGCGGCGCCCGTGCTCTGTCTCCTCGGCTTCTGCGCAATCGTCGCGCTTTCCGCCAGGCGGGTACCGGGCGCCGCGATCATCAGCATGCTCGGCGTCACTCTGATCGGGCTTCCGTTCGGCATCTCCGAATGGCAGGGCATCGCATCGCTGCCCCCTGACCCGAGCCCAACTCTGCTCGCCCTCGACATACCGAGCGTGCTCCGCGCGAACATGGTCGCGGTCGTCCTCACCTTCCTGATGGTCGACCTGTTCGACACGACCGGCACCCTCATCGGCGTCGCACACCAGGCAGAGCTCCTCGACGAGCACGGACGTCTCCCGCGCATGAAGCGCGCGCTGCTCGCCGATTCGGGCGGAACCGTCGGGGGGGCACTTCTCGGCACCTCCTCCGTCACGAGCTACATCGAGAGCGCAGCCGGCACGAGCGCAGGCGGGCGAACAGGCCTGACGGCAGTCGTCGTGGCCGGGCTGTTCCTTGCCTGCCTGTTCCTGGCCCCGCTCGCCGGATCCATCCCGGCCCCCGCGACGGCTGCTGCGATCCTCTACGTCGCCTGCCTGATGGTCCGGCCGGTCGTGGACTTCGACTGGAGCGACGCCACCGAGGCCGCTCCCGCCGTCATGACCGTCATCGCGATACCACTCACATATTCGATCGCAGACGGCATCGGCGTCGGTTTCCTCACCTACGTCCTCATCAAGATGATGGCCGGGCGGCGACGCGACTGCTCGCCCGCGCTGATTCTCGTGGCTGCGCTCTTCGCACTGAAATTCGCCTGGCTGTAACACCGGCCCCCGAGGATCGGGCCGGGATGCGGGGTGGCGACGCAGCGCCGGCTGCGTGCCCGGGTGACATTGCCGGATCGGCCACAGCGGGATATGGCGGCCTCTCGCGCGCGGGGACTCGCCCGGTTCTTGGGCCGGCCCGACGATTCGCCCCCCCGGCGACGCACGATGGCGCGAGTGGGCGGCACGGCGGACCGGATGCAAGCCCGCAGCGCGGGCGGCACCCTTGCCAGCACGGGGCCGGAACGGAGCAGCAGGCCGTGGCGCATGCGGGATTGCGGCGGAGGAATGGGTGACGGGATGAACTCGGTTATCCGACACCCGGAGAAACCGGCCGGCAGCCCTACAATTGACATCGGCGGCCTGACTTACAATCCCCTGAGAGGGGACGCAAATCCCGGGACGAAATCGTCTAAGTATAACCAGGACTGCACGATCTGCCGTTCTTGCCGTGAGGCAATGATCGCGTCTGTGGTGCTCGAATAGCGGGAAAACCGGGTCCAACAGCGGGAACTTCCGGCGGCGCAATCCGAATCTCCCGGCTCATCTCGCCGATGTCCTCGCAGTGCAGCCAGTCGCAACACCACCTCGGCCTTCCCAAGCTGCCCGCGCCGTCCTGCTCGTCCGTTCTCCGAGACATCCAGTGCCTCCTCTGTCTTGGACCCCGGAAGGGTTGTTGAACTACGTTTCAGAGCAATTCTCTCCGCGCCGTCCGGCGGCAATTCGTCACCACTCTGAGCGGTCGACCGTGAATCGAACCGAACGTAACGGACAGCGAGTCTCGAATCTCTTCGGCGTGACCCTGCGTCAGGCGCCGGAGAAAACCGAGGCCGAATCCCACAGCCTGCTTCTGAAGGCCGGCTACGTCCGCCAGCTCGCGGCGGGCATCTTCTCCTACCTGCCTCTCGCATGGCGGTCGCTGAGGAAGATCGAGCAGATCCTGCGCGAGGAGATGGACCGGATCGACGGGCAGGAGCTGTCGATGCCCGTCGTGCATCCGGCGGAGCTGTGGCAGGCAACCGGCCGCTGGTACGACATCGATGCGACCATGGCCCGGTTCGTCGATCGGCGCGGGCGCGATCTGCTCCTGGCGATGACGCACGAGGAGGTGGTGGCCTTCCACGCGGCGTCCGAGATCCAGTCCTACCGGCAGCTCCCGGCCATGGTCTATCACATGCAGACCAAGTTTCGGGACGAACTACGCTCCCGCGGCGGACTCATTCGCGTGCGCGAATTCACCATGAAGGACTCCTATTCGCTCGATCGGGATCCGGAGGGGCTCGCGAAACAGTACGACCGGCACTACGAGGCGTATGAGCGCATCGGGCGCCGCTGCGGTCTGCCGCTCACGGCCGTGCTTAGCGACACGGGCATGATGGGTGGCAAGATCGCCCACGAGTTCATGTACGTGACGCCGATCGGCGAAGACAGCCTCGCGCTCTGCGACGCCTGCGGCTACGCGGCGAATCGGGAGGTTGCTGAGTTCACGCTCGAACCCCGGGAAGGCGAGATGTTACCGTTGGAGTCCGTCCACACGCCCGGAACAGCCACGATCGAGGAGGTGACGGGTCTGCTCGGGATCTCCGCCCCAGAGACCGGGAAGATGGTCTTCTACATGGGCACCTTCGTGGGGGAGGCGCGGGCTCGCGATGAAAAGCTGATCGCCGCGATTGTGCGCGGCGACCTCGAGGTGAACCCGATCCAGATCCAGAATCTCACGGGAGCGCTCGAACTTCGCCCGGCGTACGAGGAAGAGATCGCCGCGACCGGAATGGTGCCAGGATTCGCCTCCCCGGTGGGGGTGGAGCCCGAGGCCGCGATCTTCGTCGTCGACCGCTGGGTCGCCGAATCCCCGAACCTGGTTCTAGGAGCGAACGAAACGGACTACCACCTCCGCAACGTCTGCTGCGGACGAGACTACGCGCCCACGGTCATCGGGTCCGTCGCACTCGCCTTCGAGGGCGCGCCGTGCGGGCGCTGCGGCGAAGGGCTGCGCATGGCGCGCGGCGTGGAAGTAGGGAACATCTTCCAGCTCGGCACCCGCTATTCCGAGGGGCTGGGGGCGACGTACACGGATGAGAACGGGGCCGAGCGCCCGATCTGGATGGGCTCGTACGGGATCGGGACCGGGCGCCTCTTGGCCTGCGTGGCCGAGGAACATAGGGATGACTACGGCCTCAAACTGCCGATCTCCGTCGCTCCGTATCACGTCTCGCTCGTCGCACTCGCGCGGGAGGAGGAGACATGGGCGGCCGCCGACCGGGTGTTCGCGGAACTTTGCGCCGCCGGGATCGACGTGATCTACGACGACCGACGGAAACTCCGCGCCGGCGTGAAGTTCAACGACGCCGACCTGCGCGGACTACCACTGCGCCTCGTCATCGGAGAGCGCTCGCTGGAGACGGGAGGCGCCGAACTCAGCCACCGGGGCGTCCGCGAGAGCCGAATCATCCCGCTGGACGACCTCGTGGCCGAGCTACGGCAGGAAATCGACACCCTCATGTCAGAGTTCGCCCTCGATCACTGAGCCGCGCCGGTCGCTTGGGCTGGCGCGGCGAACCGGGACGCACACAGACTGGTCGGAGCGTTCGCCGTTGAGAGTGACCGGCTCGTGGCGGAGTTCGGCCGCGCGCATGTCTACATGGTCGCCTACGACGAAGTGGACCTCGCCTATCTGGAGCGGTATCGGCTACCGTAGCCCGAGGCCGATCGCGGCAGCGAGTGCGTTCGCAACCCCTGCGCCATTGCAGCGTCCACACGATCCGTAGCGGTTGGAGGTGGTCGCTGCATCCGCACGGCCAGCGCGTCCTACAATCCCCTCAGGGGGACGTGAACCCCGGCAAGCAAGCCGTCTAAGTCTAACCAGGACTTACACGATCTGCCGTTCTTGTCGCGAGGCCGTGATCGGGCCTGTCGTGCCCGAATGGCGGGAAAACCGGGTCGAGTAGCGAGAATTCAGCGGGGCCGGTGACGCTGCTGCCCTTCACATGGGTACGGTTCCACGCATGAAGGAGCCCGTGCCCTTTGCCGGCGAAGCTGCCCAGTACGAGACGGTGACGCCGAGAGTAGACTCCGGCGCGATCCAGCGGGCCGACGAGAACCAGCTCAGGAAGGCCCTCAAGGTCGCTGGAGGGGCCGTTTCCGTCCCATTTAGCGAGAATGGATGGGCGGGAACCGACTCTCGTGATCCCGTAAGTCCAATGGGCCTAGGTAGACTCGAACTACCGACCTCACGCTTGTCAGCAGTTGGAGATGCGGATCCGCGAGAACTAGAAGCGGGTTGCCGGGAGAGCGGCGGCGGGAGTCCAGAGCGCCCTGCAACGGTCCGCGCCGCGTGCGGCGGCACTGGGGGAGCCGGCGGGCAAGTGATTCCGCTGCCGCGCGCAGCTAGGCGCGGAGGCGTTCGCTCCTCCAGGAACCGGGACGGTGCCTCCGGACACGTGGCCCTGACGGTGCCAGCAGGGTTTCAGGGAGTGGCCGCCCGAGGCAGCAGGTCTCGCCTCCCGCCGCGAAACTGCCGGGGTGCAAAGGGAATGTGCACCAGGCGAGCACGCGCCCTGTGCGGGGCGGTGGCAGCGCACCTCCCCGCCCTCGCCTGCGCATCAGTTGCCGCCCTCCTCCTGATACTTCCTCAGGTACCGGCTCCTGTTCGAAGCGGCATACACACTCCCCGCGGGGTCCACCGCGACCCAGTGGATGCCCTCCGTCCCTTCTATCGTGCCGAGGAGCGTTCCGTCGTCCGCGTCCGCGATCCATACCCTCCCGTTCACCCCGTCGGCGATGTACAGTCGGTCGTCGTCGGTGAGATAGAGGGAGTAGGGCGTGCCCAGATGCGTCCACTCTTCTCGGTAGTTCCCCTCAAGATCGAAAATCTGAACGCGGGCGTTGCCCCGGTCGGCGACCAGCACCCGGTCGCGGGAGTCGATCACGATGCTGTGCACGGTGTCGAACTCCCCCGCCCGCGTGCCGGGGCCGCCCCACTCCGAGAGGAAGTTGCCGTGCCTGTCGAACTTCACGACACGCGTATTGACGTAGCCGTCTGACACGAACAGATCGCCGTTCGGGGCGAACGCCACGTCGGTCGGCCGGTTGAACGTGTCGGGCCCATCTCCGGCGACGTCGTAGTGGCCGAGGGTCAGCAGGAGCGTGCGGGCGTCCGGACTCCACTTCTTCACCTGATGGCCCTGGCCGTCCACGGTCCAGATGTTTCCCTGCGGATCGATGCGGATGCTGTGCGTCCATCTGGCGATATCCTGCCCCCATTCCCTCCTCAGGCGGCCCGACGGATCCAGGGCCCAGACGTTGTTCGCATCGCGCCGGAAGGCGTAGATCGTCCCGTCCGCGTCGCTCGCCACCCCCGACACGCCGCCGATCTCTTCGGGCCCGCTGACCCATCCCGGCACGAGCGCATGACCTCGGGTCCCGGCCACCCGCCGCTTCACATCCAGCCCCACGCGCGCACCGTAGGGAGTGATGCCGGAGAGGCGGGAGAAGTACCTGTAGGCCGCAGCCGAGACGGCCTCCACCACCGCGCCGCCATTCCCCCCGTAATTCGACATCACGGCGATCACATACGGCCTGTCCGGCACGTCCACGAGGCCCCACGCAGTGGCGACTCCCGTGATCCCTCCGGGCTTGAACGCGATCGGGACCTCTCGCGGAACGGGGGCCCGGATGGGGCCGCCCTTGTAGATCTCCAGGATCTCGCGAACCCGCCGGCATCCTTCAGCTCCCATCGGCAGATCGCAGCTCGCGATCCTCTCCATGATGAGCGCCGCGTCCCGCGGCGTCGAGAGATTCTCATTGCCGATCGCGGACTGTTCGGGCCGGATCATCTTGCGCTGGAGCTTCGTGCTGGTCGCCCCCAATGAAGTCGAGAGCGCGTTGACCGCCTCCATGCCGAGCTCGTCGATGAGTACGTTGGTCGCCGTGTTGTCCGAGTACACGATCATGTAGATCGCATAGTCCTCCAGAGAGAGCGCCGATCCACCGTCCGTCAGGTGCAGGAGGACTCCGCTGCCCCCCGTCCGAACCGCGTCGGTGAGTTCGACACGGCGGCCGAGGAGGTCCGGTTCGGCTTCCGCGCGGCGAAACAGCTCAAGCAGGATCGGGACCTTGATCGCGCTCGCCTGGGGGAAGACGAAATCGTCCCGGACGGCGAAACGATCGCCCGAGGTGAGATCCAGGATGTGGACCCCCGCCACTCCTTCATATCCGTCGGCAACGCGTTCGAGTTCGGCCTGCAGCTGGGCACGGATGAGCGCCAAGTGCGCCTCCTGCGCCGAGCCCGGGGTGGCGCCCCAGGCGGTGACCAGCCAGAGCAGCGCGGCGACGAGTCCTCGTCTATGGAACATCGGGGCATCCCTCCGTACTCGGCGGACAGGGCCTGGAGACATGGACGGGCACGATCGTGCCGCCCGACGGTCTGGAGCCATGGTACTCGGCGGGCACGCCGCGGACCAGAAGATCCGCGGGGCGGCCCGCAGAGGAAGCGACCAGACACGCCGCAACTGCCCGCCCGCGGGAACCGGACCTCAGCGCACGACGATCCCGGGCGCCATCGCCTATCGGCTCGTGCACCGGCAGTAGCGGGTCGGCGGGAAGCACAGCCACGGCTCGCAGCCGGCCGCAGACGACGCTCCCGCGCG
This sequence comes from Gemmatimonadota bacterium, assembly GCA_012267505.1. GTDB lineage: Bacteria > Gemmatimonadota > Gemmatimonadetes > Longimicrobiales > Gaopeijiaceae > JAAXGI01. The sequence goes on from JAAXGI010000164.1 coordinate 16,045, forward strand.
CTCGCATCCAGCGGGATGGTCTGCCGGCACGGCTGCAGTCAGGGCGGGCGGCGGGCGTTCGGCGTCCGCGCCGCAAGCTCGCCGAGGAAACCCTCCTTGTCGCGGGGCGAGATCATGACCGAGCGTCGCTTGCCGTACTCGATCCGCAGCCGATCGAGCGAAGGCGCCGGGCTCGACAGCGGGTTCCGCGTCGGCCTCACATCCCGGATCTCGGCCAGGGGGATCGTCCACCGGAACGGGCCGCACCGCACCCTGAGCTGCGTCCCGGTGAGCGTGTAGGAGGTCGAGAGCACGATCCACACCGGAATCGCCGCGGAAACGAGAAGAACGAGTGCCGTTCCCCACCGGACCTGACCCGCTTCGCTCAGAACCGACCACGCCCCGTAGAGACAGACGACCGTCGAGCCAGCGATCAGAACCAGTAGCCAGGTATCGATCTTCGCGGCAAACACCAGCGTGCGCCGTGGCGCGACATCCCCCCTTGCATCCATCCTTCCGGCTCCCTGACGCCCCCCTAACCGTTCGGACTACGGCCGCGTCCCTGAAGTCCGGCCCCGTTCAACGGGAGGATGCCCATCCTAGACCCGCCACCCCCGGAGCACACGCACCGCCCGCCCGCCATGACGGCATCGATGGCAGAACCGGCTTCCTGGACCACCGCCGACCGCGGGATCATCCGAGGGTCGCACCGGTCTGGACGCAATCGATACGAGACAATGAAGGCACGGACAGTTGCAGCGACTGTCCGGCGAGTCGATGTCATAAGCGACTGCAATATCTGAACCTGTGGGCCACTTTGCCATCACTGGCGCCCCATTGGGGGGGCTTTCCCGAACGGGAATTCAATCGACCCCGGCGGAGGTCGGTGGACCAGTGGACGGGATCCGGTCGATCACTCCGACGCTCCCCACCTAGTGATACACTCATGGCAATGCGTCAACCGTCCGCAAGGAGGCGTGTCGGCCCGCTCTGAACCGCGGCGCCGAAGCGGAGAGCCCTCAAGATGATATCGACCGAGTTCATCGCGAAGTGGCACGCCTCGGAGTTCAATGAGCGCTCTGCGGCGCAGGAGCACTTCATCGA
>JAAXGI010000170.1 GCA_012267505.1 Gemmatimonadota bacterium
CTAGAGCACCTGAGTAGAGAGGAGAAGGAGAAGGTTTGGGAGATGGTGAAATGGGTGTTTTCAGTGAAAAATTCAAATGATGATAAAAAGTTGGAAGGAGATGCGATAAGGTATCTGGAAGGAAAAGGATGGGAAAAGAGAGCGATTTCACTCATAAGCGTACGGGGACGAGAACGCCTGGTGGTTGAAGGTATGTTCGAGGATTCGTTTACCTGCGATCTTCCGCTGCTTTTTCCAACGTTGGGATGGATGGATGGACCGTACCGGGTTAAGGAAGATCTGATTTCGGGCGGAATTGACAAGATGATCGACGGTAATGGACAGGAAGTGGATTTTCTATTTACGTTGTGGAAGAGAATGTAGGAAGAGTCGCGGGATGTGTGTCTTCGAGATAGTGTAATTCGCTGAAGAACAGAACTAGCACAATGGAGCTCCTGTTCATCCGGCACGGCCCCACCGAGTGGAACGAGGCGGGACGCATCCAGGGTCGGCGGGACATTCCGCTCGCTCCCGCTACGCGCAAAGCGCTCGCGACGCGGCGGCTCCCGGACCGAACCGGCGGGTCGTTCCGTTGGGTGTCGAGCCCGCTCGTTCGGGCCCGGCAGACGGCCGAGGCTCTCGGGGCGGAACAGGTCGAGACTGAGCCGCGCCTCACCGAAATGGACTGGGGGGAATGGGAAGGGAGAAGCCTTCCATCTCTCCGGGAAGAGCTGGGAGAGGCGATGCGGGCGAACGAGGCGCGGGGACTCGACTTTGAGACTCCGGCGGGAGACAGCCCGCGCCGCGTGCAGGCACGGCTCCGGCCGTGGCTCCGCGAGATCGGGGAGTCCGAGCGTCCCGTCGTCGTCGTGTCTCACAAGGGAGTGGGCCGAGCGCTGCTTGCGCTCGCCATCGGCTGGGACATGAAGGCGAAGGCGCCGGTCCGGCTCCGGTGGGAGCATGCCCACCGGTTCGAAGTCTCGCGGTCGGGCGAGCCACGGCTCGTCGAGCCCAACGTCGAGCTCGTCCCGCGCGACTCCGAGTGAGCCGGATGCGTACCCTGGTCCCTCTTCCATGACCGCCGGCCAGGTTGCGCTCGATCGGGAGGTCGACGCCTGGCGGGCGGCGGGACGGGAGGTCACCCTCTGGTGGCGCGACGACGACGCGGTGGAACCTTCGCCCGCGCTCTCGCGCCTCCTCGACGTGCGGCCGGGCTGCCCGCTCGGCCTCGCGGTCATCCCGGCCGGCGCGAAGGCCTCCCTTGCCGGCGTGCTGCCCGACGCGGTGGACGTGCTCGTGCACGGTTTCGCCCACGCGAATCACGCCGCGTCCGGTGATCGGAAATCGGAGTATCCGGCGGGAAGGATCGCGCCGCTGGAGATGCGCGAAGGGCGCGAACGGCTCGAAGCCCTGTTCGGCGAGCGCGTGCTCCCGGTCTTTGTGCCGCCCTGGAACCGGATGGGAGAGGACGCGGCGGCGGAGCTTCCCGCGGCCGGATACCGGGTGCTCTCCGGTTACCGGGGGCGGCCGGAGGGTCCACTGCCTCGCCTCGACACCCACGTCGACCTCGTCGACTGGCGGGGCGGACGGCGCTTCGCGGGCGTCGACACCGTGCTCGGCGCGCTCGCCGCCGCGCTCGCCGCGCGGCGGAGCGCCCTCGATTCCGGACCGACCGGGGTGCTCTCCCACCACCTCGTGCACGACGCGGCCGCTTGGCGATTCCTCGAACGTCTCCTCGCCTGGGGCGAGGACACGTCGGGAGTGCGCTGGGTCCGCGCCCGCGACGAAATCCCGGCTGGGGCGCGCACGCGGGAGTCCACATAGGACCTCACAGGACATCGCTCTCGCGTTCCTCATCGCGTCCCCAGCTCAGAATGGGACCAGGCCCTCCCGGACGCGCGGCCATCTCGAGAGCACGATGTCCCGGGAGCGGCGTCGCCGCGCCGGCGTGCGCTTGCCCTTACCATAGAACGTCCCGGAGCGCCGCAGGGAATCGGATCGGCCATGGAAACGAAACGTGTCCTTTGCTCGAGCTGCGACATCTACTGCCAAGTGCAGGTGGATGTCGAGGACGGGCGGGTGGCCCGGGTCAAGGCCCTCGACCCGCGCCCCCTTCGCTCGAACATCTGCATGAAGGGAGTCCACGCCCCCTCGGGGTTCGCGCACCCCGACCGGGTGCTGCATCCTCTCCGGCGCGCCGGGGAGCGGGGCGAGGGGCGCTGGGAGCGCGTTGCCTGGGGCGAGGCGCTCGACGAGATCGCGGAGCGCTTGCGCGAGGTGGTGGACCGGCACGGCCCGGAGGCCCTCGCGGTTGCCACCAGCCAGTGGAACACCCAGACCGAGAACGGGGCGGGGCGCCGGTTCATGAATCTTCTCGGGACCCCGAACTGGATCTCCGGGGTGGCGCTGTGCGCGGGCAACACGGCCGCGATCAACCGCATGGTGTACGGCTGGTTCCCGTACCCGGACTACCCGCGCACCCGCTGCATCGCCCTCTTCGGCCACAACCCCCGCAAACATAGCTGGACCCCGGTCTACAACGCGATCCGCGCCGCGCAACGGAACGGGGCGAAGCTCATCGTGCTCGACCCGCGCCGCTCGGAGAACGCGGAGCTTGGCGATCTCTGGCTGCCGCTGCGAGCCGGGACCGACGCCGCGATGTGCTTCGGGTGGATCAAGGTGATCCTCGACGAGGGACTCTACGACCGGGACTTCGTGGCCCGCTGGACGGCAGGCTTCGACGCGTTCCGGCGGCGAGTGGACGAGTTCCCCCTCGACCGGGTGGCCGCGATCACCGGCTGCGACCCGGAGCGGATCGCCGCCGCCGCGCGGATGTACGCGACGAACACCCCGGGGGTCATCCCATGGACCCCGATCACCGACCAGCAACGGAACTCGACCTCCGCAATCCGACTTCACGCCGCGCTCAGGGCGCTCACCGGCTCTCTCGACGTGCCGGGGGGCGAGCTCATGCACGGCTTCCACCCCGACATCGTCTCGGAGAGCGAGCTCGAACTCCACGAGGTGCTCCCCGCGGAGCAGAAGGCGAAGCAGCTCGGCGCGGACACCCACCCCGCGTTCACCTACCGGGGGATGGAGCGGCTCGGGGAGCCCGCGCGGCGGGTGTGGGGGCACGAGTACCCGAACATCGTCACCGGCTGCTACATGGCCAACCCGACCGCGACGTTCCAGGCCATGGCGACCGGGAAGCCCTATCCCGTCAAGGCCTTCTTCACCCTCGGCAACAACACCCTGATGGGGTTCGCGAACATGCAGCGGATCCACGCCGGTCTCCTCAACCAGGACCTTGTGGTGGCCGTCGAGCACCTGAAGACCCCAACCGCCCAGCTTGCCGACTTCATCCTTCCCGGCGATGCATGGACGGAGCGGGCGTGCCTCTCGGACGGC
>JAAXGI010000226.1 GCA_012267505.1 Gemmatimonadota bacterium
TCGGCGCGTCGGCGGCCGGCGGCGCGCCGGAGTAGTCGCCGAACCAGCGCTCGGGGGTGAGCCGGGCCCGTGCCAGGAGGGCGGCCAGCTCGCCAGCGGAGTAGAGACGGACGCGTTCCCGGTAGGTCCGGTCCGGCTCACCGCCCTTCCCCGCGATCCGGATCGTCTTCTCCACCCTCCGGCCGGCGTCGACGATCCGGCGCTCCTGCACCACGCTCCGGCCCCTGACGACGCCCTCGTCGCGGGGGCGGAGCGTGGCCTTCGTCTGCTCCGCGTTCAGGAAGTCGAGAAGGAGGTAGCCTCCGTCCCGGAGCACGCGACGGATCTCGATGAGGACGCGGAGGTCATCCGCCTCGGACCGGAAGTACCCGAAGGAGGTGAAGAAGCTGGTGACGGCGGCGAAGCGGTCCGCCCCGAAGGGGATCTGCCGCATGTCGGCGCGGAGGAGGCGCGCTCCGGCATCCGCCTTCTTTGCCCTGAGGAGGAGCACCTCGGAGAGGTCGAGACCGAAGACGCGGAGACCGCGCTCGGCCAGCGGGCGCGTGTGGCGGCCGGCCCCGCACGCCAAGTCGAGCACCGGATCTCCGGGCGCGAGGCCTGTCACCTCGAGCAGGAGCGCCACCCCCCTTCCGGCCTCCTCCTCATTCCGATGCGGGTAGAGTCCGAGGTAATCGTCCCCGAACCAGCTCGCGTACCACGGCCGACCCCCGGCCGGACCCGGACTCACGCCCCGCCCTTGTGGTAGGGTTCACCGCGGAGAATCGTCCCGGCCCGGTAGAGCTGCTCGGCGAGGAAGAGCCGGGCGAATTCGTGGGGAAGCGTCATCTCGGAGAACGCGAGGTGTCGGTCGGCGCGGCTCAGGAGCGCGGGGGCAAGGCCGAACGCGCCCCCGACGAGGAAGGTAACCCCGCTCCTCCCCTCGGTCGCCCTAGAACCAAGGAGCCGCGCGAAGGCCCCGGATGAGAGACCCCCACCCCCTCTCGTGAGCGCCCAGACCTCGGATCCGGCGGGGATCCGCCGGACGAGGCGCTCCCCCTCCACACTTCGGACGGAGGCCGGTTCCATCCCCCGCCCCCGGCCTCCGCCCGCACGCACCTCGATCACCTCGAGCTTCCAGTAGCGGGCCGACCGCTCCTCGAACGACCGCACGGCGGAAGCGAGCGGCCCGCGTGAGCGGCCCACGACGAGGACAGAGATCTTCACGCGACCCTCCTCAGGCCCGCGCTTCCCCCGGACCCGGAGCGGCCTCTCCCGGGAGCGACCCCAAGATTCGGCCGATCAACCCGTCCCCGGGAACAGCGACGAGGGGGAGCACCCGGACGGGCGGAAGGAGTTCCGCGAAGGCCTCCAGCTTCACCGCGTCCTTTTCCGTCGTGACCACCGCGCGGCCCTCCGCCTGCCTCGCGATGCGCGCGGCATCGTCCCGCGTGTAGAGGTGATGGTCGGGGTAAAGACGCGCCTCCGGCGCTTCTCCGAGACGCGCCCGCACGAGGGCGAGGAAGGAACACGGCTCGGCCACCGACGCGACGGCGAGGACCGGGGCGTCGGGCGGGGAGCCCCGCGATCCGTCGAGGCGCTCCCACGCGCCAGCCTCGAGATGGCAGAGGTCCACGGGCGGGAGCCCCGGTGCCCGCCGGAGCTCCGCGGCAAGCCGGACCGCTGCTTCCCGCTCGCCCTCGCCCTTGGATGTGATGAGGATGAGACCGGCCCGCCGAAGCGCGCGGAGCGACTCGCGGAATGGGCCCCGTGGGAGAAGGCGGGGCGGGAGGGGATGCACGGGCGAGAGAAGAACGATGTCGAGATCCCGGCGCAGGGAGCGGTGCTGGAAGCCGTCGTCGAGCACGGCCACCCCCCGCCCGAGACGGAGGGCTTCCCGCACCCCATCGATGCGCCGGGGCGTCACGATGACAGGAGTCGCGGGACTCCAGCGGCGGTGGAGGCGCACCTCGTCCTCGCCGTAGCCCCGCATGACGATCGCGGGCCGGCGGCCCAGGCGCTCGAGCTCCCCGGCGAGCCAGCCGGAGACGGGCGTCTTCCCGGTCCCCCCCACGGCCAGGTTGCCGACCGAGACGACCGGGAGGGGAGGATCCGATGAGGAGAGGACACCGAGCCGGTAGAGGAAGTTCCGGGTCCGGACCACGCTCCCGTAGATCACCGCGAGGGGCGCCGTGAGCGCGCCCATGAGGACGGGTCCCGTGCCCCCTTCCCCGCGCCAGAGGCGGCCGACAAGCGAACGCGCCCTCACCCGGCGTCCCGCCGCCCCGCATCCGCCGGCCCCACGCTCCGACGGGACTCGCCGCGGGGGCCGACCGGGGCCACGCCATCCACCTCGTCAGAGAGCGTGCAGAGGAGCGCCTCGAGATCGGCGCCGATCCGTGCGACCTCCTCCTCGGACGCATCCCTCGGGACGACGACCGGCTCGCCGTAGCGCACCGTGATCCGGGAAAACGGCTTCGGCACGACGTGGCTGTCCCACGAGCCGAGCCTCCAGACACGGGGGCCGCCTACGGCGATCGGGACAATCGGCGCGCCCGTGAGCCGGGCCGCTACGAGGGTGCCCGGCTTGAGCTTGCGAGGGGGTCCCCGCGGGCCGTCGGGCGTGAACGCGAGATCGTGGCCCTCGCGCGCCGCTCGGACGAGCCCCCTGAGCCCCTTCACCCCTCCGCGCGTGCTGGAGCCGCGCGAGGTTCCGAATCCCATCCGCTCGATGATGCGGGCAATGTACTCCCCGTCTCTGTGCTCGCTCACGAGGACGACGATCCCCTGGTTGCGGTGGATATAGGTGAGAAGGAGGATCCGGGAGTGCCAGAAGACGAAGATGACCGGCTGGCCCCGCTTCCGGTTCTCGAGGAAACTCTCCTCGTTCTCCGCCCGGATCCGGAGCGTGTGCCCGAGAAGGCGGATGAGCGAGGCGGCAAGCCAGCTCAGGAGCCGGAACCGCACCTCCCGGGTGGTCACGCCGGATCACCCCGTGCCGGAGGTTCCGCCAGGCCGCGACGCGGAGCCGCCGAGCCCGGGTCCCGGACCTGACCCTCTGCGACGCCGCCGATCACCGGCAGGCGAGACCGGCCCGCCCCGCCCCTGCCGACGGCCGGTCAGCCGGCCCACCTGCCAGCGTCCCTGAGCACGTCCTCGATCTGTCTCCGGATCACGGGCCTGGCATCATTCGACTGCACATGGACCTGGAACGACTGCAGCGTCCCCTTGGGTCCCCGGTCGTAGAGCTTCCCCTCGATGACATTGGCCGTGTGGGACGCGCCGACCCACGCCCTGCACTCCCTCCGCTCGCTCTTGCGGCCGAACGGCCCGAGCGTGATCCGCGTAACGCCGGGCACCGACGCGATCTTCTGGAAGACGCTCCGCGCGTCGGCAGACGGGATGTCGTCGAGCGAGCGTACGGATGCGCCCCAGACGGTCCCGTGCGACTTGCTTCCCGATGAGACCTGAATCCGGACGATCGACGGATCGAGGGGCCCGGCCCCCGCCGGGGGCGCAGTCAGGGCCCCGTCCCCAACGGCTGCCGCGCGCTCGCGCCAGGCGTCCACGACGCCCGCCGCGGAGTCGCGGTACGCCGGCTCGTCTTCGAGGCCGCGCAGGACATCCACGACCACCCGGTCAATGTCGGTGGTCGTGAGCGACTCGTTGATCTTCCGGTCGGTGTGCTCGAGCCGCTCGATCACCTCGGGAATGACGAGCCTCGGCACGGTGATGTCGTCGCATGCCGCGCTCCGGCATGCGCCGCGGACGGCTTCCATGATCTTCCGGCGCTCGAAGCGCTCCGTCCGATCGCCGTGCTTGTTGACGTGCCACCTCCGCTCCGCGCGCAGGAGATTCCAGAGCATCTTCGCGCCCTGGAGGGGGGTATCCGCCACGGCGTCGGCGAAGAAGTTGAGCATGCCGCTCTCGAGACGGTTCGGGTCGCAGACGACGATCGTCCGGCTCTTGAGATGCGCGTGGGCCACACCGATCGCGGTGCCGATCGACTCCCTCCACATGTTGACGAGGAGGCCGTCGGCCGCCTTGATGGCCTGGAGATCCGCCTCGACGAACTCATACGGGCTCGCCCTCGGATCCATGGGCCGCTCGACAGGATCGATGAAGGCCATCTTCCCGCCGTACGCGGACTTGACCTCGTCGCGCCACCTGCTTTTCTGCGCCTCGTTGCATCCCGACATCGGACCCGCGAGATAGACCTGGAATACTTCCATTTGGCCCATGGCACCTCCTCAGATGGCAGTGAGTAGTATGCCTGGCGCACCGCCCGGAGCCAGTGCCGGGAGACGTGCGCCATCACGGGAAACTGGACGGCGGCGCGTGTGGCGGTCGTAGCGGCCGCGTCCGTGGGTGAAGCCGACGCAGGTCCACTGCACCCGTTCGATCGAGAGGTCCACGGTCCGGCCACCGGGATCAGCCTGTGCCCGGATCATCCTCAACTCCCGGCGCATAACCCTGCGGTCGGACGAAACCTCCTCATCCTGCACTCCCGGGACGCTATCCCGCGGCCAAGAGGCCGCCCGGGTCGACGCAGCGTCCTCTCTCCTCGAGCACCTTCGCCGCGATCCGGACGACCCGCCTCGACGCCCCTGTGCCCCCGAGGCGTTCGCGGGTCTCCCCGAGTCCGGCGAGGACGCGCCGGCGTTCGGGCCCATCCCCGATAAGGGGGACGAGAGCACGGGCGAGACCGTCCGCCGTCACGGCATCCTGGAGGAGCTCGGGCACCACCCGTCCTCCGGCCACCAGATTCGCGAGCGCCACATGCTCCACACGAACCAGGCGGCGGGCGAGCGCGAACGTCCAGGGGTGCGTCCGGTAGGCGACCACGAAGGGGACGCCGGCGAGCGCCGCCTCGAGCGTGCTCGTGCCCGACTTGACGACCGCCGCATGAGCGTGGGCGAGGAGCGCACGTGCGCGCGGCACGACCCGAGCCCCGGAACCCGGCGGGATCCGGAGGTCGACGCCGTCGGCCTCGGCCACGGCGACCTGGAGGTCAGGATACCGCTCCCTCGCTTTCGCGCCGGCGTCGAGGAAGACGCGGAGGTGGCGGCGGACCTCCTGGCGCCTCGAGCCCGGAAGAAGCGCGAGGATCCGCCGCCCGGGGTCGAGGCCCGCGGCCCGGCAGAACGCCTCGCGGCCCGGAACGCCCTCCTCCCGGTCGAGGAGGGGGTGGCCCACGAACTCGACCCGTGCGCCCGCCTCCTCGAAAACCGCCTCTTCGAAGGGGAGGATCACGCAGATCCGGTCGGCTGTCCGCGCCAGCCGCGCCGCGCGTCCCGCCTTCCACGCCCATACCTGCGGCGCGATGTAGTAGACGACCGGCACGCCGGCGGCCTTCGAGCGCTCGGTGATGCGGAGGTTGAAGCCGGGGTAGTTGACGGGGATGACGAGATCGACCCGGCCGCTCTCGATGAGGGCGCCGACCCGCCGCTCGAGCCGCCAGAGGAAGCGGAGCCGGGAGAGAACCTCGACGAATCCCATCACCGCGAGTTCGTCGAGCCCGGCGAGAAGCTCGACTCCTTCCGCGGCAAGCCGCTCACCGCCCGTCCCGAGGACCGTCGAGCCGGGCCACTCCTCCTTCAGGATCCGGGCGACGCGCGCCGCGTGCTCATCCCCCGACGGCTCGCCCGCGAGGAGGAGGACGACGGGCGGGCGGGCCGCGGGCGCGCCCAACCTAGAAGCGGGTGGCGAGGTACCAGAGCGCGAATCCGCAGAGGATCAGGAGGAAGGTGAGCGCCCGCGTGGAGTGCCCCTTCTTGAAGTCGATCCACTCCTTCTTGCGGTTACGGCGTACGCGTATGAGCGACATGGGTCATGATCCTCTCTTCGATGGCGAGGGCCGTGGCGAGTGCATCCCTTCCTTCCCCTCCTCCGACGACCGGAGGCGTGCCGCCGAGAACCGCGTCCCGGAAGCTCTCGAGCTCGCGGCGGAGCGGCTCGACAGGCTCGGCACCTAGGGGAATACGTTCGACGAGCGCCGCGAGGTCCGCCGGGCGCTCGCCGGCCGGCGCGCCGTCAGCCGCCGGCACCGCGCCCGGGCGGGCCAGCGCCGGCAGCTCGCGCTTCAGCCGGAGGAACTCCCCCTTCCCGGCGGCAAGGTCCAGGCTCAGGTACCCGGAGCGCTGGAAGATCCGGAGCTTCCGCATCCGGTCGGCCGACACGCGGCTCGCGGTCAGGTTGGCCACCGCGCCTCCGCGGAAGCGGATCCTCGCATTGGCGATGTCCACCGAGTCGGTGAGCACGGGGATCCCCGTCGCCTGGATCTCCTCTACGGGGGCGCCGACGAGGCTCGCGACCAGATCCACATCGTGGATCATGAGGTCGAGGACCACGGCCACGTCCGAGCCCCGCTCGGTGAACTGCGCGAGCCGGTGGGACTCGATGAACAGTGGGGTCTCGAGATACGGGCGCGCCCCGAGGACGGCGGTGTTGAACCGCTCGACGTGCCCCACCTGGACGGTGACCCCGGCCTCGGCCGCGGCGGCGAGGATCCGGTCCGCCTCCCCGAGCGTGGCCGCAATCGGCTTTTCGATGAAGGCGTGGATCCCCCTGGCGAGCGCGGCGGCGGCGACCTCGGCGTGCGTGCGGGTCGGGGTGGCGACGATGAGGGCGTCGATCCCGTCAAGGAGCGCCCGGTAGCTCGCGCACGCCCTGACCCCGAGCGCCCGCGAGACCTCGGCCGCTCTCTCGGGGAGGATCTCGTAGAACCCCGCCAGATCGACCCGTTCCAGCTCCCTGGCGATCCGCAAGTGGTGGAATCCGAGGCTCCCGGCGCCGACGACCCCGAGCCGGAGTGGCGCTTCGGGCGGAGTCCCGCAGCGGGGTGCCATCAGATCGTCACGCCCCGCTCGGAACGCTCGATGAAGTCGAGAAAATGGAGGAGCTCGGAAGCCGGATCGACCGCCTCCTCCCGAGCCCGCTCGAGGCCCTGCGAGACGTTCAGCCCCGAGAGGAACACTGTCCGGTACGCCCTCTTGAGCGCCGAGCGGACCTCCTGCGAGACGCCCCGCCGCTCGAGCCCGACCGAGTTCAGGCCGTACATCTTCGGAGGGTTGCCGGCCACGCGGGAGAAGGGCGCAACGTCCTGCGAGACGCGCGAGCCGCCCCCGACGAAGGCGTGCGTCCCGATCCGCACGAACTGGTGGATCGGGGTGAGTCCCCCGACGATCGCGTAGTCGCCGATCGTCACATGGCCGGCCATGTTCACCGCGTTGGCGAGGATCACCTCGTTTCCGAGCCTGCAGTCGTGGGCGACGTGGGTGTAGGCCATGAGGAGGCACCGGTCGCCCACCGTCGTCCGCCCCGACGCCGACGTTCCCCTGTGGAGCGTCGCGTATTCGCGGATCACCGTCCGGTCGCCGACCTCGAGGAACGTCTCCTCACCCCGGTACTTGAGATCCTGTGGGTCCGTCCCGAGCACGGCGCCCTTCCCGATCGTGCACCCCGCGCCGACCCTGGTGTTCTGCTCGATCAGCGCGCCAGGCCCCACTTCCGTCCCGGCCCCGAGACGGACATTCGGGCCGATGAGCGTCCACGGCCCGACCCTCACCCCGCGATCCAGTTCTGCGCTCGGGTCAACGATCGACTGGGGGTGGAGCTCGACATCCCCGCCCTCCGCGGGCGAGGAGCCCGCAGCCACCCTCACCGTGCCACCACCCGTGCCATGAGCTCGGCCTCCGCGACGAGGCGGCCGTCGACGAACCCCTCGCCCCGCATCTTGCACACGCTCCGCCTGAGGTGCGTCAGCTTGAGCTCGAAGACGAGCTGGTCCCCGGGCCGCACCGGGCGGCGCCACTTCACCCTGTCGAGCGACATGAAGTAGACGACCTTGTCGTCGAGGTCCTCGACCGCATCGATGAGAAGGAGCCCGCCCACCTGGGCCATCGCTTCGACGATGAGCACGCCCGGCATGATCGGGTGGCCGGGGTAGTGGCCCTGGAAGAAGGGCTCGTTGATCGTCACGTTCTTGACGCCCGTGATCCGCTTCCGGGGCTCGAAGTCGATGATCCGGTCGACGAGGAGCATCGGATAGCGGTGGGGGAGGTACTCGAGGATCTGCCCGATGTCGAGCACGGGGGCCCGGACCGTGTTGCGCCTCCCCTCCCTCGCGAGCGCCCTGGCCAGCGCGATGTTGCCCTTATGGCTCGGGCGCTCCGCGATGACGTGGGCGTCGACCCTGGCCCCGAGAAGCGCGAGGTCGCCCACGACGTCGCCCACCTTGTGCCGGAGGAATTCGTCCGGGAAGCGGAGCCCGTCGTTCAGGACCCCCTCCTCCCCGAGGACGACCGTATTCTCGAGCGAGGCCCCGCACGCGAGACCCCTCGCTCGCAGCGTCTCCGCCTCCGCCGCGAACCCGAATGTGCGGGCGCGGGCGATCTCCGTCTCGAACCCGCCCTCTCCGAAGGCGAACGAGCCGTACTGGCGACCGATCGCGGGGTGATCAAACTGGATCGTGGCCGAGATATGCAGGGAGGGATGCGGGAGGGCAACGTAGGTCTGGTCCCCATCCTCCCCATCGAGCGAGAGGGGGCGGGGGGGGGAGAGCACGGGGAGCGGATCGTCGAGCTCGACGCCGCCTGCCTCGAGGAGCGGCGAGAGGTAGCCCTCGAAGCTGCCGTCGAGGATCGGCGCCTCGGGCCCGTCGATCTCCGCGACCACGCGCGATATCCCCGCTGCCGCGAGCGCCGCCATCACATGCTCGACCGTCTGGACGCTCTCGCCCGGTGAGGCCTCGATCGTCGTGCCGAGTTCGGTGCAGGCCACGTGTTCGAGGTCCGCCGGGATGTCCGGTGCGCCCTCCAGATCGACGCGCCGGAAGCGGATCCCCGGGCCCGCCTCGTCCGGCCGGAAGGTGAGGGTGACGCTCTCGCCCTTGTGGATCCCGATTCCCGAGACCGTGACCGGCCTCCGGAGCGTTCTGTGTCTCGGTCCGAACATCGTTCTCCCGCTTGGTCCCCGCGTCCGGGCGGGGGAATCTAACACCGGCGGGAAAGTCCGTCCCACCGGGACGGCGGATCAGGCGCCGGCGGCGCCGACCCGCTTCTCGATCGCGCGAACGCGCCTCATGAGATCCCGGACCCGGCGCTGTCCGGCCGCCGCCCTCAGGAACTCGGTCCTGGGCCGCGCGGGGAATCCCATCACGGTCTCCCCCGGCGGGATATCGCCGATCACCCCCGCCTGTGCCGAGAGGCGCGCGCCGGCGCCCACCGAGAGGTGCCCCGAGATGCCGGCCTGCCCCCCGGCCTGGACGCCGGCGCCGACGCTCGAGGAGCCCGCGACCCCGACGAGGGCGGCAAGGAGCGCGCCGGGCCCGATCGAGACGTTGTGGGCGAGGTGGACGAGGTTGTCGAGCTTCGCCCCGGCCGCGACCCGTGTCTCCCCGATCGAGCCCCTGTCGATGGTGGTGTTCGCGCCGATCTCGACGTCGTCCTCGATGACGCACAGGCCGACCTGCGGCACCTTCCGGGCCTGCCCCGCATCCGCGGCGTATCCGAACCCGTCCACCCCGACCCGCGCCCCGGCATGGACGATCACCCGCTCTCCGAGGACCGCCCCCGGGTAGAGGACCACATGCGGGTGGAGGATCGAGGAGGATCCGATCGCGGCACCCGCCCCCACGACCGAGTGGGCCCCGATCCGGACCCCGTCGCCGACCGACGCCCCCTCCTCGACCACCGCATACGGTCCGATCAGGACACGGGCTCCGAGCCGGACCCCCCGCCCGAGAACCGCGGTCGGATGGATCTCCGGATCCGCGGGCACGGGGGGGAAGAACGACTCCAGGATGGTGATGAGCGCGAGGTGGGCATCCCCGACGACGAGGGCGGGGGGAGCCGCCTCGGGGAGGAGCATCGCAAGGTCCCGCGAGACGAGGAGCGCGCCGGCCCGGCTCTCCGGGACCTGGCCCACATAGCGCCGGTCGGCGAGCAGCCCGAGCTGGTCCGGCCCGGCCTCCGCGAGCGGAGCGATCCCCCGGATCTCCACCTCGATCCCGGGCGGAGGGAGGTCGAGGAGCTCGGCGAGACGGGTGAGGGAGCTCGGCACGGAGCCCCACTCCCGAAGGGGAAAGTTGGTCATCTCGGTGCCTCCGGCTTCTCGCCCGGGAAGGGGAACGGGCCGCCCCCCGTCCCTCGCGGGGGACGGGGGGCGGCCCGTCGGTGTCGGCGTTCCCGGGCGAGAGGCGATCCCGGACCCGCCCCGCGACGCGGCGACGCGCTCGGCTTCCGTCTGGTGGGGGCGCCTAGCCTCCGCCCGCTCCTCCGGCGGCCTGCATCCGGCTCAGCACCTCTCCGGTCAGGTCCAGCGTGGAGTCCGCCGCCACGATCGCCTGGCTCGCCGCGTCGAAGATGTAGTGGTAGCCCTCCTCGGCCCGGATCGCCTCGATCGTCTCGGCCATCTGGGCCAGGATCGGCTGGATCAGCGCCTGGCGGCTCGCCTCCGCCTCCTGGCCCATCTGGTCCACGCGCTGTTGGTAACGCTGCTGGAGCTGGTTGATCTCGGTCTCGCGCGCGAGTCGCACATTCGGCAGGAGCGTACTCTGCTGCTGCTGGTAGGCGGTCACGAGGCTGTCGAGCTCGACGCCCATGTCCTCGATCTCCTGGTTGAACCGCTCCATCTGCCGGTCGAACTCCGCTTGGGCCTCCGTGGCACCCGGCGCCTCCTCGAGGATCGCCTGAGAGTTGACGTAGGCGACCCTGAGAGGGGCCGCCTGGCCTTCCACGGCCACGGCGGCCCCGGCAAGAAGGAGGCCCGTGGTCATCGTCCCGATCAGTACGCGCATGGATCGCCTGCTCCGCATGTGCCGGGCGTCCGCGCCCGCCCCCAGCGGGCGGGTACGGTCCCCGCCGTGTCACTGCCCCCCGAACCGCTACAGCGCCTGCTGTCCCCCCATCCGGAAGTGGAACTGCCAGCCGGGGTTGTCCTTGTCGAACCCGTACGCGTAGTCGAGCCCGAAGGGTCCGAACGGCGTCACAAGCTCGAGGCCGAGGCCCGCTCCGCGATAGAGCCGGCTCGGGTCCATCTCGACCGGGCTCCGCCAGATCCCGCCCGCATCGTAGAAGGCGGAGATCGAGATGTTGGTGCTCACGCGCAACGCGTACTCCGCGCTGATCGAGAGGAAGGCGTCACCGAGCCGCTGAACGTCCCGGACCGTCCTGCTGCCCCGCTCCACATGTCCGAGCGGGGTGAGCGTCGTCTCCTCGTAGCCCCGGAGCGGCTCGCCGAACTGGACGCCGCCCAGCCAGAACCGTTCGAAGGGAAAGGCGCCCGCGTCGCCGGTGATCATCCCGCTCCGCGCCCGGATGCCGAGCGCGAACCTCGCCGGCTGGGAACCGGGCGTGCCTCCGCCGAACGAGCCGACGGGGATCCACCACGAGCCCTCGGCGAGATGCTTCGTGAAATTGCCGTCGCCGCCGAGCAGCCCGCCGTTGAACTCCGTCGTCCAGCGCACCTCGGAGCCCACCGTCGGGAAGAGGGGGTGGTCGAGGGTGTTGCGCGCGATGCCGAGGGAGAGCTGGCTCATGACCCCCGGGGGGCGTCCGAAGAGCGAGGTGTCCTGCACACCCCCGTCGAGGTGGTAGACGGTGCGCGAGAGGGAGTAGCCGGCGAAGATCCGGGTGAAGAGGGAGCCCGCGACCGGGACGCCGAACTGCGTGCTCGCGCCGAGCACGCGCCGCCGCCCCGTCGAGAAGGAGAAGAAGCGGTCGCGCGCATTGTAGACCGAGACCGAGCCGCTGACGCGCGAGAGACGGATCGCGGGATCTGTGTAGGTCAGCGTCAGGTTGTTCTGGTACCTCCCGTAGTCCCAGCGGAAGCTCCCGGACTTGGCCTGCCCGAAGAGGTTCGGCTGGTCGTAGCCGACGAACCCGGCGAGGCCGGTGTAGCCTCCGACGGTGGTCCCGAAGTTGACCGATCCGGTCGAGCGTTCCTCGACGGAGAAGGTGACGTCGATGTCCCCGGTCGCCGGGTCGGGCGTGATCTCCGGAACCGGAAGCGGCGCCTCGAAGAACCCCAGCCCGGAGATCGCCTGGTAGCTCCGCATGAGGCGGTCCTCGGAGTAGAGGTCGCCGGGGAGGAGCTGGATCCGCTCGCGGATCACGCGGTCGTGCGTGTAGTCGTTGCCCTCGATGAAGATCCGGCGCACGTAGGCGGGCTGCCCCTCCTCGATGAGCCAGCGGAGTGCGACCCTGGGGTTCTCCCCCTCCGCCTCGGGCTCCTGCCGCTCGATCTGGGGAGACACCTGCGAGTAGAGGTATCCCGAGTTCGAGTAGAGGCTCGCCACCTGGCTCGTCGCCTCCTCGAAGGTACTCTGGTCGAAGACCGGATCGCCCCCTTCGGGCGCCCCGATCCCGAGGCTCTGGAGCAGCCCGCCCGCGCCGGGTTGGTAGTACTGCCGAAGCTCCTCGGTCATGAACTGGCGGTTGCCATCGATCGAGAACTCGCCGACGAGGTACTGCGGCCCCTCCTGGACATCGATCTCGAGCCGGGCCTTCCCGTTCGTCGGGTCCACGATGAGGGTGTCGCCGAGGACCTCGAAGTCGAGGTAGCCGTGCGATGCGTAGAACTGCGGGAGGCGCGTCCCGAGGTCCTCCTCCAGCTCGACAGCCTGGTAAGCGCCGGACTGGAACCAGAAGAACCCCTCGGAGCGGCTCGACACGGCGCCCTCGAGCTCCCCGTCCGGGAAGGCCTCGTTTCCGTTGAAGGCGATCTCGGCGATCGTGACCCGCTGCCCCTCCTCGACGCGGATCACGAGATTCGCGGTCCCGGGGCTCGCCGCGACCGGCGTCACCTCCTCCTCGACCTGGACGTAGGGGATGCCTTCCTCGGCAAGCTCGGAGCGGATGTACTCCCGGGCCTCCGCGAAGAGCTGGGGCGTGTAGGGGACCCCGGCCTCGAGGCCGATCTCCTCCCAGACGCTGCTCTCGCTCACGAGCTCGAGCCCCTCGATCCGCCGCTCCCGGATGATCGGGTACTCCTCGACGTCGAAGGTGAGCGCCACGAGCCCGTCCGGCGACTCGTCGGCCGTGACGGTGATGTCGGCGAAGCGCCCCGTCGCCCAGAGACGCTTCTCGGCGTTCTGGACCTCGCGGAAGGTGATCGTGTCCCCGCGGAAGATCCCGATCGTGCCAACGAGCGGGGCCGTCTGCATGAGGACGTTGCCGGTGACGGCCACCGAGTCGATCCGGACCGCGCCGGGCGCCTGCGCCACGAGCCCGCCGCCCCACGCGGAGACGACCGCGACGGCGAGGGCGGGAAGCAGGCGTCCGTTCACGGGGGCGACAGTGGGGCGGCGGGGTCGCGTCATCCGGCTACGCCTTCGTAGCGGGCGCCTCTTCGAGAGTCAGGGAGTCGGTCTCGGGGTCCACGTCCACCTCGATCTCGGCGCCGGCCCCGAACCTGGCCAGAAGGATCTGCTCGGAGAGCGGATCCTCGAGATACCGCTGGATCGCCCTCCGGAGCGGCCGCGCCCCAAACTTGTGGTCATAGCCCTTCTCGACGAGGAACTCGATGGCCGCCTCCGTGCAGCGGAGCGAGAGTTCCCCTTCGGCGAGGCGCTCGTGGACCTCCCGCAGGAGGATGTGCACGATCTGGGCGATCTCGTCGCGGTCGAGCGGATGGAAGACGATGATATCGTCGATCCGGTTGAGGAACTCCGGGTTGAAGGCCCGCTCGATCTCCTCGCGGACCTTGTCGCGCATCACCTCGTAGCTCGACGTGGGATCGGCGGTGTGGAATCCGAGCCCTCCCCCCTTGGAGATCCGCCGGGCGCCCAGATTCGACGTCATGATGAGAACGGTGTTCTTGAAGTCGATGACCCGCCCGTAGTTGTCCGTCAGGTGCCCCTCGTCGAGGACCTGGAGGAGGATATTGAAGACATCGGGGTGCGCCTTCTCGATCTCGTCGAGGAGGACGACCGAGTAGGGACGGCGGCGGATCGCCTTCGTGAGCGCGCCCGAGTCCTCGTAGCCGACGTAGCCGGGAGGCGCCCCGATCAGGCGCGAGACGGAGAACTTCTCCATGTACTCGCTCATGTCGACCCGGATCAGCGCCTCCCGATCGGCGAAGAGGAACTCGGCGAGCGCGCGCGCGAGCTCGGTCTTACCGACGCCCGTCGGACCCGAGAAGATGAACGAGCCGATCGGGCGCCTCGGGTCCTTGAGACCCGCGCGGCTTCGGCGGATGGCGCGGGAGATGACGGTGATCGCATGGTGCTGGCCCACGATGCGCTCGTGGAGCTCGTCCTCCATATGGACGAGGCGGTTGCTCTCCGCCTGGCGGAGCCGCGTGACCGGGATCCCCGTCCACCTCGAGACGATGAAGGCCACCTCCTCCGGGGAGATCTCCGGGCGGTTCTCCTTCCTCTCCTCCTCCCACTCGTCGTGGCGGACCCGGATCCGGTGCTGCACCTCGCGCTCGCGGTCCCTGAGCTCCGCGGCGCGCTCGAAGTCCTGGTCGCGGATCGCGGACTCCTTCGCCTCGGCGATCCGGCCGAGCTCCTCCTTGAGCTCCTCCATGTCGGGCGGCGGGACCTGGGCGGCGATCCGCGCGCGCGCGCCCGCCTCGTCGATCACATCGATCGCCTTGTCGGGGAGGAACCGGTCGGTGATGTAGCGGTCCGAGAGACGGGCCGCGGTCGCGAGCGCGTCGTCGGGGATCACAATCTTGTGGTGGTCCTCGTAATGGCTTCTCAGCCCCTTCAGGATCTCGATCGTCTCTTCGACGTCCGAGGGATCGACGATCACGGGCTGGAACCGGCGCTCGAGCGCCCCGTCCTTCTCGATGTACTTGCGGAACTCGTTCATCGTCGAGGCGCCGATGCACTGGAGCTCCCCGCGGGCGAGCGCTGGCTTGAGCATGTTCGAGGCGTCGATGGCGCCCTCCGCCGCGCCGGCACCGACGAGAGTGTGAAGCTCGTCAATGAAGAGCACCACATTCTTGTTCTGCGAGATCTCGTTCATGACCGCCTTCAGGCGCTCCTCGAACTGGCCTCGGTACTTCGTCCCCGCGATGACGGCCGCCATGTCGAGGGCGAGCACGCGGTGCGCCTTGAGTGCGGGCGTGACGTCGCCCGCTGCGATGAGCTGGGCGAGCCCCTCGACGATCGCGGTCTTCCCGACGCCGGGCTCCCCGATGAGCACGGGGTTGTTCTTCTTTCTCCGGCAGAGGATCTCGATGACCCGGTCGATCTCGGCGATGCGGCCCACGGTCGGGTCGAGCGTCCCCTGGCGGGCGAGCGCGGTCAGGTCGCGGCAGAAGTGGTCGAGCGCCGGGGTCTTGGACTTCTTCCCCTTCCGGCCCGCGGCGCCCGAGACGGGAGAGGAGGCCGAACCGCCAGCGCCCACCCCGGCCGTCCCGCCCGAACCGGACCCGCCGGCCATCTCCGGGCCCAGGACCTTGAGCGTCTCGGCGCGCGCCTCCTCGAGGGAGATCCCGAAGGAGGTGATCACCTGTGCCGCTATGCCCTTCTCTTCCCGGATGAGCCCGAGCAGGAGATGCTCGGTGCCGACATAGGAGTGGCTGAGTTCGCGGGCCTCGGCCATCGCGAACTCGAGGACCTTCTTCGCCCGCGAGGTATAGGGCAACTCGCCGAGCGCGATCGTCGCCTGTCCCGGCTTGACGGACTCCTCGACCCGTTCGTGCACCTGGTCCAGGTCCGCATTCAGCTGCGTCAGGACGGCGGTGGCCACCCCCTCCCCCTCGCGGATCAGCCCGAGGAGGATGTGCTCGGTGCCCACATAGTCGTGCTGCAGCCGGATGGCCTCGTCACGGGCCATGGCAAGCACCTTACGCACACGGTCGGTGAAATTGTAGTTCATCAGCGTCAGCCAGGTCCCTTTGGCGCCCCGTTCCCGTCGCCAATGTCCTCGTCCGGGTGCACCACCCCCTCGGTGGTCAGTATCCTGCGAACGAGCGCGGCCCGGTGCGCATCGCTCTCGGCGGGGGAGAGATCCCGACCGGCCGCGTCCTCAAGATGCGCCGGCTGGGAGAAGATCATGACCTTGTTGAGCGAATATACACGAAGTCCGGGGAGTAGTTTCAGGCTCGCCCCGAGCCTGACGCCACTCAGCAGGTTCATGAGTTCCTCGAAGGAAACCGACCGCCCGTAGCGGAGCAGCCCGTAGGCGCGCCAGATCTTGTCCTCGGTCACCGAGGGGGCGTCCCGGAGCAGCACCTGGCGGGCGTGCGTCTCGTACTGGATCACCTGGCGCACGATCCGGTCGATGTGATCGACGAGGTCCTCCTCGCTCTTGCCGAGCGTGGTCTGGTTCGAGAGCTGGAAGAAGTTGCCAACGACCTCCGAGCCCTCCCCGTAGAGCCCCCGGAAGGTGAGTCCGACCTGGGCGAGCCCCTGGAGCACCTTCCCGATCTCCTTGGTGAGCACGAGCGCGGGAAGATGCATGAGGACGGAGGCCCTGAGCCCCGTTCCCACATTCGTCGGGCAGCTCGTCAGGAACCCAAACTCGTGATGGTAGGCGTAGGGCAGCTCGCGGCCGAGCTCGTCGTCGAGCGCATCCAGCGCGTTCCACCCCTCGTGGAGCCGGAGGCCGGAGAGGAGCGTCTGGATGCGGAGGTGGTCCTCCTCGTTGACCATGACGGAGAGCGGCTGGCGGGGAGAGAGCACCAGCGCCGTCGCGGGGGCGGTCGCCGTCCCCTTCTTCCCGATGAGCTCCCGCGAGACCAGGCGGCGCTCGAAGAGGATGCGCCGGGGGCGGGGCGCGAGCCGGGCGAGCTCGCGGATCTCGGCATCGGCCAGGAGATCCGCCCGGCCGTGGGCGCTCCGCACCTGCTCGAGGACGGCGACCCGGTCGTTCACACGCGCGCGCGCCCCGAAGGCGTGGCCCTGCAGGTTTCTCGCGAGCCGCACGCGCGTCGAGAGGACGATGTCCGAGTACTCCCCGCTCGCGTCGAGCCAGCTCAGGCCGAACTCGCCGATCGGGCGGGTCTCGCTCATGACGCGCCGCCGCCCGCTATGCGACCGGCTCGGTGGCGCGGATCTGGTCGCGAAGCTCCGCTGCGCGCTCGAAGTCCTCGAGCTCCACGGCGCGTTCGAGCTTGCGGCGAAGCACGCCGAGGCGCTTCTCGCGCTCGAAGGTCGACGGGTCCGGCGAGAGGTAGACCTTGCCGACATGCTGCGACCCGCTGTGGATCCGCCTGACGAGGCCCCGGAGCTGCGTCTCGAACGACGACCAGCAGTGCGGGCAGCCGAGCCTGCCGCTCTCCCTGAACTCAGAGAAGGCGAGCTCGCAGTAGGAGCAGGCGGGCGGGCGGGTCTCGGCCTCGACGCTCGGCTGCTCCCCCTCCATCTGCGCGAGGAATTCCGTGAGAGGGAAGTTCTCGGGGACCGAGGACTTCTGGAGCCCCTTCTCCGCGGCGCACCGCTCGCAGAGGTGGAAGGTGTGCATCTCCTTGTCGACGATCTGCGTCAGGTGGACGGTCACCTCGTCGGAGCCGCAGGCCTGGCACTTCATCCCGCCCCCGGGGGGCCGTCGGGACCGAGGACCCCGTCGCGCAGGCAGAGCGTGCGCCCCGCCCGCCGGGCGAGCTCGGCGTTGTGGGTCACGAGCACCATCGAGAGTTCGCGCGCGGCCTTGAGCTCGAAGAGGAGATTATGAAGCTCCTCGCTCGTGCGTGTGTCCAGATTGCCCGACGGCTCGTCGGCCAGGAGCACTGCCGGTTCGTTGGCGAGCGCACGCGCGACGGCTACCCGCTGCTGCTCCCCCCCGGAGAGCTGCCACGGCCTGTGGTCGAGCCTCCCCGAGAGGCCGACGGCTCCGAGGAGGTCCGAGGCGCGCCGCCGGGCGGCCTCCCGCGCGGCGCCTCCGATGAGTTGCGGCATCATCACGTTCTCGAGCGCCGAGAACTCCCTCAGCAGGTGGTGAAACTGGAAGACGAACCCGACGAACCGGTTCCGGATCTCCCCGGTCTCCCTCGCGCCGAGACCGGCGAGCTCCACGCCGCCCAGGCGGACCGTGCCGCCGCTCGGCCGGTCGAGCGCACCTAGGAGGTGGAGGAGCGTGGACTTCCCCGCCCCGCTCGCGCCGACGATCGAGACCGCCTCCCCTTTCGGAACGCGCAGGTCTACCCCCCGGAGTACCTCGAGTTCACCCCCGTCCTCACGCCGGAAGCGCTTCGTGAGACGCTCGGCGACGAGCACGAACTCACTCACGGCGGATCGCTTCGACCGGCTGGAGGCGCGAGGCCTGGAGCGCCGGATAGACCGTTGCCACGAGGGAGATGAGGAGGCTCAGCGCGACGATGACGAGGATATTGTCGGCGTGGACGGAGACGGGGAGCCGGTCAATGAAGTAGACGTCCGGCGGGATTCGTATGATCTCGAAGCGCTCGAGGATCCAGCAGAGGAGGAGGCCGAGCCCGGTGCCGATCGTCGTCCCGAGCGTGCCGATCGCGAGGCCCTGGAGCACGAAGACCCGGAGCACCTGGCGATCCGACATCCCCATCGACTTGAGGATACCGATCTCCGAGGTGCGGTCCACGACGACCATGACGAGCGTGCTCACGATATTGAACGCCGCAACCATCACGATGAGCGAGAGGATGACGCCCATCGCCAGTTTCTCGAGCTGGAGCGCCGAGAAGAGGGCACGGTTCGTGGCCGTCCAGCTCTCGGCGAAGAAAGCCGGGCCGAGACGCTGCCGGAGAGCGGCGCTCACCTCGTTCGCCTCCCAGGGATCGGCAATGCGCACGCCGAGGCCCGACACCTGGTCCTCGTCGCGGATACCGAGGATCCCCTGCACCCACTCCATGGGGGCGTACATGTTGTTCAGGTCGTAGTCGTACATCCCCGTCTCGAAGGTCCCGGTGACCTCGAACTGGCGCACGGCGGGCCGGTAGCCGCCCATGGGGTCGAGCCCGAAGTTCTCGAGCGAGAAGACGAGGATGCTGTCCCCGGGAAAGACGGCCATGCGGTCCGCGAGCCGCACCCCGAGAACGACCGGCGGGAGCCCCGACTTCGTCTCACCTAGGGAGTACGTCCCCTGGCGGATCGCCTCCTCCATATCCGTGACGCTCCCCTCAACCGCTTCCCCCAGCCTGACCCCGTAGAGGTCGGCGGGCTGCACGTACTCCTCGCCGCGCACGACGACCACGCTCGTGAGAGCGAACGGCTGGACCGCCTCGACGCCGGGCTCGGCGCGGACCGAGTCGGCCACAGCCTGCCAGCGGTTCATACGAAGCGCGGGACCGCGCTCGAGCACGAGGACGTGGGGACTCGACGCGAGGATCTTCTCCTGCAGGTCCTCCTGCATCCCGTCCATGACCCCGAGCACCACGACGAGCGCGGTGACCCCGACGGTGATCCCGCCCAGCGCGATCCAGGTGATGAAGGAGAGGAGGCGTCCCTTCCTCCGGGCCGAGAGGTAGCGGCGCGCGACGAACCAGGGGAGAGTCGCCACTCCTACCTCCCCTCTTCCGGCCGGAGGACCGGGAAGAGGATGACGTCCCGGATCGATGCGCTGTCGGTCAGGAGCATGACAAGCCGGTCCACGCCGATCCCCACCCCGCCGGTGGGCGGCATCCCGTACTCGAGGGCGCGGAGGAAGTCCTCGTCGACGGGGTGTGCCTCGTCGTCGCCCGCCCGTCCGGAACCGGCCTGCGCCTCGAGGCGCGCGCGCTGGTCGATCGGGTCGTTCAGCTCCGAGAAGGCGTTCGCGATCTCGCGCCCGGCGATGAAGAGCTCGAACCGCTCCACGACTCCAGGCTCACCGGGCTTCGTCTTGGCGAGCGGCGAGAGCTCTGTCGGGTAGTCGGTAACGAAGGTCGGCTGGACGAGAGCCGGCTCGACGAGGGCCGAGAAGAGCCGGTCGAGCAGGCGCCCGCGCCCGTCCCCCTCGTCGGGCGCCTCGCCAGTGGCCGCCGCCGTGCGGACGCGGAGCGCGTCGTCATCGAGCCCGGCGGCGTCCTCCCCGAGCGCGCTGGCCAGCGCCCCGTAGAAAGTGGTCCGCGCGAAGGGGGGGGCTGTCGAGACGCGCGCGCCCTGGTAGTCGATGTCCGGCCCGCCCGTCACCTCAAGGGTCACCTCGTGGACGAGCAACTCGACGAGTTCCATCATCCGCCGGTAGTCTGCGAACGCCTCGTAGAACTCGAGCATCGTGAACTCTGGGTTGTGCGTCCGGTCGATCCCCTCATTGCGGAAGTCCTT
Organism: Gemmatimonadota bacterium; assembly: GCA_012267505.1. Classification (GTDB taxonomy): domain Bacteria; phylum Gemmatimonadota; class Gemmatimonadetes; order Longimicrobiales; family Gaopeijiaceae; genus JAAXGI01. Next base: position 20,153 of record JAAXGI010000226.1, read on the forward strand.
CCCGATCTCGTAGACACGCTCGAAGCCGCCGACGATCAGCCGCTTGAGGTAGAGCTCATCGGCAATCCTCAGGTAGAGCGTCGTGCCGAGCGCATTGTGGTAGGTCGTGAACGGCCGCGCGGCCGCGCCGCCGTAGAGCGGTTGGAGCGCGGGGGTCTCGACCTCGAGGTAGCCGCGGTCGTCGAGGGCGCGCCTGAGCCCGGCAACGACCCCGGCCCGCACGCGGAAGACGTCGCGGACCTCAGGGTGCACCGCCAGGTCCGCGTACCGGCGACGGTAACGCGACTGCCGGTCGGCGAACCCCGAGTGCACGGTGCGCGCGCCGGTCTCGGGGTCCACCTCGACCTTGGCGAGGGGAAGGGGGCGAAGCGACTTGGAGAGGATCCGCCAGCGTGCAACCCGCACGGTGACCTCCCCCGTCCGCGTCCGGAAGAGGACGCCGGCGACGCCGATCCAGTCGCCGAGATCGAGGAGCGGGAGGGTGGCGAAGCTCTCCCGGCCGAGGATGTCCCGGCGGAAATACACCTGGAGGCGCCCGCCCCCGTCCTCGAGGTGCGCGAAGGCGCTCCTCCCATGTCCGCGCCAGCTCAGGATCCGGCCCGTGACCTCGACCGGCGGCCCCTCCCCGTCGGTCCCGAGCTTCCCCTCCGCCTCCGCAGCCAGGAAGGCCGCGACCGCCTCGTCGCTCCGGTGCGACCGGGTGCAGCGGCGCGGATAGGGGTCGATCCCCCTCGCCCGGAGCGCCGCGAGCTTCTCCTGCCGGGTCCGGAGGAGCTGGCCTGTCCCCGTGCTCATGCGGCGCCCCGGGCCCCGAACCGCTTCAGGTACGCCTCGATGAAGGGGTCGAGGTCGCCATCCATGACCCGGTCCACATCCGATAGCTTGAGCTCGGTCCTATGGTCGTTGACCATGGTGTAGGGCTGGAAGACGTAGGAACGGATCTGGCTGCCCCAGGCAATCTCCGTCTTCGTGGCCTCGAGCGCCGCCCTCGCCTCCTCCTTCTCGGCGGCGGCCCGCTCGAAGAGCGCGGCCTTGAGCATCTTCATCGCCGTCGAGCGGTTCTTGTGTTGCGAGCGCTCCTGCTGGCAGGAGACGACGATCCCGGTCGGCTCATGCGTGATCCGGATCGCCGAGTCCGTCTTGTTCACATGCTGCCCTCCGGCGCCCGACGCGCGGAAGGTGTCGATCCGGAGATCCCCGTCGTCGATCTCGATCTCGACATCCTCGTCCACCTCGGGATAGACAAAGACAGAGGCGAAGGAGGTGTGTCTGCGCGACTGCGCATCGAAGGGCGAGATGCGAACGAGCCGGTGGACCCCCTTCTCCGCCTTCAGGTAGCCGTAGGCGCCCTCCCCCCCGATCTCGACGCTCGCAGCCTTGATACCGGCCTCCTCGCCGGGTTGGAGATCGAGGATCCTGGGATCGTAGCCGCGCCGCTCCGCCCAGCGCTGGTACATCCGAAGGAGCATCTCTGCCCAGTCCTGCGACTCAGTGCCGCCGGCCCCCGGATGGATCGTGAGGATCGCGCCGCGGCCGTCGTTCTCGCCCTGGAGCATCGCCCGGAGCTCAAGCCGGCCGATCCCGGCCTCGAGCCGCGCGCGCTCGCGGACCCACTCGGCCTCGAGTTCGGTGTCCGGCTCTTCGACCAGGAGCTCTGCCAGCTCCACGAGCTCGCGCGCCTCCCGGTCGAGGGCGGCCCACGGCTCCACCCAGCCCTTTACCCGGTTCGACTCCTCCATCGTCTCGCGCGCCCGCCCGGGCCGGCCCCAGAATCCGGGCTCGGCCATGCGCGCCTCGAGCTCCTCGACCCGCCGCTCCCGTCGCTCCAGGTCAAAGGTACCCCCTCAGGTCCCGGATCCGGGCCTCCAGGCTGCGCAGCTCCACCAGTCTCTCCGCATTCATCGTCCGAACAGCTCCTCCCGGCGAACCGGGATCCCCTTCCCGGCTCAGCTCTCATCGGGGCCACCGGGCAGGAAGGATTCCCCTCCCCTGCCCTCACGCCCCTGCAGCCGCCTTCCGACCGGCCCGGCGACATCGCACCCCGTCTCCCGCCGGGGGACGGTCCCCGGCGGCACTCCGGATAATAGGCAACTCTCCGCGAAACAAGGACCCTCACCCACCGTACGGCCGCTGCCGGGACCCCGGATCAGGGCGGACGCTCCGCGCGCGGAACCGGCAGACCGAACCGCCGGAGCTCGGCCGGCTTCTTCCGCCACCCGGGAAGGACCTTCACCCAGAGGTCCAGATACACCGGTCCGCCGAGGAAGTCCTCGATCCGCCTGCGGGCCGCAGTTCCCAGCCGCCGGATCGCACGGCCGCCCCGGCCGATCAGGATCCCCTTCTGCGAGGCGCGCTCAACGTAGACCGTGACCTGCACATAGCGCCTCCCGCCCTCCGTATCCCGCATCTCTCCGACGCTGCAGATAGACGCGTAGGGGAGCTCGTCGGAGTACTGCTCGAAGATCGCCCCCCGCACGATCTCGCCCACGAAGAAGCGCTCCGGCGCGGAGGCGATCTCGTCGGCGGGAAAGAGGAACGGCCCGGGAGGGAGCTTCCGCCGGAGCGCGTCGAGGAGGACCCCGAGACCCGTCCGCTTCCGGGCCGAGACCCGGTACACCTCGGAGACCCCCTCCCCCGCGAGCCACCGCGCCTCGGCCTCGACCGCAGGGGACCGGACGGCATCGACCTTGTTCACGACACCGATCCCGGGAGCCGGCGCTTCCGCAGCGATCCCGGCGAGAGCCGCCCGCTCCGCCCCCCCAAGCGGCGCCCGGGGATCCAGGAGGAGAACAAGGACATCGGCCTCGCGCACGGCCTTGCGGACCGAGTGGAGGAGCGACCGGTCGAGAAGCGACCGTCCGGCCACCACACCCGGGGTGTCGAGGAAGACGAGCTGGGTCGATCCGACCGTCAGGATCCCCGTGATCCTCCGCCACGTCGTCTGCGGCCTGGACGTGACGATGCTCAGTTTTTCGCCGACGAGCGCGTTCAGGAGCGTGGACTTCCCGGCGTTCGGCGCACCGAGGAGTGTCACGTACCCGCAGCGCGGGGCCGTGCCGGGGGCGCCCGCTCCTGGCGTGCCGGGATCCCGGGAGGTCATGCTCGCACGCAGCCCGGACTCATGCGGGAAATGCGGACGGCCC
>JAAXGI010000087.1 GCA_012267505.1 Gemmatimonadota bacterium
TCGCGCAGGGCGGCAAGGCCCGCGCTGGCCTGCTCCGACTGGTAGCGCGCCTCGAGGTAGGCGAGCTCGGAGCCGACCCCGTCCTCCTCGAAGAGCCTGCGGCGCCGCTCCCAGGTCTCGCCCGCGAGCGTGGCGCGCGCCTCGGCCTCCGCGACCTGCGAGCGAAGGATGCTGTCGTCGATCCGGATGAGCGGATCCCCGGCGGCGACGGCAGCTCCCTCCTCGGCCAGGATCTCCCGGACGACGCCCGCCTCCTCGGCCGAGACGGTAACGTCCCGGTTCGCCCGAACCGTTCCCGTCACCTGCACAAGCTGGGTAAAGTCGGTCGCCGCAAGCGGCTGGACCTCGACGTTCACGACCCGCAGGAATGCATCATCGGCGGGATCCGCTTCACCGCCTCCCTCGTCGGCCGCCCCGCCGCGGCATCCCGCGAGCGGGAGCGCGGCCAGCAGAGAGAAGGCCTTCGCATATCTGTTCACCGGAACCTCCGAATCGGTGACACGGGTTCAGCTTCCGACGCCGGCAGGCACCGGAACCTCGCCCACGAGCTGGTCGATCCGGGCCCGTGTCGAGAGGTAGTCGAAGACGGCCTGCGCATAGTTGTACTCGCTCTGCCTGAGCGCGACCTCGGCGTCCGTGAGCTCGAGCTGGCTCCCGAGTCCCTCGCGGTACTGGGCGCTCGCGATCTCGAACCCCCGCCGGGCCTGCCTGACGGCGAGCCCCTGGCTCCGGGTCCGAAGCCGCGACTCCTCAAGCTGGTCGAGGAGGCCCTCGAACTCGTCTTGGAGCTGGTCGCCGGCGATGTCCAACTGCAGCCGGGCGGACCGGAGCGAGGCCTGCATCTGGTCGATCCGCGCATCGCGCCGGAATCCGGTGAAGATGGGGAGCGAGACGCGAACCCCGACGAATCGGGCGTAGCCGCGCTGCCTCGAGTTCGCGAAGAAGTCCGGCCGGCCGTCCTGCTGCGCCTGGATGTCGTAGGTGGCGAAGAGGGAGACTTCGGGAAGGTACTCTGACTGCTCGAGCCTGAGCTGCACGTTCTGGAGCTCGGCGTTCAGCGCCGCCTGTCTGAGAAGCGAATTCCCCTCTTCCGCCCGGCCGCGAAGCCGCTCGATCGACTCTGGGTCGGCGAGCTGGGCCGTACCGACCCCCATAAGCTCGAGGAGCCGCGCGTTCCCGGCGCCGTTCGTCGCTCCCTCCTCCAGGTCGAGGGCGGCCAGCGAGCCAGCGGCCTCGATCGGAACATCCCCGTCGAGATCCAGCTCGGTCGAGAGCACTCTCCGGAGCCGGCGGTGCTCGTTCTCGACCATCCTGAGATCGGGCTCTAGGTTCGCGAGCTCGACCTCGAGCCGGAGCACGTCGTAGTCCGAGACGAGGCCGGCGCGGTTGAGCGCGCGGGTCTCCTCGAGCGACTGCATCACGCGGGCAACCGACCGCTCGATGAGCTGCATCTGCTCCTGGGCGAGCAGGAGCTCGTAGTAGAGGAGGCGGACGCGGGTGACGACCTCTTGCTCGGTTCCCCGCACCACCTCGACCTGCTGGCTCTCGTAGCGGTTCGCCGCGCCGGGGCCCAAGAGGGCGGAGGCCCGGAAGAGCGGCTGCTCAAACGCCACATTCGTGTTCCATGCGTTCTCGGCGCCGAACTGCACCTTGAGGAGCTCCCCCTCGGCCGCGTCCGGATTGAAAAAGATCGCTGGAATGAACGAGACGGCTGGTGATACGTTGCGTGTGTAGGACCCGCTCACGTCGATGCTGGGGTAGACCGCCGCCCACGCCTCCGAGACCTGTCCGCGGGCGACCGCGAGCTGGAGGCGCGCCTGCTCGACCTCGCGGCTCCCCTCAACTGCCATGCGGAGCGCCTCGTCGAGGGTGAGCGAGAGCACCCCGGAGACGACGACCCCCGGGCCGTCCCGTCCGGCCTCGCGCGCCGACGCCCGCGACTGCGCCTCGAGCGCGGCCGCCTGAGACGCGGTCACGGCGACCCCTGCCGCCGCTATCTTCACGAGAGACTTCACCCTTCCTCCTCCGTTCAACTGTGCCACGGTAGTTCCCTCCCCTCCGGCGCTGCCCCTGCTTCCGCCTCCTCTCCGGGCCCTCCCTCCGGGGCCGGGAGCATCGCACCGATCCCCTCAACCCCCACGCCCGCGAGGATCCGACGCCGGGAGGCGCGGTATTCCCGGCGGAACACCTCCCTTGGCATCTCCCCCATCGTCCGCATCGTGTAGAGGGAGAGAAGCCCGTAAGCATGGCTCCAGAGGGTGAGCATGATCCGCTCATGCGACTCCGGTCGGAAAATCCCCGCCTCGGTGCATTCCCTCACGCGGTCGGTCCAGAATTGGCGGATCGCCGCGTGCCGCCGCCGGAGCTTGGCCGGCGTCCTGTCGAGCCCCGCGAGCTGGCGGAAGGAGTGGAGCATCTGGAAGTAGCGCGGGTGGTCGAGCGCGAAGTCCATGTAGGCGTCACCTGCCATCTCGAAGCGCTCGAGCGGCGTCGCGCCGGCAAGCGCCCGGGTCAGGCGCCGGAAGAGCTCGTCGAATGCCTCCTGGAAGACCTCGAAGAGCACCTCCTCCCGGTTCGCGAAGTGCCGGTAGAGAGCAGGGGCCGTCACGCCCACCCGCCGCGCGAGACAACGCATCGAGAATCCCCCGAATCCCGCATGCATGAAGAGTTCGCAGGCGTGGCCGAGGATCCGTGTCCGTGTATTGGTCATAGTAAACACCGTAAACAGATCCCCGGATCCTGACAATCCCCACCGCCTGCACCTCGGTCGTGCGGGCCGGAGGGCGACCTCGGTTATGAGACGAGCGGGGAGGACGGTCCGGCACCCGCATCTCCTGCCACCGCGACGAGCCGAGTGCCGTGTACATCCGACCCTCTAGATCATTGTCTTACAGATACCTATGAGACCAGTCCCACGGCTGCCGCGGAGCGCTTCCGCCGGATGCCATGTTCCCGCCCGCCCGGACCGCCGGACCCGGCCCGTTTCCCCGCCGTGGTGGGCTGGGGGAAATGCGCTGTAGCCAAGGGGACCGGTGTGGAGGGGGCAAACGGTCGGCTTACAGGATGTAAACGGTGTTCTCTAGTGTCCAGCTCTCCGGTCGTCTAGTTCTCGAGCGTCACCCGGACGACCTGATCGCCCTCTTGGAGGAGGTCCAGGGTCCCCGCCCCCTCCTCGATGTAGCCGAAGGCGGTGTAGCCTCCTTCAAGGTGCGGCTGCGGAGAGTGCGTCAGGTAGTACTGCGAATCCTCGGTATCCTTGCCTTCCGATGCCATCCCGATCACACCCCGGCCGAAGGGCATCTGCGTGAACTCGCTCCGGATCGGAGTCCCGGTCCCCCCGCTGCCGTCGCCCACACCCACGTCCCCGCCCTGCGCGACGAAGTTGGGAACGACCCGGTGGAAGCGCGTTCCGTCGTGCGCGCCCGCGAGTACCTGGTCGACAAAGGTCTGGACCGTGAGCGGCGCCTGTTCGGTGAGCAGCCGGATGACGATCACCCCGCGGTCGGTCTCGAACCTGAGGCGCGGCTCGGGACCGAGCTCCCCCAGGCGGGTCCACTCGACGCGGGGAACGGGCCCCGTCTCTCCGTCCCCCGCGATCGGCACCTGCTCGCCGGTGATCCGCTCGATCGTCCGCGCCGCTGCCCCCCTCAGGCTGAAGTCCTCCCCCGCGGCCACGGCCCGCAAGAGAGTGATCGAGGCGTCGCCCATCGACTCAAGGATCGGGACGAGGATGTTTGGATCGCCCGTCGGCCTCCGGGAGCGGAAGGCGGCCTCGAACGCCCCGGCGGAACCCAAGGGCACGAAGCTCGGGTGCGCGAGCGCGCGGGCCGCCCGGAGCGCGGGGAGGTCCTCCGCGTCCCCGAGGCGCCGGACGAGGAGGTCGAACACCTGCTCGGCCGGGATCTCCCCGGCCGCCCCCCTCCCCCACCGCTGTCCGATCGCCCAAGTGGCCCCAGCCCGGACCTCCGGCTCGGCGTGTTCGGCGAGTTCGAGGAGGAGATCCATGACGTCGCCGGGCGGCACGCCCCCCAGGCTCTCGATCCCCAGCCGCGTCGCAACCGGGTGGAAGTCCGCCATGCGGCGCACCCAGTCGAGGACGACCGCGGCGCGCCCCTGGGCGACGAGCGGCGGCGCGAGCGGGATCTGAGAGCGCCAGAGTCCGGGCTCCCCGGCGACCCGCTCGGCGGCGCGATCGAGCCAATCTTCGGAACTCCAGGCGAGAAGCGCCGCGGACTCCGCAGCCACGACCCGGACGTGCCCGGAGGGATCGGCGAGGGCGGCAAGCAACCCATCCTGCACCGCCGGACTCGCTAGCCAGCGGGGGCTCATCACGATGTTGGCCGCGTTCACCCGCGTTCGCCAGTCAGTCGCAGCCACCATCCAGTGGGCGATCCTCGCCGCATCGGCCTCCACATCGCCGAGCCTCCCGAGCGCCTGGACCAGATACATGGCGGCGGGATCGCCGGGCGCGGATCCGTCGAGCGCGGCCCGGACCCCCGGGACGAAACCGGCCCACACGCTCACGCTGGCCGCCCGCCCGAAGTAGTAGGCACTCCGGTACCGCACCTCGGGGTCCGGGTGCGTGAGCCGCTCGGCGAGGTATTCGAGGACCCCGGGAGGGCGCACCTCCCGCAGCGCGGCCCTCGAGACAGCAAGCGTCCGGTCCACCTCCTCCCCCGGGCGGGCCGGACCGCGGACAAGCGCGCCGACAGCTTCGAGTCCGCCGCGTTTTCCGAGCGCATCGATGAGGCGCATGCGCACCGGACCCTCCTCCTCGCCGGCGAGCGCCTCGAGAAGCCCGCCCCCCCCGTCGGGGAGTGGAAGCTGGCCGAGGGCGAAGGCGGCATTCGCGCGGACCCCGGGCGACGGATCTGCGAGGAGGCCGGAGAGCGCATCGAGGGCGGTCGCGTCCTGGACGGAGGCGAGGGCAAAAGCAACCCGCGCACGCACGAGAGGGTCAGGACTGCCGAGGAGTTCTCCGAGCGCTTCCCCCTCGCGCGCCACCTGCAGATCGACCACCTCCTGGAGCGCCGCGGACCCGAGGAGGCCATCCGAAGGGGGGAGTGGGGGGACGGGCACCGGGATCGAGTCGCCCGCCATCCCGCCGGCGCACCCGGAACCCACGAAGAGGGCCAGGATCGGGAGGATCGGGGGGGGGAGCCTCGGGCTCACGGTCAACCTCCATCGGGGGGATGGGTTGCGGCGGNNCCTATTGTCGGGGACCCCGCCTCCCCGAACAAGGACACGGCCGTGAGAATCTCCGAACCCGCGCCGGACGCACCACCCCGGCCGCACGCCGGTTTCAGGCCGGCGTCCTTCACTCCGCCGCCGTGGCTCCGCGGGGGCCACGCCCAAACCGTCGCCGGGAAATTCCTCCGGGCCGCGCCGGCCCTGGCGCTCGAGCCGCTCCGGGTCCCGACGCTGGACGGTGACTTCCTCGATCTCGAGGTCGGACCGGAGCCCGCGCCGCAAGCGCCCGTCGTGCTCCTCCTCCACGGGCTCGAGGGCTCGACGCGCCGCGGGTACATGCGCCAAACGATGCTTGCGCTCCTCGAGGCCGGGGTCCGGCCTGTGGGAATGAATTTCCGCGCCTGCTCCGGGACGCCGAACCTGCGCCCCCGCTTCTACCACTCCGGAGAGACGGGCGACCTCCGCCAGGTGCTCGCGACGCTCCGGCAGCGGATGCACGGGCGGGCCTTCGGGGCCTTGGGGTTCTCGCTCGGGGGCAACGTGCTCCTGCGCTACCTCGCCGAGGCGGGAACGGCCGCGCCTAGGTCGCTCGGGGCAGCCGTCGCCGTCTCGGTCCCCTACGACCTCGCCGCAGCAGCCCGGATGCTCGAGGCCGGGGGGATGGGCCGCTTCTACACCCGTTACTTCCTCAAGTCGCTCAGGGCGAAGGTGCGTGCCAAGCGCGCGCTCCTCGAGAGCGCCGTCGATGTGGAGCGGGTCCTCACGGCCCGCACGCTCCGCGACTACGACGAGGCCGCGACCGCGCCCCTCCACGGATTCCGGGACGCGGCCGACTACTACAAGCAGGCTTCGTCAGGGCCAGTCCTCGGGAACGTCCGCGTCCCCACGCTCCTCATTCACGCGGCCGATGATCCCTTCCTCCCCGCCGACGCCGTGCCGGTGGCGGCCGTCGAGCGGAACCCCTGGCTCCTGGGCGCTTTCACCCGGCGCGGCGGTCATGTGGGATTCATATCGGCCGGTGCGGCGGCGCGTCGGCAGCCCTTCTGGGCTGAAACCGAGGCAGCGCGCTACCTCTCGCGCCTCCTCGGCGGAGCCGCGGTGTCCCGACCCATCGGGAGCGGCTGACCCCGTCAGCGGCGGGGGGCGGCTTCCGGAGCTCGCGGCGCGAGGTAACGGCGGTGCCAGCTCTCCCGGACCGGCCTCTCGAAGTGGCCCCCCCGGAGCTCTCCTACCCGCTCGAGGGAGAGGTCGAAGACGACGGTCTCCCCCGTAACGAGCCCCGCCCGCGCTCGGTCGCGGAAGACGGGCCGGGAGACGCGCTCGATCGCGCCCCCGGTCCCGCCGGACCGGTACCAAACCGGCGCACCGCCGACGATCTCGGTGCCGAACTCGGCCTCGAGCGCCCGAAGCCGGCCCACTAGGGCATCGATCGAACACCCGGAGGGGGAGACAGTCCGGTCGTCAACGGCCACGAGAAGAAAGCGACCGCCCACCCACTCGTGCAGGGCGGCAAGCGGGCGGCCGTGCGCTTTCCAGCCGCCGAGGAAGGCCGCGACGCTTCCGAGAAGCCGCGCCTCCTCCTCCCCCGAGAGGCTGCGGCCGACGCCGAAGATCCAGAGCCGGGCGGAGTCAGGAAGGCCGTCGAAGAGCCCCGTTTCTCCCCGGCCGGTCACGGAGAGTCCCCCGGGTTCGGGGCGGATCCGTCGGCTACCGCCGCTTCCGGGGCCGCCTTGTCGAGGAGGACGGCGATCCACCGGAGGTCGTGGGTGTTCTCGAGCATGATCTTGACGATCATCGTGAGAGGCACGGCGAGGAGCGCCCCCACGGGGCCCCAGACCCATGCCCAGAAGATGAGGGAGAGGATGACGACCAGGGTCGAGAGGCCGAGGCGGCGCCCGAGAAGATGCGGCTCGAGAAGATTGCCGAACGCGACGTTTACGGCAATGTAGCCCGACGCGACGAGGAGCGGCTGGCCGAGCCCGTCGAACTGGATCAGCGCGAGAAGGACGGCGGGCACGGCGGCGATGATCGACCCGATCGTCGGCACGTAGTTGAGGACGAAACCGATGAGGCCGAGGACGACCGGGAAGTCAAGCCCCAGCGCCCACGCCCAGAGACCGATGCAGAGACCTGTGGCGATGCTCACGAGCGTCTTGATCGCAAGATACTCGAGCACCTCGTCGGTGATCTTCGTGAAACGCCCGATCTCCCCGCCACCCCCGCCGAGAACGGCGCGGAACTTGTCCGGGAAGACGGCCGCCTCGGAGAGGATGAACACCATGACGAGGATCACGATGAAGGTGTTCGAGAGAAACACCGCTACGCGCCCGAGGAGGTCGCGGGCCGTATCCATGATCGCGGCCGCGCTGATGAGCTCGTCAAAGACGTCGCCGACGGGCAGTCCGCTCGCCTCGAATCCGGCGGTCCATGTGTCGAGCAGCGCTTGGAGACGGGTAGCGTAGAGGGGGAGGCGCACCTGCACGTCGGCCAGCGATTGGTTCGCGAGGAGGACGATGATCCCGAGCACCGCCACGTCGACGAGCACTGCCAGGATGATGGCAGCGGCGCGCGGGATCCCCTTGCGCTGCAGCCAGAGCATGATCGGGATCGAGAGAATCGCGAGAAAGAATGCGAGGCAGAAGGGGAGGAGTACGGGCGCGCCCGCCCGCAGCCCTGCGACGACCACGAACGCACTCGCGAGCACCACGAGGAACCTCGCGCCGGGGCCCCAGTCCTGGGCGCCCGGCCGGATCGTGTGCATCTGCCCCCAGCCCTCCGAAACCGCCTGCGTTTTCCGGTTGCCGACCGAGCATGGAGTCTAACCGGGAGTGGACCGGTGAGCCACCTCCTCCGGGCGCGCGGGGCGGGAGACCTTCTGTGCCGCGGTATCGCGGCCAATGGGGACTGCGGGAGGTTGGGCGAAACCGGTTCGTGGCGAGGGCGACCGGTCCGGGAGTCACGAAACGCCCCCCCCGCCGGCGAACACCCGACGAGAAGTCCGCGCCACGGTCGGGAGCCGAGGTCCGACCCGTCGCTCCTGCCCGGGAAACACCGCCGCCGAATCCCGGACGAAATGCGGGGAGCCCCGGTGCTCTCCGGTCCGGATCCGGCTTCCTCCGGGATCCGGAGCGTCTGCTCCGCGACGGCCGGAGCGAAGGTTGGCGCGTCCGGAGACGTCCATCCGCCTCAGGGCAGGGCGGCGGGCCGACGTCCTCCCTCCCCTTGAATTTGGGTCTCATCCGTTGCACACTGCGTGATGACCGGCATCGCCACGCAGGGGATGGTAAATGGTTGGTGCACCTTCCGTTGCCGCATGGTGATCCGTGTTTGATCGCCGGCGTGGCGAGCGATGTCAGGCCGGCTTCCACTGGGGATGTCTGCAACGCTCCGGGAACCGAAAAACGGGAGGGCACGATGGGCTCGGTGGATCCGCTCCTTCGGGAAAGCCGCGTCGACACCTTCCGGTCCGGTGGGAAGGGCGGCCAGCACCAGAATGTCACCGATTCGGGGGTGCGGCTTACGCACATCCCGACGGGGATCGTCGTCACCGTTCGGGAGTCCAGGAGCCAGCACAGGAACAAGGCCATCGCACTCGAGCGCCTGAGGGCACGCCTCGCCGGTCTCGCGGAAAAGAAGCCCGTGCGTGTTCCGACGCGGGTGCCGGCCAAGGCGACGGAGGCGCGGCTTCGGGAGAAACGCAGGCGCTCTGAGAGGAAATCGCGCCGTCGTCCGCCCGCACCGGACGACTAGGGTTCGGCCCCTATCGCTTGGCCCGCTCCGCGAGCCGCTCCATGAAGGCACGTTCCTCGGACGTGAGCGACGGCGCTCCCTCGGACCGCGCCTTCCCTAGGACGCGGTCGTACTCCTCGCGCGTGAGCGCGTGGAGGCCGGCGAGATCCGCCGCCGCCCACCGTTCAAGGTCGCCCTTCCCCGGCTTTTTGTATGCGGGTCCCTCGACCTTCCGCCTGAACCGCCGCGCCGGCGAGCGGCGCTCCATGAGCTTCAGATAGAGCCACCCCCCGGCAAATCCCCCCAGGTGCGCGAAGTGCGCGATGTTGCCTCCTCCACCGAACCCGCTCACGAGGGAGAGGACGGCGAGAAAGACGACGAGGATGCGAGCCTCGACTGGGATCAGCGCGTAGACGTAGATGCGCTCACGGGGCCAATAGCGCGCGAATCCCAGGAGCACGCCGAAGACAGCGCCCGACGCCCCCACGATCATGGCACCGGGCGTCAGGATCGAGAGCACGGCCCCGCCGATCCCGCTCGCGAGGTAGAGGAGGATGAAGTGCCTGCTTCCGAGCCGGTTCTCGAGCCTCGGCCCGAAGAAGAAGAGCCCGATCATGTTCATCAGGAGGTGCCAGAACCCCGCATGCAGGAACTGGTAGGTGATGACAGTCCACGGGCGGACGGGAAGAAGTGCCGGGACGAGGACCAGGGCATTCAGGTCCTGTCGCGACAGCACGCCGGTGAGGGTGAGGAGGAACACCCCTACGTTGGCATAGACGAGTCGGCGTACCCAATAGGTCATCGCATG
>JAAXGI010000047.1 GCA_012267505.1 Gemmatimonadota bacterium
CGAGTTCGTGCAGTTTCATCCGACGGCGCTCGATGTGTCCGCCGATCCCCTTCCGCTTGTGACGGAGGCGCTTCGGGGCGCCGGCGCGCGGCTCGTGGGCGAGAGGGGATCGGCCATTCCCGGCGTCGAGGCGGAGGGAGGAGAGCTTGCCTCCCGCGACCGGGTGTCGCGTGCGCTGTGGAGGGCGATCGAGGGTGGGCAGAGGCCGTTTCTGGATGCGCGTCTGATCTTGGAGGGGGAGGGTGCCGCGCGGTTTCCAGGGGCGGTCCGGACATGCAGGCGTTTCGGGATCGACGCATCGCGCGAGCTGATCCCGGTGACCCCGGCCGCGCACTACCACATGGGTGGCGTTGCCGTCGATGCGGATGGCCGGAGTTCGGTCGAGGGACTCTGGGCCGTCGGCGAAGTCGCCTGTTCAGGCCTTCACGGGGCGAACCGGCTTGCCAGCAATTCGCTTCTCGAGGGCCTCGTTTTCGGCGCCCGTGTTGCCCGGGCGCTGGCGGCGGAGCGATCTGCCGCCTCCGACCCTGCGGACGCCGGGGCACGGGCGCGGCCGTCTGCGCCGGCCCGGTACTGGGAGTCGGGCGGGACGCTTCCGCCCGAGGTTCGACTCCGGATCCGGACGCTCATGTGGAAGCTCGCAGGAGTCGTCCGCTCCGCGTCCGGCCTCGCGAAGGCCGTGGACAGCCTGGCAGAGATCGAGCGGGAAGTGTCGCCCAGCATTCCGCCCTCCCGCAGAAACCTCCTTCTTGCGGCCCGGATGGTCGCGCACGCCGCTCGTGCCCGGACCGAAAGCGTCGGCAGCCACTACCGGGCAGATGCTCCAGAAGGCCCAGGCGGTGCTCCGCGCCACAGTGTGCTGCAGCTCGCCTGGGGAAACCCGGCCACCATGCGCGTCGGTCTCGAGGCCGAGCCGGTCCCTCCGGAGTCGCACGGGTGAACCTGGGAGGCTGGCCGGGTCAGTGATCTGGGGGTCACCCCCGCGGTGATGTGCTGCATCGCCTGGCATCGCTGGGCCCGCGTAGGCGCGGCTCCGGCAGCTGCCTGAGCGGCGATGGACCTCCCGGCCGTGCGTGACGGCCGGTCCGGTCTACCGGTTCCCGTCCGTCCGCAGGTAGCTGGCGATCCCGCGAAGACTCTCGATTCCCTCGACGTCGCGGCGGAGGAGGGGGACGCGCACCTTGGTGATGCCGGGAAACAGCCGGTCGATGTGGGCGAGGTACTCGTTTTCCTGCTCGCGGCGGCTTTCCAGGAATTCCCCGAGCGGCCCGTCGGGGAGGACCCGGTTCACGACGAGGCCCGCGACCGGCACCCGGTGCTCGGCCAGAACCGCGAGCGCCTTCCCGGTCTCGAGGATCGGGAGCTTCTCGGGGATGAGGACCATCACGAAGGCTGTCGTCTCGGGATCGAGGAGAAGGCGGCGGGCCCGCGAGAAGCTCCGGCGGCGGGCCAGGAGGAGTTCCCGGATCCTCCGGCTCCGCTCGTCACGCGGTTCCGGTTCGGGCCGGTCGAACCAAGAGAGTTCGTCTCCTCTCGGGGCCGGCGCCTCCACGTCGCCCCCCCGATCCCGCTCCTTCCCCTTCCGCCCGGCGAGGCGCGCGAGCGCGCGCCCGAAGGAGTCGGATCGCCCGCGGCTCCTGAGAAGCCCGTCCATCCACGCGGCCATAATCTCCGGGAGGGTCAAGAGCCGGAGTGTGTGGCCAGTCGGAGCTGTATCGAAGACAATCTGGTCGAAGCCGCTTCCGGCCTCTTCCATCAGACTTGCGACACGGCCGACGAGCGCGGCCTCGACGGCGCCAGGGGAGTGGCGGGCCAGCGCGATCTGCCGCTTGATCTCCGGGTACATGGCGGGCCGGACGAAGGACTGCATCGTCTCCCGCACATCGTCCAGATAGCGGTCGGATTCCGCTTCAGGATCGAGTTCGAGGCCGCTGAGTCCGGGGGCGAGCCTGCGCTGCCGGTTACCGATCCGCCGGCCGAAGAGGTCGCCGAGGGAGTGTGCGGGATCGGTCGACACCAGAAGGACCCGCCTCCCGGATTCGGCTCCGTAGAGTGCAAGGGCGGCAGCGGTCGTGGTTTTTCCGACCCCACCCTTCCCGCCGACGAAGACGAGCCGGTGGCCTTGGATCGAGAGACCGCTCACGATGCTATGCGGCCGTTGTCGGGCGACGTGCGGGAAGAGACTCCCGACGGCTCAGCAGCAGCGGACGCCGTCGAGGGGAGACCTCTCCATCCCCATCCGCGTATGCCAATCATGGAAGCGGTCGTAGAGCACGGGGAGGAGCTCGAGCGTGTAGTAGCTCGCAGGGTTCGGAATCCCGAGCATGTCCGAGAAGACGAGGAGCATGAAGAGATCCTCCTCCTCCCGTTTCTCACGAGCGAGTGCCCCGCGGTGCCGACCCTCATAGAACTCCTGGAGGAGTTCCCAGGCATGTCGAAATCTTGCCTGGGGCCGCATCGTCCCCATGCCGGGAGTCCTCGCGGGTGGAGAAGGCCCTCCTCCGGCACCGCTGCCCTCCCCCCTAGGTGGCGTCTTCGCCTCCCTTCCTCGACCGGTTCAGCGCTCCGAGCGCCTCGAGGCCCACCCATATCGCCGTGATGAGGATGACGATGTCGATCGCGACAAGGGGGATGTTGCCGGCCTCCCAGTACCCTCGAAGCTGCACGAGCAGGGCCCAGACCGTCATCGTCACGAGGAAGGCGAAGGGCCCGAGCGTGTAGATCGTGCCCCGCCGCCGCTTCAGGAGCATCACGCTCAGGATCAGGAGGGTCAGCGCCGCGAGGAGCTGGTTCGTTGTGCCGAAGAGCGGCCAGATCTCGAGTCCCCCTGTCCCGCCGCCCTCCCCCGCGCCGAAGGCGAGCGCGATGCAGGCGCCGACCGCCACGGCGGTCGAGATCCACCTGCCGCGGAGGAACGGGAGATTGTAGATGCTGCCCCACTCCTGGACGATGTAGCGCTGCAGGCGCACACCGGTGTCCATGGTGGTTGCCGCGAAGAGGACCGCCATGACCGCGAGGAAGGTCTGCGAGAACCCCTCGGGAAATCCGAGCCCGTCCGAGATGATGTTCCCGCCCCCGAGGACGAAGGCCGATACGCCTTGCTCGGCAAACACCGTGTAGAAGCCCTGCCACGCCTCGACCGTCGCGAACCCTGCCGTCGTGGCCAGGATCGCCGCGATTGCGAGGCTGCCCTCGCCGACTGCCCCGAGGTAGCCGACGAAGGGGACATCCGTCTCCCGGTTGAGCTGTTTCGAGGTGGTCCCCGAGGAGACGAGTCCGTGGAACCCGGAGATCGCTCCGCACGCGATCGTCACGAAGAGGAGGGGCACGAAGGAGGGGGTGCCCTCCGGAACTGCCGTGTTGTAGGCGGGCGCGACGATCCCGGGATTGCCTAGGACCACCGCCCCGTAGAAGACGGCCAGCGCGATGAAGAGCTGCAGGCCGTTGATGTAGTCCCGGGGCTGAAGCAGGAGCCAGACCGGAAGCGTCGACGCGAAGAATGCATAGAGGAAGAGGATCAGCACCCAGACCGCGGCCCCCTCCAGCCCGAAGGCGTCCGGCATCGAGAGGGGGACCTCGCTTCCGACGAACATCGCGGAATAGAGGAGGACAAGTCCGACCACGGATGGCCAGAGGAGGGGAACCCCTCTCCGGTAGAGCGCCCACCCGATTCCCATCGCGACGGCGATCACGAACCAGGAGGGGATCACAGCGCTCGGGAAATCCTGAAAGAGCCCGGCGATGACGATGGCGAACACGGCGTTCACCATCAGGAGGAGGAGGAAGATCACCACCATGAAGAGGCTGCGTGCGCGCTCGCCGACGACGGATTCGGTGAGCGCCCCGATCGACTTCCCCTCGTGCCGTATGCTGGCCCAGAGCGCACCCGCATCGTGCACCCCGGCGAAGAAGATCGTCCCGAGCGTCACCCAGAGGAAGGCGGGGAGCCAGCCCCAGATCACTGCGATCGCCGGCCCCACGATGGGTGCCGCGCCGGCCACCGAGGTGAAGTGGTGGCCC
>JAAXGI010000165.1:0-17332 GCA_012267505.1 Gemmatimonadota bacterium
GGGCCCTTCCATATCAGTTGCCCCTCGCCACGGCAGTCGTGCCATGATCCGCTCCACGAAAGGGTACGGTACTGCCACGGAA
Source organism: Gemmatimonadota bacterium (assembly GCA_012267505.1). Classification (GTDB taxonomy): domain Bacteria; phylum Gemmatimonadota; class Gemmatimonadetes; order Longimicrobiales; family Gaopeijiaceae; genus JAAXGI01. The sequence continues at coordinate 83 of JAAXGI010000165.1, forward strand.
GTCAGCCCCGAATCACCAGCGCTATCAAACCTCTGTCCGTGATGAGTTCCGCGACGTATTGAGGAGGGCATCCGTGTGGCCATGGGTGGTCTCCGCGCCCCTCCATCCAGTGTCCAATTGCGGAGGACCGTAACTCCGGGCAAGTAGTCCAAAACGTGTCCGTCACATTCACGGGTACGTCGGGTGCTCCCGGGAGCACTACGGTTAGGCCGTCAGTGGCGAGCCGGTCTCTCAGTGGGTCGAACAATCGATCGCGGTCTGCCGTTCTTACCCGAAGCCCCAAAGTACCGCCTTTCCAGCCTGTTAGTCTGATCTGGTCAATCAAATCGACCTCCTCGTAGCATCGGATGGGTTGAGGATGGGACTCGGGCTTCGCGGCCCTCTCGGGTCGCGCTCGCTCGGCGGGTGCCTCGAGGTCCGTGATCTCGTTGTCGTCCGTGAAATCCTTGTTCCTGGATTAGATGTGCCGCACAGCCATTGTGGCAGAAATCCTGGATCGTTGCTACGGACCCTCGGTCTCCGAGGGAAGAGTGACGGCGCACCCGATTGTACTATCTGGTTCGCTTCCGGACCATGGTCCTGAGTTCCTTGAGCGATTCGACGTCGGGGATCAGAGATCGGTTCTCCACCTTAAAGCGGCCGAAGCAGCTCTCCATCTCGGGGTTGTCTCTGGGGCCCCCAGAGGGCGTAGGAGAGCCGCATCCTACCCCCGCGAGCCGACGGGTCCACGCGTAGTCGGTGCCCACCGGATCCGGGTCCTAGTGGACGATCACGCCTTCGAACGAGTCGCGGTAGTGGGGCAGGGTCTGCTCCGTCGCACTCCGGGCGTCGAGCGCCAGTCCGGAGTCCGCCCGTTCGCCGACCGCGAGGCCGAGGACGTACCAGGTTGCGTGGTCGAGGAGTGGGGTAAGCCATGCTTTCCGGATGGCCAGTGGCTTGAGCTTACCGCAGGTGGCCAAGACGACCTCGTAACGGAGACCGTCGAGCAGTTCGCGTGACGCTTCACACTGGGCGGCCACGCAATCTAAGTTGAAGTTACCGCCAAGGAGCATTGAAGTCGCCCCGGTTTGGTGGACGCGTTCGAGCGTTGGGTTTTGGCAAGGGGTGTCACCATGTCGAACAGTGGTCGGAAGTACGCACCTATGCCGGGAGTGGAGGATGCCAGGGATTTCGAGGACAGGCTCCGCTCAGCATTAGCGGCCGATGAGTTCTGTGTGGCCGGTATCGCCTACGTGCCCACACGGGCGGGATTGCTCTATACTTGCATTGGTGCTGGACGCGTGGAGCTGGCGGGTGGTGGGCTGGTCAATAGCAACTCAAATTTCGGCTTAGCTGGTCAGGAACGCACTAACATGGCGGTCATACGCCGCCAGCCAAAGCACGGGCTGCTACACCACTCGGATAGGCGAGACTGGACGCGTTGCTGGCATTCGAGGATCCCTGTCGGAGAGCGAGCGTGCGGCCTTTAACGGGCTCGGTGGGAGATGCCGTAGATAATGCTCTCGCAGAGAGCTTCTTCGCGACCCTGGAGTGTGAGCCGATCGACAGGCGCTCTTTTCGGATACGGGGCGAGGCCAGGCTGGAAGTAGTCCACTTCATCGAGGGCTGGTACGATACCGACGGGTTGCATTCGAGCCTGGGCTACGAGTCACCGGTTCGCGTCGAGGGCCGGGCGAATGAGACTGTGGTGTGGAGGCTTACTACAGGGAGCAGCGTTGACAGCAGTAGGACGGCGGATATCAGCGCATGCGCCGATGCCTGAGACGAACGTAGTGAGCCTCAGGCATCGGCCCCCCTCTTACCTGTCCACCAAAATCGGGGTAGCCCTCTAGGCAAGCGGTGGTTGTAGGGGCGACCCAGCCCTAACGCTCGGGGCCGGTCCTGCGCATACAACCAAACTCATGGGAGGAGAGGATGAAAATACTCTTGGTGGCCATGGTCCTCGTACTGGCTGTCCCGCTCCTACGGCCAGTTTCCGGAACCTCCGCCCTTGCCCGAACCTCCGCGATTTGTGCCAGGAGCACCACGTTCCTCGTCGGAGCTCCCCGAGCATCTGGTCCGTCAGCAAGAGGCGCTGGAATGGATGGCGGAGGAGTTCCAGGGCAATTTCACGCCTGCGATGATCCGGCGGCAGATCCATGCCGTGCTCGAAGCCTACGACACTGAAGTGGAACCGGATGCGCTCGGTGCCCTCTACGAGACTGTCGGCGAGGCGGTGATGAGGGATCAGAGGCAGGCCCAGGGCGCAGCTAGACGTCTACACGCATGAAATGGCCACTCTGCTCTGCGCGCAGCGCTGGCGCTATTCCGGGTCTGCCTCAATCGAGGACTTCAGGATCGACGTGTGAGGCCGCCGCCCATTCAGTCAGATGCTCCTAGTCTTCACATGGTGCTCTACGCAGAGGGGCTTGTGACTCAACCCAGCCCCATAGTTCCCTCTGGACCGGTGGCGAAGCTCCCGGCGCCCCTAGCCGTCATGAGCTAGCTTACCCGTTTTCAGTAGGCGTTTGGGGAGAGGGTGGGGGAGACTGATGGCGTGGCAGTCGACGCGCTATCTTGCTGCGCATGGGGAAATGGAGGGGGCGGAGTGGCGTTGCGCTGAGACGGGCAGGGACTGCTTCGTAGTTGTACTCGTCGCATACGCGCGGATCACCACCTTGACCATCATCCGCGGATCGTAGAGAGAGTTGCGATGCCCGTCCCGCTCGCCAGCTCCAGTGTCTTATTCTTACATTGCTTAGGCTGGCTACTGGCCCTTCAGTGTCCGCCTACGATGCCTGATGGCGAGCTGCAAGCTACGGCTTGCAACTTCCGCCAGCTAGGCACGGCTCCTCGGTCGCCTAGTCATGTACGCTCGACCGAAAACCGTGCGGTACGGTCGCGATCCCGAGCTCGCTGAGCAGTTCCGACAACGCCATGCTCGCTATGGCCATTCCGGGACCCACACTGGGAAATATGAACCGGCTGCCTTGACCCAGCATCCGCACCTCCTTAAAGATCTCCAGGGTACAGCGTCACAGTGGGACCCGGTACACGCGATTCTCCTTCGTGGGTGGAATGGTCCATACACCCTGTCATTCATCGGCTGGCTGCCCGGGCATCAGAGGCCCCGCGCCACCGCTGGTCACACCCACCGTGCCGACAGGCACCTCCTACACGCAACGGAGAAGGTCGGGATGATCATTGCGGAGACGATGACCGCTGTTATGATAACCAAAGCCATAGTTCCTTGACATGGCGAGCCAACACTCCGCACGGGCTATCGGACATGGCCGGCAAATCAGAGATCGAGTGGACTGACGCAACCTGGAATCCGATCACCGGTTGCACAAAAATCGCCCGCGGCTGCGACAATTGCTATGCCGAACGCTTTGCCGAGCGATGGCGCGGCATCAAAGGGCACCCTTACGAGCAGGGGTTTGATCTTCGCATGTGGCCATCCCGCTTGGACCAGCCGACGCGATGGCGTAAGCCCCGCATGATTTTCGTCAATTCGATGAGCGATCTGTTTCACAAACGCGTGGAGCATCGCTTCATCGACAAAGTATTCGATACGATGGAGGCGGTGGATCGCCATGTCTACCAGATTCTGACAAAGCGCAGTTCTCTCATGCGAGACTATCTGAGACGCAGATACCCCGGTGGTGTAACACCGGCCCATATCTGGTGCGGAGTGTCGGTCGAAGATAGCGCTGCCTGCACTAGAATCAGACATCTACAAATGGCGCCAGTTGCAATACGATTTCTTTCTATAGAACCGCTCCTAGGTTCGTTGGGTAACATTGACCTCGACGGAATCTCTTGGGTTATCGTCGGCGGAGAGAGCGGTCCTAATGCACGCCCGTTGCGTTCCGAATGGGTTCGCGAGATCCGCGATCAATGCCTGAGCGAGGGAGTACCATTTTTCTTCAAGCAGTGGGGTGGTAAAACTCCCAAGGCAGGCGGACGACAACTCGAAGGGATCGAACATAACGCTATGCCAACTGGTCCGACGGAGCGAGGCAATCATGTCCTTCAAGTGGCATCCTGACGAGTCGCCCCCCCAGATCGCAGAGCATAGCAAGGCAAAATTGGAAGTTTTACGCCGTTACCTTCGTGCCTACTTCGATCGTCTGAACGTCAATCCCCAACGGGAGGAATTCAAGCTCGATTTAGTGGATGGCTTCGCTGGAGGGGGAACGTTTCTGGACGGAAGTAATGTCTTGTCTGGCACTCCACTGATCATGTTGGAGGAAACAACGGCAGCGAATGAGCGGTTGAATAGAAACCGAATCAAACCGCTACGTATCGATTGCCAATTTTATTTCATTGACAAGAAAGCAGCGCATACGGATCACCTTCGTAAGGTTCTTATTGAGCATGGCTATGGACTAGATGACGATAGAGTCATTGTTCGCAACAATCTGTTTGAGAATGAGATTGATAATATTACCAGGTCAATTCGCGGGAGACAGCCTCGTGCCGGACGAGCGATTTTCCTCCTCGATCAATCCGGATTCCCGAAGGTGGAGCTTACACTAGTAGCTCGTATATTCAATGAACTGCCGGCAGCAGAAGTCATACTGACATTCGCTGCGGATACACTTGTCAACCATCTTGCGGAGACTCCGCAGATGGCCAAGGCAGTTGTGCCTCTGCAATTGTCCGAATCACAGATACTTGACTTGATCCAACATAGGAGAGGATATGGTGGAAGGGCGGTCGCTCAAAGGGTGTTGCGCGATCATGTTCGCACCATGACAGGGGCAATTTACGACACACCCTTTTTCATTCGTCCCAGACAGTCACGACGTGCCTTGTGGTTTCTCCACCTGTCGCGACATCCAACGGCGCGTGATGTCATGATTCAACGTCATTGGGATATCCAGAATACATTCGAGCACTATGGTCCCGGAGGCTTCAGAATGTTGGGTTGGGATGCGTTGAAGGACTCCGAGAATATTCCTTTGTTTCAATTCGAAGAATTTCACGCGGAGCAGATGAAAAACGAACTTTTAGATTCGCTTCCAAGACAGCTGTTCCGCGTGATGTCCGGGCAACCAGTTACGATCGACGCAGTACGGCGTAAGCTTGCAAACAAAACAGCTGCTCGATTCTCCGATCTTGATCAAGTCATCCTCCGTCTTGTCGGAGAAAAAGAGTTCGACGTCCTGAGTCCGGAAGGCAAGATACGCTCCCGTTCACTGAGGCGGCTAAGTCCTACAGATCGAATCGCGTTGCCCTCGACGCTGTGGCTGCCAGGTTTTTCCCGTCGGTCATTAGATCTTTAATCTGCTCATTCACATGCACGGTGCATCCCGGTGGTGATACGTGAAACATATCACGCTCTTCCCGTCGGTGGACTGGAGTTGTATTGACCCACCCTATACGGTTGTTTGCGCCGGTCTAGATTGGCCGAGTAGATTGGTGGTTCACAGCATGTTCCTCTGGTCCGCTGATGTGTGATAGAGCCTTGACGTTGCCCGGGCCGTCACTTCAACCATAGAAGACCTGAAGCAGCTCATTGCGATGGGGAGTGTCCGCAGAAAGGTCGAGATCAGCCAAGATGCAGGCTGGGTCTTTAACGAGATCGAGCGGCCGGTCTTTTACGTTCAGGTACTGGCTTCCTAATTTTATATTGAAAACCGTTGGTTCTCTTCGAGGTCAAGGATATTGAGAAGGCCGACGGACTAGGGGAGAAGTAGCTCTTCCAGTATTGCTTTCGTCAACCCGTACCGGTTACGGTTCTCACCGACGGTTGGACATTGAGAGTGTTTTACCGGTGGATCAAAGGACTTATAAAGAACGGCGGGTCGCCCGGGCGACCTCATAGGAGATGACCCAGGGAATATTGCTAGTACTTTCACGGACTACCTGCAGGCAGGCGATGTGCGATCCGGTGAAGTTTGGGAACGGTCTGAGCGCGATTACGAAGTGGTGTCGGCGTACGCTTTAGTATAGACGTAATTGTCGATCACCTCCATCTTCCCCGCCCTTACGGTTGTATGCTTCTTTGCCACGCACCTGATGGTGAACGTACTCATGGCCCACTCCGCTTGAGGATTCTGGATTCTCCTTCACGCATCAGTTCTCCGTTCCGGTGATCGAGGCAGAACTTGGGGTCAGTAAGAGTTTGATACAGATTTCTCCATCGATCGCAGTAGAGACGATGCAATACCTATTATCCCCAGAGATGCCATCGGCAATAGAACCGCGATCACAAGTAAGTCATCAGGTAACGACGCAGGGATGACCGGCTCATCAAAAAAATTCAAATAGAAAGTCAAACATCCACCGAATACGATCACGAGTGCGAGCCATCGTCGTATCTTTATCGCCCAATACTGCCGATGTCCCAAGGCTTTCACATCTAGGGATCGCAGAGGCGGATCTGCCGGAAGGTGCTGATGAATCTTTGGATAATTCATCTCGATCCACGACCATAATATTGGCAGTCCAATAATCTCGAGGTTGCGACCTTCATAACCCAGTATTCTAGCCGACAGCATTATTGACGTCACGAACAGAGCTACTTCAAGACTTCGCCCAAACACAAATACACCAATGCACAACGAGATTTGAAACTTAGTTAACCTCCACAAGCCTGGGTGTATCATGCCCCAGAACCAACACCGCCAATCACAGTCGTGTAGGTTAGGATTGGTCCGAATCTTCACATACCTATAGATCCGCTCTAACCGTCTCGTCATGAACGGTCTTCACAATTCGAGATGCGTCTCTTCCCCTGAATTGTCCCTAGGAAGAACTTCGGTGCTGTGATCGTAGGCACGCCAGGATACATGTCGGAGACGCTAGGCAATCCCAAGCCCGTGGAATGGCTTCTGTCGATGAGCATCTCAGTCATTGTGAACTTCTCTTGGATCCGTTGAATGTCGCCAGCAGTAACGCGCCAATTCGCCGTGTGATCTCGGTGAATTGCCAAATTTCTTCGGGCCGAAGTCGGCGGCCCAAGACCGTGTGCTCGCGGTACGAGAGCCACTTCTTGAGCACTTGGTAGCCGCCAAGCCTGTAAGCCCATATCGACGAGGGGACGTTGCGCCAGAAAGCTTCTCCGTTCAGGTGGACATCGATGGTTGCTTCGCCAAGCGCGGACACCGCGTCCCCGATGGCGGTGGATTCGTCCGGCGTATAGGGGCGCTCGACGACGTGGCCCTTGCCTGGCATGACGGCATAAGCCGCTCCGAAGTGACCCCACGCTGCGGTCACGGAGAAATCGTCACCCGCCATGTTGCGTCCAGCTACAGTCGTTGGAACGGCGATGGTGGCAATTTCAGGACGCAAGGGTGCCTGCGTCACGCCGGATACCGGGGTGTTAAGATCTAGAAGAGCGGCAACCCTCTGCCCACGGGTCGCCGATCGATCGAGCTCTTCGATGGCTCCTTCGATATCGCCATTCGGCCAGCCGGGCAACGGGATACGCGGCCACTCCATGCGCAACGCACCCGCGTTGGCCTTTCGGTACGCCGGATCGTGTAGTGTGGCCAGTACGTGGTGGAGCAGGTCGTCGACTCCCAGACCGACGCGGCTGAGATACCTTTGCGCCGTTCCAGAAAGATTGGGACGGCATTCCGTGCCGGTGACTGCGCCCAAGCTTTCCTCGCAAAGCCACGTCGGGATGCAAGTGGCACCGCGATCTATCAGGTCAAGGCAACCAATCTCCGAAATGACTTGGGGAGGTGACCATTCCCGACGCGGCTTTTTCTGCGCCACCAAGAATCTGTTCCCCGTGAACACATGTGGACGGCAGTGCGGTACGGGTCTTCCCAGCAAACCATGTGCCGGCTCCCAATACATCCAGCGCATGTCGAACGGTCGGTAAGCGTGGCGCACGAAGCCGCTCTCTCTCGGCCCGCCACGCGCAAGCAAGGTAGCGCGTACTGACCGAGCATCACGGACCACGAATCCCGACGAGCTCTTCATCGCAGCAGGGTATCGCCTTGCGATCTCCTCGTCGCTGAGATCGAACTCGAAATACTCTGCGACTCGTTGCCTTAGACGATCAAGGTCTACGTCGATCAAGAAAGAATCGCGTTTGGTCTGAACACCGGGAAACGAGACCGGGAACAGGTCAGGCAGCCCGGGCCAGCCGAACCAGTCGGGGCTAACGGTCGTCTCCGCGAAAGGCAGGCCGAGCGGCAGCAATGGCTCGACTGTGGAGTACAGCGTGTCCGGTTCCGCGTCCGCCGTGGCGATCAACTCCTCCCGTTTGGCCTGTCCCCACAAGTGCCGGAACCCCAGTGATTCGGCGGGTTGGTGGTCCCTCTTGCGCACCAGAGTCGCGACGGCCGTGCCGACTTGGATGCCAACCGCATCGCCTTCGGTCGAGAAGATGCTCGGGTCGGGTGAGCCGTCCGGTGCGACCTTGCCCGTCTTGTACTTGTCGCCGTTTAGACAGTCGATCCGGATCTCGTCGAACGCTTCAAGGTAGCGCTCCCGCATCCCGGTGAAGGACAGCCCGTCGAGCCACGAGTAGTTGGAGATGAAGCAGACCACGCCCTGGCCGGTCTTCTCGGCGATGCGCCGCTCCGCCATTCGGAAGAACCGGACGTAGAGATCGTTCAGGCCCTGTCCTTCGGGTCGCCGCACCCGGTCCGTCGTGCGGTAGGCTTCCGAAAGTTCGCGCTCCTCGTCCACCGCCATGCCCGCGAACCCGTTGTAGGGCGGGTTGCCTAGGATAACCAGGATCGGGATGTCCTGCTTCACCGCTTCGGCGAGTTCGCGCTCGCCTTCAAGCTCCGGGAATGGAATCGGTTTATTCGTTCTCGGCTCCCAGCCGGTCAGCGCGTTGGTGAGAAACACGCCGGCGCGCTCCGACCCGTCCTCCGCCAGCGGCGCGCCCAAGTTCTGCATGGTGAGGCCGACCTGCAGATGCGCGACGACGAATGGTGCGGGCATGATCTCGAACCCGAACACACGCTCGGTTGCTGCCCTCCTGACCTCCGCGCCCGCGAGCGCCCCGATACCCTGAGCTTCGAGATTGCCGGCGATGCGGCGGAGCACCTCCGCGAGATAGGCTCCCGTGCCGCAGCACGGGTCCAGCACATAAACGTTCTCGGCTGCGAGCCCCGCCGGGATCCCGAGATCGTCCTTGAGCGCCTTGTCCACGCGGGCCACCATGTACCGGACCACCTCGGCCGGTGTGTACCAAACGCCCAACTGCTTCCGGAGAACCGGGTCGAAGGCTTCGAGGAACGGTTCATAGAAGTACGGCACCGCCTCACCCTCGTTGAACCGCGAGAAAAACGCGGTCCGGTCCACCCGGTCGAGCGCCGCCGACGTCCAGTCCAACACCTCGACCAGGCCCAGTGGCTTCAACCGGCCCGGGTCGGCCAACTGCATGAACAAGGCCCGGAGCACCGGTGCCCGCAGGTGCCAGACCTCCTCGCGCCACCTGAACCGCCGCGGACTGTAATGGCCCTCGAACAGCGGGCCGTGCTTCTCCTGCTCGTGGCGGGACCAGAGCACCCACGCGGAGAAGATGCCGTAGAAGAGCGTCTGGATCAGGGTCGAACGGAAGAAGCGCTCGCCGCGCTCGCCCTCGAAGCGAATCCCGAGCGCTTCCTCCATCGCCGAGCGGACAGCCCGAAGGGATGAGACATTCCCCGCCGCCTCGACACGGGCCAAACCGTCGCGGGCGTAGGAAGCCAGCAGCCACGCCAAGTCCTTCGGCTCGGCCAGGGCGGCCCGGTGCGAAAGCACGCGGGCAAGATACTCCCCGAGGCCGGTGCCGACCTCGCGCGCGAAGGCGCGAGGCGTCTCCACCCTGCGCCAGAAGTCGTCCGCGTTCTCCGCAAGCTCGAACGCTTCGAGCTTGGCGGGGCCACCCACCTCGTCGGCGCCCACCAAGACGAAGTCCCGTAGATTCGTGACCAACACCAGGCGGTAACGGTCTCAATAGCGGCTCACTTGATCGGATCCCGCCGTCAACCAAGCATCGTTGCCAACGCCCTTGACCTCGACTACGCCACGCTCGGGAACCTGCCCCGGCCTCGGACGGCCCTTCTGAACCTGCCTCGCCGAATACAGGGCGAAATCGGGATGGCCTGCTCCCTGATCTGCCAAGTCCAATACGCAGAACACCTTGGGCTTGAGCGTGGCTCCAACCGCGTGCAACAAGCTTTCCAGCGGCGGATAGTACGAGCGCTCGCCCGTCGCGCCGCCGGATGCGCGCACACGTTGGAGATCGACGAAGTACGCCTCCACGGCAGCAACCAGCTTCTTGTTTGGTCCGGCCATCGTGTCTTCCCAGCGATTCGGACGCGGCATGGGCATCGACGCCCTCTGCGACTCAAACAAGATACTACGACGCACGGTTCACGGCGGGCGGGATCTTGCCCAACAGCAAATGAGGCCGCACCGGGCGATCTTTTTCCCCCGGCGCAGACGAAGAGTTAGGAGAACCGATCCCGCGTTCACGCCAACCGCCGCCGCCACGGATGAGTGAGACATCCCCATCGCTACTCTGGCAGCGGTGCAACAAGCCGGAGGGTCCAATGGGGGATCGGCCCCCTTGGCCAGATCGCGATGTTTAATGACGCGTCGGCTGGCTTAGGACCAGGAGGAGATCCTAAGCCAGCCGACGGCGATGGCGACCTATCGCAGCGTAACGTAGTTGCTCGAAGTCTGTAGAACCCAGAGCGGCGCTCCAGAAGGTCGGAGCATTGATACGCCCGAACGACCTCGCTTCTCTGGACGTGGGCGAGGCAAGCCTCCGCGATCTCTGCCGCGGTACCGGAATCGGCGATCCATGACCGGGCGCTTGAACGGAACTCGTAAACCCTTGAGTCGACCCCGGCTCGTCGAAGCACACGCCGCGGCGCGTTCCTTGCCAATAGCCCGCCGGTCTTTGAAGGGAACACCAGCGAAACTCAGGAGATAGCGTCCGCGCCGGCTCAAGCACATCGAGCGCGTCCGGGCTCGATGGCCCACAGATCTCGCACCCGGCCTTCATCCGCGACGGCGGGATCGTCCACCGTGCCGCTTCCACGAGGATCTCGTCCCAGCGCCCCGCCCGTCTCCCCGGCCTGCAACGCCGTCAACGCGATCACCTCGACACACAACACCGCCGACGGGTGAATGCACCTGACTTGCCGAACGGCTTCGAGCGCCGCGGCGACCTCCCCGTGCGTATGCGCGCGAGTTCCGTAATGCCTCGGCGCATTGCCGTTCGTTCTCGGCAGCGCCGCGACTGCCCGGTCCACCGGGTAGTCCGCGTGGTGGTTCCGGCCGATGCGCCAGCGGAAGACCGCCGTGATCAGGTTCCGAGCCGTCCGGGCGGCTTCGACTTCCAGATGGGTGAGTTCTTCGCAAGCGTCCGGCGCATGGTGGCTGGCTTCTCTCGCGGAGCGATGGCGCCGTTGGGGACCTCGATGACGTCACGTACAATCTTTTGCACCAACACGACTTCGGCGTGAACGGGGTGCTGGCGGGGGTGGTCATTCTCTATAACGCTGTCCTGCAACCTGAAGGACGCCGATCAACTCGACCCTCACGACCTCCTGGTGCCCGGGGAGGCGAAAAGCAGGGCGGCGGCGACGATGCGCTTGGAGGCGGGGACAGCGAATCCCGGCTGAAGTGCTGGAGCCGGCGCAAGGTCGATTCGTCTGGGGCAAATCGAGGAGTAGGCTCCATCATCGACAGCCTCCATGCGATGTTGCGCCTCTGGAGAAAAGGGAGCCGGTCCAGATCGACGAATTCCTGGACGTGTGAGGGCTCTGCAATAGCGAGGTGTTCGGGAGCGTCGTGCAGACCATGCTCGAGATGGCCGCGCGTGGATTCGGTAAAGAGATCCACGCACGAGTAGACCCAGAATCATCTCGGCTGGAGCGGGCCCTCCGGCCGGGTCCGCCACGCCAAGCTACGGGATCACGCGACTTGAGGGGCCTTGCGGGCATCCGGTAGATTGCACTTGCGACGGGCCGGGATTGATCGCTGCCACGATGGCGGTAGCACCGCACGGAGTTGCAGATGGTAGCCACAGAGGCCGTCCAGGCGGCAAAAGCGTACATCCTGGAGCTCTTCAGGGACGAGAAAATCGCCCGCCTCGGACTGGAGGAGCTGGAATTCAGGGCCGACGAGGCCATGTGGGAAGTAACGATCGGCTTTCATCGCCTTTGGCAGTCCGACTCGCCCGCTCAACTGGGCAATGTCCGTCTCCCTCCTCCGCCGAACCCTGTCCGGACCTACAAGACGGTCTGCATTCGTGACGACGGGACGGTCCTCTCCCTGAAGCACCGCGATGTCTCCTTCCGGCCCTGACGGAAGTCTTCCCGGCGGCGTTTTCGTCGACGCCAACCTCCTGGTGCTGCTCGTCGCCGGGGCACTGGATCCGGACATCATCGCGCGGCACCGGCGGTTGCGGACGTTCGGCCCCGAAGACTTCGAACGCGTGCTGGAGATGGTCAGTGGATTCGAGCGTGTTCTTGTCACGCCCAACACGCTCACGGAGGCATCGAATCTCCTGGGGCAGCACCGGGAGCCGGAGAGATCGCGGCTGCTGATGACTCTCCGCATCCTGATCGGTCAAACCCATGAGGTCGTCGTGGCCAGCACCGAGGCGACCGCGCAACCGTCCTTCCCCCGGCTCGGCCTGACCGATGCGGGGCTGCTGGGTCTCGTTTCGCGGGACACGCCACTCGTCACCGTCGACCTCGACCTCTATCTTGCCGTGTCGGCGGTCGATGCGTTTTCGACGGTCAACTACCGACACCTTCAAGAGCAGCACGCCCAATCCAACTGATTCCAACCGCGATTCCACGCACGCCATGCCACCCGCTCCCACACCAGGTCGTTGTATTCGGGACGGAGCTGCGCCCCGTGAAGCCGTCGCTGTCGTGATTCGTCGCCAACCTCCAAGAAGAGGACCCGCGCCAGCGTCACCGCGATCAGGACGTGGGCCCCGTCATCCCGGCTACGCGCCCCGCAGGGTCGGGTAACGCATGAGGGTCGTAGTCCTCGCCGGCGGGAGTTCGGAGGAACGGGACGTCTCGCTTGCCTCCGGGACGCAGGTGGCCCGCGCGCTCGAAACGGCCGGCCACGAGGTCCTCTGCCTCGACACCGCCCGCGGCCTCCTCTCACGCGGCGAGATCGACCGCATCATCGCCGAGGGCATCGCGCGGGAAGCGCCATCGCCGGCCGAAGCCGAGCGTTTGCGGAGCCGTGAGTGGCGTGCGCTCACCACCGACCCCACCCTCTCCGGCGGCGGGATCGTGTTTCCGGCGCTCCACGGGGGCGCGGGGGAGGACGGGACCCTCCAGGCGCTTCTGGCCCTGCGGGGGATTTCCTTTGCCGGAAGCGGCCGGCTCGGCTGCAGCCTCGCCATGGACAAGCAGGTCACGAAGCAGCTCCTCCGCTGGGCCGGGATCCCGACGCCCGACTGGCTTGTGGGGGACCCGAGCCCCGCGGAGGTGGAGGCCGCGCTCGGCTTCCCGGTCATCGTCAAGCCGGCGGCGGGCGGCTCCACGCTCGGGCTCACCCTCGTCGAGGAGCCCGGCGGCCTCGAGCGGGCCGTCGAGACGGCGCGCCGTTACGAGGACCGCGTCCTCTTCGAGCGCTACGTTCGGGGGAGGGAGCTCACCGTCGGGATCCTGGGCACCGATGCGCTCCCTGTCGGGGAGATCATCCCAGCCCACACTCTCTTCGACTACGAGTGCAAGTATCAGCCCGGGCTCGCCGAGGAGATCTTCCCCGCCGACATCCCCGACGGGCTCGCGGGGCGGCTCTCCGAGCTCGCGCTCCGCGTCCACGGGCTCCTCCACCTCCGGGATTTCTCGCGGGTGGATTTCATCGTGGACGGGGAGGGCCGGCCGTGGTGCCTCGAGGCGAACGCGCTCCCCGGCCTCGCCTCCGCCTCGCTCGTCCCGAAGGCCGCCGCCGCGGCCGGATTCGACTTTCCCGCCTTCTGCGACCGGATCGTCTCGCTGGCGGCGGAGAGGGCCGCGCGGCGAGGAACCCCCCCCCCCCTGCCGGGTTCATAGGAGGGGCCGCCCGCACGGCGGGCGGGCGGCCCACGCGCCCCCCCGGGACCCGACCATCCATGGCGTACGCAGCGCAGCGCTTCGGCTTCAGCTATGACCTGACCCCATGGGTCCGGCGCCTGCTGATCGCCAACACGGCGGTCTTCTTCGTCACGCTGATCCTCGGGCGCGACTTCTTCTTCCAGTGGTTCGGGTTCGCGCCGGCCAGCGCGTTCACCCGTCCGTGGACCGTGCTCACCTACATGTTCCTGCACGGGGATATCTGGCATCTCCTCCTGAACATGCTCGTTCTCTTCTTCTTCGGGCCGCCGCTGGAGAGCCGCTGGGGATCGGCGGAGTTCCTCCGCTACTACCTCCTCTGCGGTCTCGGCGGCGTCCTTCTCAGCTTCATCTTCGCGCCCGGGTCGGCGATCATCGGGGCCTCGGCGGCGATCTACGGCCTCATGCTCGCCTTCGCCTGGCACTGGCCCGAGCAGCCGATCTACATCTGGGGGATCTTCCCCGTGCCCGCGAAGTGGCTCGTGGGGTTCTTCTTCGTGCTGACCTTCATCACCGCGTTCGGGGGCGAGGGAGGGCGCATCGCGCACTTCGCCCACCTGGGGGGGCTCCTCGCCGGACTCGTCTACCTCCGGGTCGGAGGGCGGCTGAAGGCGGGGCTCGCCGGGATGCGCGACTCGCGCGCCGCCGAGCGGTTCGCGATCGTGTCCCGGAGGGCTCCCGGCGCGAAGGCGTCGGGCGGAGACGGCGCGCGCGGGAAGGCGGCCAACGCGGGGCGCGAGGAGGATCTCCTCGACGAGGTGGACAGGATCCTCGACAAGATCTCGGCGCGCGGGCTTGCCGCGCTCACCGAGGAGGAGCGCCGCCTCCTCGACGAGGTCTCGCGCCGCCGCGCCTCGAACTAGCGGGCCCTGATCCCGGGCCGCGCCGCCGGCGTCCCGTCCCGGCGCGGAGGAGGCAGGAGGGGGATTTGGCTGGCCACAGCAAGTGGGCGCAGATCAAGCGGAAGAAGGCCGTCACCGACCAGAAGCGCGGCCAGATGTTCACGCGGCTCATCCGCGAGCTCACCGTCGCCTCCCGCCAGGGCGGCGGCAACCCCGAGTTCAACCCGCGGCTCCGCCTCGCCGTCGACACGGCGAAGAACTCGAACATGCCCCAGGAGAACATCGACCGGGCGATCCGGCGCGGGACCGGCGAGCTCGAGGGCGTCACCTACGAGGAGGTGAGCTACGAGGGCTACGGCCCCGGCGGGGTGGCGCTCTTCATCGAGGCGACGACCGACAACCAGAAGCGGACGGTCGCCGATGTCCGCCATCTGCTCGACAAGAACGGGGGGAACCTCGGCACGAACGGCTCGGTCGCCTGGCAGTTCGACAGGAAGGGGCAGATCTACATCGACGCCGCGCGCCACGACGAGGAGGCGGTTCTCGAGGCCGCGCTCGAGCAGGGGGCGGAGGACGTGGCCGAGTCCGGCGGCGAGTTCATCGTCACGACCGGGCCGGCCGAGCTCCACCGGATCCGCGAGGGGCTCGCCCACGCGGGGGTCGAGATCTCGCAGGCCGAGATCAGGATGATCCCGCAGAGCGGGGTCGCCGTCTCGGGCCGCGAGGCGGAGCGCCTCGTCCGCCTCCTCGACGCGCTCGACGACAACGATGACGTGCAGAAGGTGTCCTCGAACGCGGAGATCGATGAGGCGGCCCTCGCCGGGGTTGCCTGAGCCCGTCCCCGGCCGCCGCCCCGCCTCCGCCCCATGAGTTCCGCCGCCCCCTTCACCGTGCTCGGGATCGATCCGGGGGTGGGGGCCACGGGCTACGGCGTTCTCACGTGTCTTCCGGAGGGTGCCCTCTCGCTTCGCGAGTGCGGGGTGATCCGTCCCCGGCGGGGTGATCCGCTTCCGCAGAGGATCCGCGAGATCTTCGGCGAGGTGGACAGGCTCCTCGCCGACGTGCGGCCCGACGCCGTGGCCGTCGAGGACGTCTTCTCCGGGAAGAACGCGAGGAGCGCGCTGATCCTCGGGCATGCGCGTGGCGTCATCCTCCTCGCGGCGGCGCTCCGCGATCTCGAGGTCCACGAGTACTCCCCGAGGGAGATCAAGAAGGCGGTCACGGGGCGCGGGGACGCGAGGAAGGACCAGGTCGCCTACATGGTCCAGCAGAGGCTCGGGCTCCGCGAGCCGCCGCGTCCGTCCGACGCCGCCGACGGGGTCGCCTGCGCCCTCGCCCACCTCGTCCTCGGGGTCGGGGGCGTGCTCCGGGGCGTCCTCCCGCACCGCTTCGCGGAGGGGGCGCCGGCGTGATCAGCCGCCTCCGGGGCACCCTCATCTCGAGCGGGGAGGGGACCGTCGAGGTGGAGACGGCGGGCGGTGTCGTCTACGAGGTGCATGTGCCGCTCTCGGTGGCCGAGCGGCTTCCGGGCCCCGGGACGGAGCTCGAGCTCCTGACCCACCAGCTCGTCCGGGAGGATCTCGCCGCCCTCTACGGCTTCCTGGAGATGGGGGAGCGCGAGGTGTTCCGGCTCCTCCTCAGGGCCTCGAGGGTCGGGGCGCGGCTCGCCTTCCAGATGCTCTCGACCTTCCGGGCCGCACGGCTCGCTCGCGCGATCGCCGAGCGGGACATCGCGGCGCTCGTCCAGGCGCCGGGCGTCGGGAAGAAGACCGCCGAGCGGCTCTTGCTCGAGCTCCACGACAGCTTCGCGGGGCTCGATCTCGGGGAGGACGCTCCCGCCTCCGGACCCGTTTCCGGTGCGCAGGCGGCCGTCCAGGCGCTGATCGGGCTCGGGATGTCGTTTGCGGAGGCGGACCGCGTGGTACGTGCGGCCCTCGAGGAGGATCCCGGACTCGACACCGCGGCGCTCATCCGCCGGGCGCTCGCACTCAGGTGAGGGCCGAGCGCGAGGTCACGACGCCGGAGCCGCTCACCGAGGACGGCACCGTCGAGCCCACGCTCCGCCCCCGGCGCCTGGACGAGTTCGTGGGCCAGGCGAAGACGAAGGAAGCGCTCCGCGTCTCCGTCGAGGCCGCGCGGCGGCGCGGCGATCCGCTCGACCACATCCTCTTCCACGGCCCCCCGGGACTCGGGAAGACGACGCTCGCCGCGCTTATCGCCGGGGAGATGGGCACGGGGCTCAGGACCACCTCCGGCCCGGTCCTCGAGAAGCCGGCCGACCTCGTCGGCCTCCTCACGAACCAGCGCCGCGGGGATGTGCTCTTCATCGACGAGATCCACCGGCTCCGTCCTGTGATCGAGGAGTTCCTCTATCCGGCGATGGAGGACTATCG
>JAAXGI010000165.1:17411-18943 GCA_012267505.1 Gemmatimonadota bacterium
CTTCACCCTCGTCGGCGCGACGACCCGCTTCGGCCTCCTCACCGCGCCGATGCGAGCCCGCTTCGGGATCGTCGAGCGGCTGGGCTTCTACCCGCCCGAGGAGCTCGCGCGGATCATCGTCCGGAGCGCAGGCCTCCTCGGGGTCCGGATGACCGAGGAGGGGGCGGACGAGCTCGCGCGCCGCGCGCGCGGGACGCCGCGCGTCGCCAACCGGCTGCTCCGCCGGGTGCGCGACTACGCCGAGGTGCGGGCCGAGGGGATCGTCGACGGCCGGGCGGCGAGGGCCGCGCTCGAGATGCTCGATGTCGACGAGTACGGGCTCGACGAGATGGATGCACGCGTGCTGCGGACGATCATCGAGAAGTTCGGTGGCGGGCCCGTGGGCGTCGCGTCGCTCGCCGTTGCCCTCGGCGAGGACGCCGGGACGCTCGAGGAGGTCTACGAGCCGTTCCTCATCCAGGAGGGGCTCCTCATGCGGAGCCCGCGCGGGCGGATCGCCACGCCGCGTGCCTACGAGCGTTTCGGGTACGTGGCGCCCGGGGAGGGCGAGGCGGGCCAGCGTACGCTCTTCGGCCCGTGACGGACCTCTCGAGGACGGAGGCCTACGACTACCGGCTCGACCCGGAACGGATCGCCAGCTACCCCGCGGCCCGACGGGACGGGAGCCGGCTCCTCGCCTTTCGGAGGGGCGCCGGGGGGGAGGGGGCGGAGGGGATGCGCGACCTCCGCTTCCGCGACCTCCCGGGGCTCATCCCCGAGGGCGACCTCCTCGTGGTGAACGAGAGCCGCGTGCTCCCGCTCCGGCTCCGCGGCAGGAAGCCGACGGGCGCGAGATGCGAGGCCCTCCTCATCCGGCCCCGCGGCCCCGGGGGGTTCGGCGCGGCGCGGCGGTTCGAGGCGCTCGTCCGCCCGGGGTCGAAGCTCCGGCCCGGGGCCAGGATCGTCGTCGCCGACGATCTCTCCCTCCTCGTCGGGCGGAGTACTCCGACCGGGGAGCGGATCGTCCGGATCGAGAGCCCGCGTCCCACCGGCGAGCTCCTCGAGGCCTACGGCGAGCTCCCGCTCCCCCCCTACCTCGGCCGGGGGGAAGAGCCCGTCGACCGGGAGCGCTACCAGACGGTCTATGCGGCCCGGCCGGGATCGGCGGCGGCCCCGACCGCGGGACTGCACTTCACCCCCGGTCTTCTCGCCGAGCTCGCCCGGCGCGGCATCATGCTCGCCCGCCTCACCCTCCACGTCGGCCCGGGAACCTTCCGGCCGGTCGAAAAAGAGAGCGTCGACGGTCACGGGATGCATGCCGAGCCCTGGGCGATCTCTCCCGGGGCGGCCCGGTCGGTCGAGGCGGCCCGGGCCCGGGGCGCGCGGGTCTGGGCGGTCGGTACGACGGTCGTCCGGGCGCTCGAGAGCGCGGCCCTCGGGGGCGGGCTCGTAGGGAGCGGGCGGGGCACGACTGGGCTCTTCATCCGCCCCGGCTACACCTTCCGGGTCGTCGACGCCCTCATCACGAACTTCCACCTCCCCCGCTCGACGCT
>JAAXGI010000251.1 GCA_012267505.1 Gemmatimonadota bacterium
CGTGAGCCCCCCTCCCACCCGATTCAGCGGGGCGGGGCGGGCTCGGCTGGGGCTTGGTCGCCTCCGTCGACCGCCGCGAGAAGACGCCGGACGGTCTTCCCTGGATTTGCAGCGGACATGACGGCCCCCATCACGGCGACTCCCGAGGCGCCGGTGGCCCGCACTGGCCCGGCCCGCCGGGGTGTGATCCCTCCGATGCCGACGACGGGAGCCGAAACGGCCTGCGCCACGCGTCGGAGCCCGTCGAGCCCGATCGCTGGCCCGGCGTCACGCTTGGAAGATGTCGGCCAGACCGCGCCGCACCCGATGTAGTCGGCCCCTGCGGCGATGGCCGAGCGGGCAGTCCCCGGATCGTCAGCCGAATAGCCAATCAGGAATCCCTCCGGGACGGTCGAGCGCACGGCGGCCGGCGTCGGGTCGTCCGGTCCCAAGTGCACGCCGTCCGCCTCGCTCGCGAGTGCCACATCCATCCGGTCGTTCACGAAGAGAAGGGCACCGTGCTCAAGGGTGAGTTGGCGGAGTCGTACCGCCGTCAGGAAGAGATCGCGGGCGCTCGCTTCCTTCTGCCGGAGCTGCACAGCCGGGGCGCCGGCGCGGAGTGCAGCCTCCACCACGCGGACGGGATCTCTTGGCGCGGCCTGCGCCGCATTCGTGATGATGATCAAACGGAGGCGGTCAGCCGGGACGCGAGACAGCCCGTGTCGGTTCAGGGCGCCTCGCGTCCGGCCCTGTCGAGCGCATCCCATGCCCGCTGGGCCTCGATCCGTGCCCGGTTGTGCTCGACGAGGCTGCGCGTAAAGGTGTGCGACCCGTCGGGACGCGCAACGAAGTAGAGGAACTCGACATCAGCTGGCTCAAGCGCCGCGATCAGCGCAGCCTCGCCCGGCGCCCCGATTGGTCCCGGCGGAAGCCCCGGTTGGGTGTAGGTGTTGTAGGGGTGGTTGGCCACCGAATCGATGTCGGAGTAGAGTAGCGGGTCCCTCCGCCCGCCCAGCGCGTACTGGACCGTCGGGTCGGCCTGCAGCAGGTAACCGAGCCGGAGCCGGTTGTGGAAGACGCCTGAGATCGTCGGCATCTCCTCGATCCTCCTGGCCTCGCCCTGGATGATGGACGCGAGCGTCGTGATTTCGCGGCGCGACAGGCCCAGCTCCGTTGCGCGCGCCAGCCGCTCCGCCGTCCAGAAGCGGCGGTGGCCCTCGACCATCGCATGGACGACCCGATCAACCGGGACTTCCGGCGCGAACCGGTAAGTTTCGGGGAAGAGATACCCCTCAAGCGTCGGGCCGGGAACGCTCCACTGGCCGGCGGCATCGGGATCCTCGAGCCGCCGCTCCACTTCGCGAACGGGAACGCCCGTGAGTTCGGCGACGCGAGGGGCGATCTGCCGGAGGGTAAATCCCTCGGGGATCGTCAGCGGCACGGTGACGACCCTCCCTACGACGAGGTGGTCAAGGAGGGGGATCCACCCGATGTCGTCCGGAACGCGGTAGCTGCCCGCGCGGATCTCGCGGTCATCTCCCCGGAGGCGGGCAGCGACCTCGAATCCGAGCGGGAAGGTGATGAGTCCACGCGTGGTAAGCGTGTCGATGACCTGATCGAAGCTCGATCCGGCCGGAATGGTGAACGAAACGGGAGCTCGGGCGTCCGGAGTCCCCGGCCCGCATCCGAGGGCGAGGAGCGGCGCGAGGCTCCCCAATGCGACGCGGCCCCGGACGGTCAAAGGGTGTCCCCCGCTGGTGGGGTCGCTGTGGGGGCATCTTCCGGACGATGCCCGTCGAGCCAACCTTGGAGGATCAGGGCGGCGGCGGCAGCGTCGATCCGCGCCCGGTCCTCCCGCTTCTGGCGCGGGAGCCCGATTCCCCGCACCGCCCGACTTGCACGCACCGAGGTCAGGCGTTCGTCGACTAGGTGCACGGGCATGCTGAGCCGAGCCGCCAGCCGGTCGCCGATCTCTCTCACCTGCCTGCTCCAGGCCGACTCCTCGCCCGTGAGCTCGAGGGGGAGTCCGAGAACGAGTACTTCCACTCCGTGCCGCTGGGCTGCCTCTTCGATTCGCCGCAGGGGCGGACGCTTCCCCCGTCGGCGGGAGAGGGTCGTCAGCGGAGATGCGATCGTGCCGGTCTCGTCGGAAAGCGCCAGTCCGATCCGTCGCTCCCCGAAATCGATCCCGAGCGCCCTCACCGACCCGTCTCCCGGTTGGGTGTGGGCGTCCACAGAATCACTCCGCAGGACGGCGGATGATTGCCTTCCACCCTGCCGGTCGACCTGCCCCGAGTGCCGGAAGCGGTGCCTTCGTGCGCGCCGCCGGTTCGGGACAATGCGCTCGACAATACCGTGTGTCGCCCGATGCCTAGATCGCCTGTTCGCATTGGTTCGTCTGGTCCTGCCGTGCAGCGGTCAAACCCCCGCCCGTGACCGCGCCGTCCCGGCTCTCCCACGGGGAATATACGACGAATTGGCAGCGCATCACCGGATGGGCCGCCACACGATGGTGTCGTGGGCGACAGGTCCGGTCCGGGCCGAACTGGGGTGGCCTGGTCCTGTCGTGTTCCGTGCATCCGGACAGGGTCTGGGCGGGCACGCCATGGCATGGGTAGGTCGCCCGAGGTACGCCCGCGTCTTGGGAAACCCGAACGAGAAGAGGGAGCTTGGAACCGTGGGCAATGTGGAGAAGGCAATGATGCGTCTGTACGGCCGCGACGCGCCCGCGCCAAGGCGAGCGTACGCGGACTGCGTGGGATCGCGCTACGGGCCATCTCCGGAGGGCGGTGGGAAAGCGATTGACGACGCGCCGGCCCGTTTCCTGCTGCCCCCGGGAAGTCAATCGGGGTGGTGGAGGCCAGCGTCACCTACCGACGGCTGTCCCGCAATGGCACGGCCTTCCCGCAGACTTGCATTCCGTCGCGCGTTCCCCACGCACCGTGTGACGAGCAAACGCTCCCCGGCGGATGTCCGGTCTCACCACGGCCACTGGATCAGCGAGCGGTCGGGTGCCGTATCGTCGCATTCCTCCGAGGGTTCGGTGCCCGGGAGGTAGTACTCGGTGTAACGGCGGTCGGCTGGGCACCACGGCGAGGCGAGCAGCCCGGTCTCGCTGTCCACTACCAGGCTGGTTAGGCCTTCGATTGGCCACCGTTCCGGGACCGGCAGGAGGGCGAGCGTGCCGTCCTCCCCCATCTCGGAAGAGCCGGCAGCCTCTTCGGGAGTCTGCTCTGCCTCGCCCGCCGGAACACCGGCCGCTGCCCTCGCCTCTTCAGCGAGCTCACCGAAGTAGACCAATCGCATGAACTCGCCCCACACCGGGGTCGCTTCTCCACTTGTCGCGCCAGCATAGAGTGGTTGCGGCTGGTCCATGCCGAACCAGACCACAGCCTGCAGATTCGGAGTGAAGCCGTTGAACCAGACATCGGTGGACTCGTTTGTCGTCCCCGTTTTCCCCGCCGCGGGCACGCTATAGGGTAAGCCTGCCCGGCTTCGGATCCCGCCGCCGGTGCCGGCGTTCACCACGTCTTCCATGAGGCTGACCATCAGGCGAGCGGCTGCCGGTTCCATGACCTCCGCCCGTTCGGCCGCCGGCTCCCACACGATCTCTCCGTCAGGGCTCTCCACCCGAACGACGGGGATAGGCTGGATCCTCGACCCAACGTTGGCAAAGACGGAGTAGGCCTCAAGCATCTGGATCGGGAGCACTTCCGCAGCACCGATGGCGATAGAGGCGACCCGCGGAATCGGCGTGCGGATGCCGAGTCTGCGCGCGTGCTGGGCGACCGTCTCGACGCCCACCTCCTCGTAGGCAAGGCGGATAGCCACGGTGTTGACGGAAGTCCGGAAGGCGTGGCGAAGCGTCATGTCCCCCTCGAAGTCGTCCGAGAAGTTCTCGGGGGTCCAGAGCTCGCCGCTTACCTGCTCCTGCACGAAGGCGCGGTCGGCGATGATGCGTGACGCGGGGATCCCGCTTGCGAGAGCCGCTGAGTAGACGATGGGCTTGAAGGACGACCCCGGCTGGCGCATGGCCTGGATTGCCC
This sequence comes from Gemmatimonadota bacterium, assembly GCA_012267505.1. Lineage (GTDB taxonomy): Bacteria > Gemmatimonadota > Gemmatimonadetes > Longimicrobiales > Gaopeijiaceae > JAAXGI01. The sequence goes on from JAAXGI010000251.1 coordinate 4,026, forward strand.
GGTTGAACTTGGAGTGCGAGAAATCCCGCCCCCCGATCATTGCGCGCACCGCACCAGTCCCGGGGTCCATCGCGATGAAAGCTCCCTGGACGTACGGAGTCTCAACGTCCACGAGCGGCTCGTCGCCGGCCTCTTCGACGAAATGCTCGTATGTGATGTGGGGAAACCGCGGTCGGTTCTCGATTCGCTCGAATCCACGGGCCATCGCGAGCTCGGCGGCGTGCTGCATTCCGACATCGAGCGTGGTGACGATCTGGTAACCACCCGTGTAGAGCTGGCTTCCGAACCGCTCCTGGAGCAACTGCCGGACCCATTCCACGAAGTAGGGCGCTGCACCCTCGGAGGCGATGGTCGTCCGGGTGGGGAGAGGGTGCCCCTTCCAGACCTCTGCGTCGGACTCCGGCAGGAATCCCTCGAGCACCATCCGGTCCAGAACGAAGTTCCTGCGCGCCTCGGCGCGCTCGGGGTAGCGGAAGGGGGAGTAGACCCCCGCGTTGTTGCCGACCGCTGCGAGCAGTGCCGCCTCGGCAGGGTTCAGATCGATGGCGTCCTTCCCGAAATAGTTCCGCGAGGCGGTCTGAACGCCCCACCACCCGGGTCCGAGATAGATCTCGTTGAGATATGCCTCGAGGATCTCGTCCTTCGAGTAGGCGCGCTCGAGCTCGAGCGCGACCTGGAGCTCCTTGAGCTTCCTCTCAAGGCTCACCTCGAATCCGATGGCATCGAACATGTTCCGAGCAAGCTGCTGCGTGATCGTGCTCGCCCCGCCCGCCCGGAGGGACGTGCCGAGCAGGATCTGGAAGACGGGATCGGGGATCAGCCGTGCTGCGACAGCCCGTGCGAGCCCCTTGGGGTCGAAACCCAAGTGTCGATAGAACCGCCGGTCCTCGACCGCGATGAAGGCTTCTGGGACGTGGGGAGGGAGTGAGACAAGCGAGACGGGAGTCCGCCGCTCGATGCCGAGCTCGCCGAGGATCTGGCCATCATGAGTAAAGACCTTCGAGGTCTGCTGGGGCTCCCAGGTCCGGATCTGTGCAACGGAGGGGCAGTCGGCGCAGAGATGCTGCCAGCTTCCGGCCGCGAACCCGCCCCCGGCCGCACCCAGAAGGAAGAGGGGAACCCAGACCGCCTGCCGCCTGAGCAGACTCCAGGCACCGCCCGAAGCTCGGCGTCTGCCCTTCCTTGTACGGCTGGATCGCTTCTTTTTCAATTGGCTTCCCGGTTCATTCCGGCTCCTGACCCGTGGACTACACCGGGACGGGACGGCGGATCCTCGTGTCGGCCCGCAGACGCTCGATCAATATAACAGATTGTCCGCAAGTGCATGCGGGGTAGCCCGCTGGCCGCGTGATCGCCGATCCCCGGCTGGATCTGCGCGTCACGCGTCCGCTCGGGAGCCCACGGTTCACCGCCGGCCAGGGTGCGCGGAGCCGTGCCTGGCGCTGAAGGCGTACGCCTATCTGCTCGCGACCGCTCCCTTCGCTTTGCTAGGGAAGGAGTCGGCGAACCGAAGGGATCCTGCGCTCCGGGGGCAGCACCTCCCTGTCCGCTCGCCACACACGCCAGACGCGGGGTTGTGAACCAGCTCCAGGTTGACCAGCTTCGGGGATCTGGTGCGGAACGGGACAGTCATTCCACTTCGGGGAGCGAGATGAGCGATTCCGCGGGTGGGGCGCGGGTCGGTGACGGGCGCGTCTCCGTTTCACTGAGCGAGATGCTGCTGGAGGAGTTCGAGCCGGAGATCGCGGGCTGCCGCAGGACTCTGGAACGCGTACCGGATAACCGCCTCGGCTGGCGACCGCACCCGAAGTCAGCAGCGATGGGCTGGCTTGCCGGTCACCTTGCCAACGTGCCGTCGTGGGCGGCGATGACGATCCAGACGGAATCGCTGGATATCGCCCCGGACGGGGAAGAGGCGGGTCCCCTGCCGGAGCCGGAGACCGTGGCGGAGGTCGTCCAGGCCCTTGACCGGAACGCTGGGGACGCGCGCTCCGCGCTCCGTAATGCGAGCAACGACGAGCTCCTCCTGCCGTGGAGCCTGCTCCGGAATGGGCAGATCCTGCTCACGCAGACGCGCATCTCGGTGCTCCGGAGCTTCGTCTTCAACCATTTGGTCCACCACCGCGCGCAGCTCGGCGTGTACCTGCGGCTGAACGACATATCCGTCCCGGCGATCTACGGGCCATCCGCGGACGAGAATCCGTTCGGGTCGTGACATCCGGGGGTGTGCGTCCACACCGTACACCGTCGGCCGGTTTCGGCGGGATCGACGCCGGTCGTCGTTGCGCCCGTCCGGCGCCGGAAGCGTCGGGCCGCAGGTGTCCCTGACCGGGGCCGGTCCGGACGCCGCGGCCCTCCCGGTACAGAGTACCGGCAGGAGGGTCGGTGTCCCGTGGGGTGCGACGTGAGCGAGACCGGGGCCGGCACCCCGTTTATTCTCTCGCTCGGATCGAACATGGGCGATCGCTTGGCCCACCTCGAGCGGGGCATCCGTCACCTGGCGCGCGCGGTGTCGATCGAGGCGGTCTCGACTGTGGTTGAGTCCCCCGTCTGGGCTCCGTCGCCTCCCCAGCCCGACTTCCTGAATCTGGTGCTCCGGGGCCGGACCGACCGCGACGCTCGCGGACTCCTGGAGCTGGCCCAGTCAGCCGAACACTCGGCCGGACGGGTCCGCTCGGTCCGGCGGGGTCCCCGCACGCTTGATGTGGACATTATCTTCTTCGGATCCGAGGTGATCGATTCGCCCGAGCTCACGGTGCCGCATCCACGGTGGTCGGAGCGGCCCTTCGTCTTCCACCTCGTGCCCGAGGTTGCCGGGGAGATGGTGGAACCCGGGACGGGCGAGCGGCTCCGGGACCTCCTCCCGACCGGACCGATCCCGCCGGAAATCGTCCCGGTTGCCGGGTCCTCCACTTCTTGGCGTATTACCACGGGGACTCGGGCGAGGGACTAGGCGAGGATGTGCCACGCGGTGTCCAGTGCTCCGGAGGGGAGGATCGAGGTCAGGACCTCGGTGGGATCCTATCCCGTTCGCATAGGTCGGGGGAGCCTCGCCGAGCTCCCCAAGCTGCTCGCGAGACACTGCCCCGCGCACGCGTACGCACTAATCGCCGATGCAGGGGTCTGGGGACTGCACGGTGCCCGCGTGCGGGCAGTTTGCTCCGGCTTGGACCAGCCGCTCACCATCCACACTTTCAAGCCTGGCGAGCAGAGCAAAAACCGAACGGAGTGGTCGAGGCTCACTGACTCGCTTCTCGCCACGGGGCTCGGTCGCGACGGATGCGTCATTGCACTCGGCGGCGGCGTGGCAGGTGATCTCGCCGGATTCGTCGCGGCGACCTACATGCGCGGCATCCCCGTTGTCCAGGTTCCCACCTCCCTCGTTGCCATGGTGGACGCCTCGGTCGGGGGAAAGACTGGCGTAGATGTGGCTGCCGGAAAGAACCTGGTCGGAGCATTCCATCCCCCGCGTTTCGTTCTGGCGGACCCGGATCTTTCGGTCACCCTTCCCCGGAGGGAGCGGAGCCAGGGGCTCGCCGAGGCCATCAAGCATGGAGCGATCCTGGACCCCGCGTACTTTGGCTGGATCGAGAGGCGGGCCGAGGACCTCCTCGGCGGGGATCCCCATGCCACCGGGGCGCTCGTCATGCGCTCGGTCGAACTTAAGGCTCATGTGGTGGGCGAGGACGAGCGAGAAGCCGGCATGCGCCAGATCCTGAATTTCGGCCACACGCTTGGGCACGCCCTCGAGGCTGAGTCCGAATTCCGCCTCCCGCACGGTTCGGCCGTGGCGATCGGGATGGTGCTCGAGGCACAGCTGGGGGAACGCCTCGGCGTGACGGAGCGAGGGATCTCGGGGCGGATCGCCGAGGTGCTGGACCGGGCGGAACTTCCGACCCGTGCGCCGGGTCGACCCGATCCCGAGACAGTGCTCAAGCTCCTGTCGCGTGACAAGAAGGCCCGGAGCGGGATCTCGCGCTACGTGCTGCTGGCCCGGATCGGAAGAGTGGACCGCCGCCATGGGTGGAGCTGGGAACTCACGCGCCCGATCATCGAGGAGTTTCTCGCCAGCGTGTTCCCCGGCCCCGCGTGAGACGGACATCGTCTCGAACCACAGTGCACCGTGACTGCCGGTCCCGCCGCCGGATGCCGCCTCCGGGTCTGAAGCCATCCCGGGTCCCTGCGCGCAGATCGCGGGGACTCGGACGAGCGTCACTCCGGACGGCAGCTCGTGTACGTGCGGGATCGGAAACCTGGGCAGCGGTTGGTGGGTCGCTCCGGTGGCGTTATCATCAGATGCGGTTCGAACGTCTGTCCGTGGAAGATCGAGGATCGGCTCAAAACCCATGCCGAGGCCAGACAGGCCGTAGGCACGGGTGCCCGGGTTCAGCTCCCGGGAGAAGCCGCCACTGCCTCGGTGGTTCCTCTGGAGGGAGCGGCCGTCACCGAAGGGAGTTCAAGGAGCGGAGCCAGCGACGTCTCGCCGGATCCAGGTTCCCGGACCGAGCGCTCTTCGCCGACAGGCTCCCATGGACACGAACCGGTGAGGTCCGCCGGGTCGAGCGGGTGCGCCTTCGAGAGGAGGCCCGCCCTCACCCGGCCAATTGACACTCCGGGGGCTTCCCTGACCCGTACCCTGCTTGAGACCCCCCCCGATCCGGGGGCGACGGGGCGCGGGTGGGGAGGTCTCGCGGCACGTTCGCATCCATGCGGCGAGAGCCAGAGCCATCCACATGAATTTTCCCTTCTCTAGGGCTCCCCACATCGAGGGAGCCTCTGCCGCCCCACAGTCGGGCGGCTCCACCAATGCTGCCCTTCTAATCGACTTCGACAATGTCACGATGGGGATCCGAAGCGATCTCTCCAAGGAACTCAGGACGCTGCTCGACTCCGACGTGATCCGCGGGAAGGTCAGCGTACAGCGGGCGTATGCCGACTGGCGGCGCTATCCGCAGTACATCGTTCCGCTCTCGAAAGCGTCGATCGACCTGATTTTTGCGCCCGCCTACGGGAGCAGCAAGAAGAACGCCACCGACATCCGCATGGCGATCGACGGCATCGAGCTTGTCTTCACACGCCCGGAGATCGGCACCTTCATCCTCCTTACCGGTGACTCGGACTTCTCCTCGCTCGTCCTCAAGCTCAAGGAGTACGGGAAGTACGTGATCGGCGTCGGGATGCAGGAGTCCTCCTCCGACATACTCGTCCAGAACTGTGATGAATACTATTCCTACACCTCTCTCTCCGGGCTCACGAAGGCCGTCGAGGGGACCGGCGCGCCCACCGATCCCTGGAAGCTCGTGGGGCAGGCTGTCGAGGAGATGGGCCGCCGCGGCGACGCGATGCGCTCGGACCGCCTGAAGCAGGTGATGATGGACCTCGATCCGGTGTTCAGCGAAAAGGCACTCGGGTTCTCCAAGTTCTCTAAGTTCATGACGGAGGCAGCCGGGCGGGGCATCGTCGAGATCCAGAGGCTGGAAAACGGACAGTTCGAGATCTTGGTTCCGGCGCAGGGCAAGCGTACCCATTCGCGTCCGCAGGGGCGCAGGGCAACCGATGCCGGGAAGGCCGACGGGCAGCGGTCCCGCCGCCGTGGGAAACCGGCGGAGCGTCGGTCCGAACCGGCCGTGGCCGACGGCAAGGGCACAGCGACCCCGACTCTCGAGGCTGCCTACGGCCTCCTCCAGGCGGCTGCCGCCGACCTTCTCCGCGACACGGACGGCAACTCCGTACGCGATTCGGACGTGAAGCGCCGCATGCTCGCCCTCAAGCGTGGCTTCAGTGAGGGAAGCCTGGGATTCTCCAAGTTCTCGAAGTTTCTGCGGCAGGCGGAGGCCGACGGCGTTATCCGGCTCCAGGCGCTTGAGGATGGCGTCCTGCAGGTGTCGCCGGTGCCTGCTACCGGAGTGTCCGATCCTGAATCACTCGGGCTCCCGACTGGGCGCGGGCCGGTCATCAAATACCTGAGCAGCTCCTATGCAGGGGTAGGAAAGCGCACGGCCGAGACGCTGGTCGATGCGCTCGGGGACGACCTTTTCCACCAGCTCGAGACGAATCCGTCGCGGGTGGGTGAGCTTCTCCCGCCCGGGCGGGCAGGCCAGGTGCTGGCCGCGTGGAGGGCCGACTACGAGCGCCGAACCGCACGGCTGGGCGAGGCCGGGGGTGGGGACGAGCCCCCGGTCGCGGTGGTTGCGCCCGAAGTGGCTTCCGGCGGTGCTGCCGAGGACGCGAAGCCGCGCCGGCGACGCGGCCGCCGTACGCGGAGGAGGGACCGTCCCTCCGACTGAACGGCGGTTATCCGGATGTCGGCCGCTCGGCCCTGCCAGTGAACCCGCACGGTGGCTGGGAATCCCTAGTGCCGGAGGGTGTGCCGGTATCCGCGCGGACGCTCCTCTCCGGTGCGGAGAATGCGGCGCGGGAACTGCTCGGCTCCTACCTAGTCTCGACCATCGGGGGGATTGCGGCTGGCGGCCGGATCGTTGAGACGGAGGCGTACCTCGGGCTCCCGGATCCGGCCTCCCACGCCGCGGAACGGATCGGGCGCACGGCACGCAACGCTCCGATGTTTGGCCCGTCCGGTATTGCCTACGTGTATTTCGTCTACGGATTGCACTGGTGCTTCAATGTCGTGACCGGGGAGAGGGGAGATCCGCAGGCCGTTCTGGTCCGGGCGATCGAGCCCGGATTCGGGATCCGTCAGATGCGCACTCGCCGGGGGCGCGAGAGCGACTTGACGAATGGCCCGGCACGCCTCTGCGAGGCGCTCGGAATCGACGGAGCGCTGAACTGGCACCCTTGTGACCGCCGTCCGCTCCTCCTCATCCGGGGCGCTCCCCCGTCTCCGGACCGGATCGCCGTGACCGGGCGTGTGGGCATACGGACGGCGGAGGACTGGCCGCTCCGCTTTCACATCGAAGGCCATCCCGACGTATCGCCGGGACGGGCCGCTCCGCCGGCATCCCGCAACGTGCTTCCCTGAGGGTGTCGGTCTGTCGGAGAGCCTGCGGGGCGATGTACCTTCCCGCCCGGGCGTGCCGGCGTGCGGGATCCTGGCACTGTCCCGCAAGGCTGTCCCGTATGCAACGTGCAAGATCGGGATCGCCGCCGGTGCCCGGCGGGAACACTGTCAGGACGGACCGCACGGACCCCGGGCGCCAGATCCTCCGCGGACCGCATGGTGGACGCGCCCGCGCGGTTCGTCTGCCCCCACAGGCGTCCGGCTACCGGGAGCCTGCCGCCGCGGGTCTCCCTCCCATGAAAGACACGGGATCCACGCGCCTTCCCGCCTTCCAGACCTCGAAGTGGAGATGCGGGCCGTCGACGAGGCCTGTGCTGCCGCTCAATCCCAGCAGCTCGCCGGACCGGACCGCGCTCCCCGCCGTGACATCGATGTCTGAGAGGTGGGCGTAGGCGGAGGTCACGCCGCCCGAGTGGTCCACCCACACAACGTTCCCGTAGCCGTCCATCCATCCGGCGTAGCGGACGCGGCCTGCCGCCATGGTTCGTACGGGAGTTCCCTCTGCTGCCCGTATGTCGACGCCGCCGTGAAGGTCGGGAAGGATGCCGTCCCACCGGAGTCCGAACGGCGAGGTGAGGACATCCTCGACCGGCCAGCGGGGCAACATGCAGCCGCCTGTGCCGAGAACGACGAGGCAGGAGAGGAGAAGGGCGGGAGGTCCAGTCCGGTGGTGTGCCTTCCGCGGACCTCCCGGCCGATTCACCGCCCTCTGGCGCCCTCCCTTCACCTGTGTCCCCTTCACGGGGCAGTGCTCCAGGCGATGTGTGGAAGCAGGAGGACCGCGATCTGCTTCCCCGGCTCGACCGTGGCGGTGCCGGCCCTAACGCACGCGAGGCCGTCGGCCAGTGCCATGCTCCGGATCACTCCAGAGCCCTGATCCGCGGAGAGACGCGCCGTAGGGAGGCTCGAAGATCCCGGTTCGAGCCGGACCCGGAAAAAGCGGGTGAGCCGGCCCGGCCCACCGAATTCGCACGCGGCGACCGCATGGAGGATTGGCAGGTGGTGACGGACGTGCCCCCCTAGGGCGCGGATGGCCGGATACCCGAGCGTCAGGAAGGTGACGACAGCGGAGACCGGATTGCCGGGGAGCCCGAGCACGGGCACGGGTGGGCACCCCGCCGCTGTGCCCGGCAGCCGCCCGAGGCTGACGGGACTCCCCGGGCGCATCAGGACCCGCCAGAAGTCAAGATCGTATCCTAGGTCGTCTAGGACGCGCTTGACGAGATCGGCCTCCCCCATCGATGCACCGCCTGTGGTGATGATGAGGTCAGCCCGGGAGGATGCCTCCCCGAGCGCCGCAGCGATTTCCCGTTCGTCGTCACCCACGCGCACGGGCGCGAGAGCTACCGCGCCGGCGTCCTCGATGAGCGGGGGAAGAGTGGGCGAGATGATGTCGGCGCGCCGTATGCCACCACGAAGTGCCTTCGGGTCTCCGGCATCCACCAGCTCATCTCCGGTCACGATCAGGGCGATGCGAGGAGGGGGGTGGACGGGCACGCGGGGCTCGCCCGTAGCGGCCAGGAGTGTGAGAAGGTGCGGGGTTACTGTGGCTCCCCGGTCAGCGAGGATGTCCCCGGCCTGCATCTCTTCGCCAGCAGGGCGGACGTACCGTCCGCGCCGTGCGGGCTCGCTCGTCGCCTTCCTTCCCCGGACCCGAACCTGGCCGGGTGCCGTGTGTTCGCGGTCCGTGTCCTCAACGGGAACGATCGTGTCCGCTCCCTCGGGGAGGAGGGCGCCGGTCATGATCCGAACTGCCTCTGCCCTCGCAAGCGTGCCTTCCCAAGGGCTGCCGGGCTGGACGGCTCCGAGGACGCCGATCGGTTCCGAGGTGCGCGAGCCCGGCGGGAAGGTGACGTCCGCCGCGCGGAGCGCGTAGCCGTCCATGTGGGAGGTCGGACCCGGGGGAAGGGTGAGCCGGGCGACAACCCTCTCGGCGAGCGCGAGTCCTAGGGACTCGCTCAGGGGTGCCTCGACAGGGGGGCGTTCTACGGCGAGGGAGCACACGCGGCGCAGTGCCTCCGGAAACGAGAGCCAGTCCGGCTCGAGGGTCTCGAATCTGACCATGGCGCTCCCGGTTCAGAAGCTGTAGCTCGCCTCCAGCGCGAACGTGACCGGTCCAATCCACTCCTGCTCGGGGAGCGGCGCTTCCAGGTTCTCATCCAGGTCGCGGAAGGCGACCGGCGTGCCGAGCTTCCAGAGCCGGTAGTTGACTTCACCCCGGAACTCGATCCGCTCCGAAGCGACGATCCGGATGCCAGTACCCGCGACTCCGACAAAAGAAGGGCCGAAGTTGAAGTGTGCCTCGGGCGCGACCTCCGCCTCGATCGCGGGCGGCCCGGCGAGGTCGCCCACAATGCCGCCGCCGAGCACGACGAACGGTGCCGTGCGGTACCAGGTGCGGCGCCCGGTCAGCGTGAACCGCAGCCGGGCCTCGAGCCCTGTGACGAGTGTCCTTGCCGGTCCGATCTCCACGAGGCCGGTTTCTAACACGGGATCGAAGACCATGCGGTCCGTGGAGACGAAGAAGCCGTGGACATCGACGGCGAGCGGGCCCCGAAGCTCGATCCCGTAACGTCCGGCGACGAGCGTACCCCCACCGGGGCCGATGCCGAGTTCGCCCCTCGCCTCGCCGACGGTGCCCACGACAACTGCGGCGGTGTGCGTGCCCTCGATGAATTCGTACGGAGAGCTGATCCGCTGTGCGTCCGCTCCGCGGGGCACCGTTGCCGTCAGTGCAAGGAGAAGCGGAATGCCTGCTTCCGGCTTTCGGCGACGAGTCAACTGCACGCGACTCCACTGCCCACGGACGATGAACGCGAGACCCTAGGGTGGTGGGAAGCTACCCGATTTTGCGCAGTGGCAGCAACCCCGTCCGCGTCCTTGATGCATCGGTCCGCGAAGCCGGTCGCGCGTGCAGACGCTGTCCGACCTGCAGCTGTGCCGCGCGGTGGGCGTCGCAGGTGCACGAACCGGATTCTCCCCTCCCTCCACGAGAAGCGGCGAGCGGCCGAGGGCCGTTCCGGCCCTCGCGGGTTCGAGGACCTGCGCCCTATACTCGGGCACACGTTGCCGTCCTTCCTCTTCCGGCCATGTCCCAACACCCGGGCTCGCTCATCAGGTAGGGTGTCGACCAGAGCGGGAAGCACGTGGAGGACGGCCGGTGCGTGACCGCCAGCCCGAGTCATCCCAGGGGTGCGAACGATGTACTGTTGGT
>JAAXGI010000253.1:0-6373 GCA_012267505.1 Gemmatimonadota bacterium
ATCGGCCAGATCGGCTCGCCGGTCGCCCGGTTGAGCGCGAAGATGAGTCCCTGCTTCGTGTTCTGGATCACGGCCGGGACCTCGACGCCGTCGACCGTCAGGTCGAGGAGGACCGGGGCGGTGGGGATGTCATAGTTCCACTGGTCGCTCCGGTGGATCTGGAAGTGCCACCGGCGCTCGCCGGTCTCCACGTCCAGGGCGAGGAGGGTGCCCCCGAAGAGGTTGTCCCCCGGCCGGTGCCCGGCGTACGACTGCACGGTCGAGGCGTTCGTCACGATATAGACGAGTCCGAGTTCCGGGTCCGCCGAGGCGGGCGCCCAGCTCGACATGTCGCCCGACCACTGCCAGGCGTCGTTCTCCCACGTCTCGTGACCCACCTCGCCCGGCCTCGGGATCACATGGAACTTCCAGAGGAACTCGCCCGTCCGGGCGTCGATCCCCTGGATGTCGCCTGGGACGTTCTCGATGCGCGTCTGGTCGTAGCTCGGCTCGTGGCCCACGAGGACGACGACGACCCCGTTGACGACAATCGGCGGCGAGGAGCTCGTGACCATCCCGAGCTCCTGCGGGATCCCGTGGTCCGGGTCGTAGGTGCCGCCGGACGCGACGAAGTCCTCCCAGGGCCCCCAGTCTCCGACAAGCGTCGGGATCAGGTCGACCACACCTGCGTCGGGGAAGTTCGGAACACCCGTCGGCGCGCCCCATCCCTCGAGCGGCCGGCCCGTCTTCGCGTCGAGCGCCCAGAGGAAGTAGGCCGCCGAGGTAATGTAGACGACGCCCCTTCCGTCGACCTCGGCATATGCGATGCCCTTGCCGAAGTCGGCCCGCGGCGAGCGCCGGAACCGCATCGTTTCCGGCTCGCGGAAGGTCCAAAGCAGCTCGCCCGAAGCGGGGTCGATCGCCACAACCTGGCGGCGTCCGCTGAGCACCGTGTAGAGGATCCCGTCGGCGTAGACGGGGGTGGACCTGGCCGTGTACTCGATGTACGGCCCGAAGTTGTCGCCCCGGAATGTCCACGCCACCTCGAGGTCCTCGAAGTTGGACGCGTTGATCTGGGTGAGGCCCGGCGCCGAGCGCGTGTGCCCCGCATCCCCTCCCAGATAGCGCCACTCGCCGTTCTCGAGGCCCTGGCGCTGGGCGGCGGCCGGTGCCGCCATGGCCAGCGCGGGCAGGAGCACGGCCACGGCCCCGATCAGGCGGGACGGCCGCCCCCGGACTCCCGGTACAGGTCTACGCATCTTCCCTTCCCTCCTCCGATTGGACAGGGTTTACGGCCCGGCCCGCGTTCGCATGCGGGCACGGGAACCTGTCATTATAGGACACGCGCGCCCGGGCCGCGAGACACCGGCCGGCACCCATGAAGCAGTGGTTGCCCCGGGAGCGGGGAGTGATCCCGGACCGGCGGCGGGCGTCGGCAACGCCCGTGCCGGGCTGACCGGCGGAGAGCGCGGAGGGGCCGGCGCCCCCCGGCCGGACTCAGGGACCGCTCGCCGCCTGCTTCGCCACCCACTCGAGCCACGAGTCCACCAGCTCCGTGGCGACTTCGCGGGGCAACTCCGCAGCGGGCGCGCTCGCGAGAACCCGGCGCCTGACCTCCCCCTCCCCGGGCACGGGCCGGTCGTCGATGTACCCGCCATCCCGGAGCTGCTCCTCGAGGGCCTCGGCCTTCGCCCGGCGGAAGCCCCTGACGCGCGCATCGCTCTTGCCACGGATCGTCTCGAGAAGCGCAGCCGCGTCGCCATCGAGTTCGCGGGCGATCTCCGCCACGCCGTCGATATAACGGGAGCTCACCGCACCGCTCGCCGCCAGGGCGCTGCGGTCGAGAGGCCGGCCCCGGCCGCAGCTCCAGACCTCGCAGAACACCTCGAGCATCTGCACCCGCACCTCGATCCGGCCCGCCTTCGGAAAACGCGCCGCCAGCCGCTCGGCGAGAGGCGTGCCCGCGACAGTCGTCCACTGCCCCGCCCGTTCGACACCGGACTGGAGGAGCTCGCGCAGGAGTTCAAGGTCGTCAGCCAGGAGGTAGAAGAAGTGCTGCCGCGCGGACCCGTGCCCCGGGCTGAAGGGAGGCACTCCCAGTGCACTCCCGTATTCGGCGGCCGTCACCCCGATGGGCTCGGGCACGCGCGGGCCCGGGCGGACCCGGAGCTCCGACGGACCCTCGACGGCCGTGGCCCGCCCGCGGATCGCGCCGAGATCGATCTCGGACGCCACGGCGAACCCGGCCGTCTCGAGCGCTCTCCGGATGCGCTCCCCGTCGAGCGGATCGCTCGTCAGGTAGAACACCTGGCGTCCCTGGTCGGCGGCGATCTGCCCGAGACTCGCGGTGATCGCATCGAACCTCGCGGGATCGCTCTGGTCCAGCGCTTCATCCAAGAAGAGCGGGAGTGTGAGCCCGCCCTCCACTTCCTCGGCGAACGCCACCCGGGCCGCCAGAAGGAGCTGCGCGCGCGTACCGTCGGAGAGCTCGGCGAGCTCGCGGCGTGCGTTCCGGCCGAGATCGACCGCGAAGAGCCGGGGCGCGTCCCTCTCCCGGCCGACCCGCAGCTTGTAGCCATGGCGCGTGAATGCCGAGAAGTGATTGCGCGCCCGCTTGAGGACGTGCGGCATCTGGTTCTTCTCGTAATCCGCCTCCACGGCGTCGATCAGGAATCGCCCCGCCTCGGCCAGGATCGCCGCATCCCGGCGCTCGGCGAGTTCGGTACGCGCGTCGTCGCGGCGGGCGATCAGTTCCTCGAGGCTGCCGGCGCTGGTGGTCTGCTTCACCTCCGCATCCAGCTCCGCGATTTCGTTGCGGAGCTCCTCGGCCCGGTCCGCATCGGCCGCGATCTGCTCTCGAAGCCGGCGGAGGCCGGAGTCGTCGAGATCGGCAAGCTCCGATTCGCCGGCCTCGTCGAGCGCGTCCCGGTCTTCCTCGTTCCGGCTCTCGAGGTCGTCGACCCTCTTCCTGAGTTCACGGAACGCGTCGAGCCGGCCGATCAGCTCCCGGAGGCCTGCGAGGTCACCTTCCTCAACGGACGCGCGCGCGTAGATCCCCCGGAGGGACGCTCGCGCCTTCTCGCTGTCGGAAGCGACCCTGGCCCGTTCGGCGGCCGCCTGTCTCCTGCCGGCGATCGCCGTGGCAAGTTCGGTGTTCCGGTCGTTCAGGCGCCCGACATACGCCTTGGCCCGGGCGGCATCCCTCGGCTCCGGTTCGCCGTGTTCACCGAGGATGCCTGCGAGCTCGGCGAGACGCTTCGAGAAGGTCTCCTCGAATTCCTCCATCTGGCCCACGGCCCGCGCTCGCGCGATGCGGGCGACCCGAAGCTGATCGAGGGCGTGTACGGTGTCGACGAGTTCCGCATCGTGGGGCATCTCGGCCAGACCCAGGGGGGCGAACAGCTCCTCCCGACGTTTGGCGAGCGCGGCCGCCTTCCCGGCAACCGTATCCAGGTCGCTGATCAGGTGTTGGCGGTCCGCAGCGCGGTAGGCTGTCATCCTCGCACGGGCTTCCGCATCAGCCACGTTGGTCTCGAGGGTCCGGAGCCGCGCCTCGACGGCGGGCACGTCCCATGATTCGGGAGGGTCGAGCCCGAACCGCAGGAATGCCTCCTCCGCGTCGGCGCGGGCGGACCCTTCCCGGGCGCCGGGACGTGTGAGGACGAGTCCGGCGAGGAGCCCGGCCCCCGCTCCGGCGAGCAGGAGCGCGGCTGCCGGGTCGATTAACGCCGCGAACCCGCCCGCTGCGAGCAGCAAGCCTGCCACGACAAGCAGCCACCTGCGCAGCCTCCCCGCGCCGGCCCGGTCGTCTGCGGGTTCGGGTGCGCGAAGCCAGCGCCGGAGTGTGCCGACGGCACTCCCGAGATCCTCCGGACGGCTCGTCGCGGCTTTCGTCTGTTCCCTCTTTTCAACATCGTCGAGGAGAGCGAGCCTGGCCCTGACCGCTTCTTCCCTCCCCCGATTCTCCTCGGCCTCGCGCAGGAACCCGAAGAGGCGGGCATCGTCGTCGAGGGTGAATACGGCGCTGTCCGGGTCCGTGCCGCCGAGCGAGCGGAGCGCGGCCCCGACCTTCCGCTCTTCCCCGCGGAGCTCCTTCCGGGCCGTCTGCAGCTCGAGTTCGAGACGCCCGAGCTCATCCGCCTTCTCCCGCCAGGTCGCGATGTCGGCCGAGTCGACCGGGGCGGCGTCCCGGATCCTGGCGCCGAGATCGTCCAGCTCGCGCGCGAGCTCCCGGTCCCGCCGGTCCCACCCGTCGACCCGTTCGTGGAGCTCCTCGGCCTGGGCGAGTTCATCGCCGGTAAGCCGGCCGAGCACGGCAGGCATGTCCTCGACCCGGCGCAAGAGAACGGCATGTTCCTCCGTGCGCCGAGCGAGTCCGACCGCCCGGACGACGAGCGGGGCGCGTGCCTCCGATGCCGAACACCTCTCGAGCTCCGCCATCTGCGCCTGCCGGCGCTCCGCGCGGCGCGCGAGTCCGGCCTGCCCCTGCTCCGCCTCTTCCACGGCCCTCGTCGCGGTGCTGAGCTTCCGCTGCTCTCTCCGGCCGCCGCTCCGCGTCACGGCCGGAAAGAGGTCGCCTACGATCGCGGCGAGATCGAACCCGCCGGACATCTGCCGCCGGATCTCGGAGGCGATCGCCCGTGTTCCTTTTGCCGACGGATCGAGCAGGTCCCGGAGCCGGAGGATGAAGGCGTTCCGGTGGCGCGACGGCGGAAGGCGCGGCCGCATGCGGTCCTCACCCTCGGAGCGCCAGCGCAAGCGCGGACCGTATCGCTCCGCCCGCCATGGTACGCCGTCGATCTCGAACTCACCGGTGAGCTCCGTGCGCTCGCCCGGCCGAATCTCCTCCCAGTAGAGCGCCTCGACGGCGCGGCAGATGCTCGACTTGCCGACCGCGTTCGGTCCGAAGACCACATGGACCCCGGGGCCCTCCGTCCTGATCTCGTATGGCTCGTCGATCCCCGGGAGCCGGTCGATCCGGAGCCGTGTGAGCCTCATGAGAGCGCCCTCTCCCCGGACTGTGCGAGCATCGCCTCAAGCGCGTGCATGCCCGCACGGAGGAGTGTGTCGCGGAGAGCCTCGTCGGAGAGTGGATCCACATCGCTCCTGTGGTCACCCGCACGGGCCCACACCGGACGGCTGGCCGTCGGGTCGAGGGCAGCACGGGCGTCCTCGAGGAGCTGCCGCGAGGCGTCACCGCTTTCCTCGAGGAGGATGAGGCGCCGGGCGAGCAGGGCAGCCGGATCGTCCCCCCCGGCGATCTCCGCGAGCTCGAGCCGCGGCCTCATGGCGGGCACGATCCGGTTGTAGAAGACCGCGGTCCCGTCCACGACCCGCCGGAGCTCGTTCCAGGCACCGGAGGCGATCGTCTGCCGGATGCCGTCCTGGCACGGGCTCGCGCCGGTGAGCCGGACCCTCAGCCCGAGCGCGCGCGGAAGCGGCCCCGCCCCGCGAATGCGGGCGACGGCCTCCTCCGCGACCTCTCCCAGGAGGGCGTCGCCCACGTCGTCCGGATGCTCGAACCCGTCCACGGGGACCTGGAGGTGCTCCCAACGGAGCGGGGCGATGGAGAGGCGCTCGAGCCCGACGGCGCCGTCCCCGCCGATCCGCACGATCCACGGGCCGTGCGGTCCCGTCTCCGAGGGGTCGAGCCCGACGAGCGAACCCAGATAGCCCGACGGCGGACGATCGGCTGGGGTAGCGAGCCGGTCGATCGAGGGCTTGTGGATGTGGCCGAGAAGCCAGGCATCGTATCCGGTCTCGTCCAGCTCGACCTGCCGCACCGGCGCATACGGCCCGCCGGACGCATCCAGGTCGGCGTGGAGAAGCCCGATCCGGGGCACGGCCCCGGGAAGACGCGGGAGGGGACTCTCGAGGAGCGCCGCCACTGGGCTCTCCCTGACGCGGGGTGCGCCGAAGGACCAGCCGATGATCTCGGCGAGGGGTTCACCGTCTTTCGTGACGGCGTACGACTCCCACTTCCCGCCAGCCCCGAGGAGGGTGAACCCCTCGAGGAGGGAGGCGAGCCGCGGGAGCGCATCCACATCGTGGTTGCCGGCAACGGCAACGACCTGGATCCCGGCATCGACGAGCCGGCGGACGGCGTTCTCGAGCGGCGGGACGGCCTCGAACCTGGCGTTCGTGCTCTCGACCACGTCACCGGCGAAGAGGACGGCGTCCACCCCGCGCTCGACCGCGAGGTCCACGGCGAGCCCGAGCGCGGCCGCCGGCGTCAGTTCCTCGGAACTCACGCCCCACGACCCGTCCACCGGCACCCGGGACGGGCGCGTGCCGAGATGCACGTCCCCGATCGCCAGGAGCTCGGCACGGTCAGCCATCGGACGGTTGCGCCACCCGGACGCGGGGTGTCGGGAGCGGCGGGACCAGCGGGACC
>JAAXGI010000253.1:6413-10320 GCA_012267505.1 Gemmatimonadota bacterium
ACGGCGAAGGCCCGCCCCGCCACCTACCTTCGGGCCCTCCGCTTCCGCCCGGTGCGACCGGCCCGCTCGACCTTCTCGATGTACGCCGTCGCCAGGGGCACCTTGCACGAGGTGCCGTTCATCTCCACATGGACCTTGCCGAGCCGCCGGGCCGCCTCCTTCGCGCGGCCGACGAGGGGGAGGATGTAAGTGCCGACCGAGATCACGAACCCGTTCATCGTGTAGCGGACGCGGTTGGGGGCAGCACCGATCCCGGTCTCGATCCGGTCGAGGAGGTCCCCGATCTCCGCGAGATCCAGCTCCGCATCCGGCACCACCGCGACGATCCCGGCGTAGGTGTTCCATCCCGAGGAGGCGACGCCCTCGTCTTCGGAATCGATCCACCGCCTTGCGAGCTCGCGGGCGTGCCGGCTGCGGGCGGCGACGCGCGGCACCGTGTATTCCGAGAGCATCTGCCAGGTCGCGCCGCGCGCCCACCCGTCGAGCTGCCCGCGGCTCAGCCGCGACCCGTCCGCCACGAGACCCGCGAGGTACATCGCGTCCGGATTCCCGCTGGCGTAGAGCTCGCACGCGAGCTCCTGCCTCCCGCGGATCTTCCTGGCGATGACCTTCATGTCTGCCACGCTGACGCCGAGGAGCCCGTCGGGCGCCCCGTGCGGCGCGAATGCCCCGACCCGCCTGGGATCCCCCCTCGCTTCGAGCTCCGCCATCACCTCGGCCAGTGTGTGCATCAGGCGATCTCCCTCCCGGGACGGCCCGGCCTGCACCGCATGCAGGCATCTGTCCACCTACGATACAGCGCCGCCGGAGCGCCGCAAACGCCGGGCGCCGGCGCGCCCTCTTGGATCCGCCGGCCCCGCAGGCGGTAGTAGATTCCGCGTGCGGCGGCACCATCGACCGCTGATCAGGAGGAGCCAGCGTGCTCACCGTACTCTCGCCGGCGAAGACGTTCAGCTCCGCCGGCGCGCCCGAGGGGCTTCCCACCACGGCGCCCGCACTCTCGCAGGAGTCCGAGGTCCTCCTCGCGCACTGCCGGAAGCTCAATCTCGCAAGGATCCGGGAGCTCATGCGGGTGAGCGACCCCCTGGCCCGGACGGCTTTCCGGCGCTTCCGGAAGATGAACCTCGCGGAACCGCCCGGGAGCGCGATGTCCGCGGCGCTCGCCTACGGGGGGGACGTCTTTCGCACGCTCGATCCGGCGAGCCTCTCGACGGAAGACCTGGTGTGGGCGCAGGACCGGTTCCGGGTCCTCTCGGGCTTCTACGGCGTACTCCGCCCGCTCGACCTGATCCAGCCCTACCGCCTCGAGATGCGCACCCCGCTCGAGACGCCCCGCGGGCGCAGCCTCTACGAGTTCTGGGGGGACCGCATCGCGGACGCGCTGGCCGACGCGGCCGGGCGCACGAGGAGCGGCACCCTCCTGAACCTGACCTCGGTCGAGTTCATCCGGACGCTCAAGCCCGCCGCGCGGCGCCTTCGCGTCGTCACCGCCCGCTTCGAGGAGCTCCGGGACGGGAAGCCGACCACCATCGGTCTCTTCGTGAAGCGGGCCCGGGGCCTCATGGCGCGCTTCATCATCGAACACCGGATCGAGACCCCGGAGGAACTCCGGGAGTTCGGCGCGGAAGGCTACCGCTTCCAGCCGGAGAGGTCGGATCCGGACTTCCTGGTTTTCCTCCGCCCGAAGGAGTGGGCGGCATAGGGGCCTACGGCACCCCGCCGGAACCGCCCTCCCTCTCCTCCCACCGCTCCCGGATCCACTCGCCCCCCCGCCGGATCGGCCCCACATAGGCCCCCATCATGTAGTGGGTGGCGCCCGGCAGGCCGAGGAGCTCGACCGGGGATCCGCGCGCGCCGAGTTCGCGGGCCGCGTCCTCGACGGGTTCGTACGGCACGACCTCGTCGTCCGGGCTGTGGATGAGGTAGAGCGGCATCTGCCCGAAGCTCTCCAGCCGGTCCGCCGCGGGTCTCGCCGCCACGGCGATCGCGCCCGTGAAGAGGTCGGGGTTGCGGGCGGCGAGGTACCAGGTCCCCGCTCCGCCCATGCTGAACCCGGTGACGAGCATCCGGTCCGGATCGATCGCGTGGCGGGCGGTCACATCCGCCAGGAGGGCGAGCACCGCACGCTCCGATTCCGGGACCGACCAGCTCCGGGCCGGCACATCAGGCGCCACGATCACCGCATCCCACTCCCGGAGAGCCGGCTCGACGATCGACTGCATGAACCAGCTGCCGTAGTAGACGGAGCGGCCCCCGGGGTGGAGCGCGAGCACGAGCGGCCTCGGCGTCTCCGGCGCCTCCGCGTACCCGGCCGGGAGCGAGATCGCGTAGCGCATCTCGGCCCCGCTACCCAGCGGGAATACGCTCTCGGTCACCCCGGGCGCGCCCGAGGGCTGCGCGGGAAGCGGTGCCGGAGCCCGGAGGAGGAGGAGGGCGAGGGCGACGAGAAGGGGGGATGGATGTCCCGAGGTCTTCATTTCCGACTCCGCCCAGGGCATCCCGAACACGGCCGGAGGGGCCGTGCCGGGATTCGCCGTGTGTGCCGACCACTCGCTCGAAGCTATCCGGGCGGCCGGACCGCCGCGAGGCCCGTGGCGGGACGGGACGGAGTTGCTCGAGCCCCGCACCCGGCGCACTTTTCCAGCCTCCCGGTTCACCGCGGCAGACCGGGAGTCCACCCGAAGACCGGAGGTGCCGATGCTACCAGTGAATTCCCGGGTGCGCCCGGGCCACCCCGCTACCGCGCTTCTGTCGCTCCTCGCCGCCACCTTCGCGTGCTCGGGCGGAGAGAACACCCCGGCTGCGGAGGGCGCGTCCGGGGCCACGGTCTTCGTGGGAGCTCGGCTCATCACGGGAACGGGGGCTCCGCCCGTGGAGGATGCGGTGTTCGTCGTCGAGGACGGGCGCTTCACCGCCGTCGGCCCGAGCGGGGCGGTCGATATCCCCGAAGGCGCCATCCGGGTTGACTTGGCCGGAAAGACCGTCGTGCCGGCCTTCGTCAACGCACACATGCATCTCCCGTCCGGCCGCGACGAGCTCGTCCTAGCACTTCGCCACAACGCCTACTACGGGGCGAGCGCCGTCGTGAGCCTGGGCTCGGATGCGGGAGACGTCCCCTTCCAGGTCAGGGACGAGGTCATCCCCGGCGCGGCCCGCTTCCTCAGCGCCGGCCGGGGGATCACGCGGCCCGAGCCCGGGCGTAGCGACGTCCCCTTCTGGATCGAGACGGCCGAGGAAGGCCGGGCCGCGATCCGGGAGCTCGCCGCCCGGGAAGTGGACATCGTGAAGATCTGGGTCGACGACCGGGGCGGGCAGTACGAGAAGCTCACGCCCGAGATGTACGCCGCGATCATCGACGAGGCCCACGGGAGCGGCCTCACGGTCACGGCGCACATCTTCAACCTCGAGGACGCCAAGGGGCTGCTCCGCGCCGGGATCGACGCCTTCGCGCACGGGGTCCGCGACCGGGATGTCGACGAGGAGTTCCTCGCGCTCGCCGGATCCGGGGTCGTCTACGTGCCGAACCTCCCGGATCCGGGGGTGGCGCGGGATCTCGGCTGGCTGGCCGGCACGGTACCCCCCGCGGCGCTCGCCGAGATGCAGGCCGCCGCGACGGACCGGCCCGAAGCGGCCGACGCCTACGGCATCCAGGCGCGCAACCTCGCCCGGGTGGCCGGGGAGGAAGGCGTCACGGTCGCCTTCGGCACGGACGGCGGCGCGCCCTGGGCCTTGCACCTCGAGATGGAGGACATGGTCCGGGCGGGGCTCTCCCCGGAGGAGGTCATCGTCGCGGCGACCCGGACCTCCGCAGAGTTCCTGGGGCTGACCGAACTCGGAACGGTCGAGGCGGGGAAGAGCGCGGACTTCGTGGTGCTCGACGCCAACCCCCTCGACGACATCACGAACA
>JAAXGI010000052.1 GCA_012267505.1 Gemmatimonadota bacterium
GCTCGTCGGCACCGATGTCGAGGAGGTAGCCGGGTCCGCCCGCGACGGAGAGGGGGCCGGAGCCCGCACGTCCGCCGGCATCCCGCGCCCCGGCACCCCTCCCGCGGGATGGGAGCGGGGGGAGCGGATCCTCGTGGACCGGGACCTCACGAGCAGCTGGGTTTCGGCCGCGTTCCCCTTTCCTCCGGAGACGCCGGATCTCCACCTCCGGTTCCTCGCGCAGCTGGCCCGGGAAGAGCTCACCCCCGTGCCGCCCGAGCCGGGTCTCTTCCATGCCGATGCCTCGACGGCCGCGGTCGACGGCGTTCCGGTGCTCGTGCTGACCGCGAGCGTCGATCCCGGGATCACGCTCGCATGGGAGGAGCGGCTGGCCGGCCTAGTGGGCGCCATGGCGACCGATCTTCCCGACGGATCGTTCTTCCAGCTGGCGAGGCGGCGTTTCCGGACACGCACCCTCCTCGAGCTCGCGGTCCCGGAAGCACGCGTTGAATGGATGGCGCGAAGGAGAGCAGCCGGCCTCCCACCCCGCCCCGACGTGGTGGGAGAGATCCGGGACCTCGACCGGAACGCCGTCCTGCGGACAGCCGCCCTCGCCGGCCCCGCGCGGGTGATCGTCTTCGGCCCGGTGGAGATGATGGGGCGGTAGGCACTACGGGGTACAGGCGGGCTGGCTGGAGGTGCTGCGCGGGTTCGTCCGGGATTTCCACGCCGCCGGCGGCTCCGTGGCCACGGCGACGAACGGCGTCCTCGCGCCGGGTCTGGCGCTCCACGAGGAGATGGACGCGCTGGTTGCGGCCGGCCTGGCGCCCGAGGATGCCCTCTACGCCGCTACACGCGAGGCGGCCCGCTATCTCGGACTCGAGGACTCCCGGGGTACGCTGGAGCCGGGCAAGCTGGGGGACTTCCTCATCCTGGAGAGCGATCCGCGCGTCGATATCTCGCTCACGCAGACGGTCTCCAGAGTGGGCAAGAGCGGGGTACTCTACGATCCGCCGACGCTGTTCGATGCCCTGCTCGACAGTCCCGGAAACCGCGTGTCGGACAATCCGGTGCGGATGCTGATCGGCGGCGCGCTCCTCCTGACCCTGCTCCTCCCCGCCGGAGGTGTCCGGAAGCATCGCCGCTCGCTCGCGCAGTGCCGCGCAGTCTCCCGACCGGTAACGGAACGGCTGACCGGAACCGCTACCAGAAAGGCTCCGTCGCGGCGAAGCTCTTCCAGGCTTCGGTCAAGCCGGGTTCCGCGGTACGGACCCACCGATCGCACCAGTCGCCGACGCGCGAAGCTCCCTCGGCCGCGTGCGGATCGGATGCGGCCAACTCCGCCGAGACCAGCCGAGCCACCGACGCGTCGTTCAGGCGGCCGAGGTCATCCTGCAGCGCCGACAGACGTCGGAGGTAGGTCTTCACCCCCGGGCCGGGGAAGAGGGTCCGTGAGTAGTCGCACGCATAGCGGAGCTTCTTGAGCGCAATCCTGACCCGGTGGCGCTCCGGCTCGGTGAGGTGATCGAACCCCTTTCCCGCCTTCAGCAGGCTCCGGCGTCTCGCGGTCAGCCTGTCCCTCGCCGTATCCACGAGGGACTCGTCGCTGTCCTCGACGACGAGACCGCCGCTGTGCGCCACCCCCAGCAGATCCACCACGAAACGGTTGAACCTTCGGCCCAGGATCAGCTTCCGTGCCGATGCCCGGGCCGCGTCCCGGCGGCCTTCGGCGGCCTCGCGAAGCCGGAGCAGCGCGGGCACTCCCGGATTCGCCTCGATCACGAGAGGCAAGGTCTCGAGGAGAAAAACATCGAAGTCGCGCGCGGGGCCCAGACGCCTGAGCGCACGCCTGGCCTCGCGGTTCAGGTCGGCGGCGCGGGGGCCGAGATGACGGCGGAGGAAGAGCAGCGCCGAGCGCAGCCGTCTGAGGGAGACCCGCAGCTGGTGCACACCTTCGGGATCGGCCGCCGCGAGAACGGGGGCGAGATTCCCCATTACCTGGACTGACGCCGCCCGGACCACCCTGGCGAGCGCTTGGTCGATCGAGTCCGCGGGATCGAGCTTCACCCGCTCGGCCCGGGCGGCCGGCGGCGCTGTGCCGAGCAGAAGGTCCGTGCCCTGCGCCGCCTTCGAGCGCGTCCCGAGCGCGAGACGACGCTGCCGGAGGATCGAGCGCACGCCCCCCAGCATGTCCCCCACCGGCCCGCTCAGCAGCTCGAATTCCAGTTCGGCCACCGGCATCCGGCGCTCGCCCGCCACGATCCGGCCCGTGTCCAGCGCCACCTCCACCAGGGCCGCGCTGATCTCGACCTCCTTCTTCCTGCGCTCGATATCCGTGAGGAAGGTGGGCTGCAGAGCCTCGGGGTCCACGATCCCGAGATAGGCGATGGGCGCTTCCGGGGGGAGTTGATCGAGCATCGGCGGCGCGTCGCCGCCGCTTCCGGGCGGCAGGGGCGAAGTCCATTCGCCACGGGTCAGTCCATCGCCGACATCCTGCTTCAGGGTCAGCTCGCGGGTGTCGCGCCGGGTGCGGATTCTGAGGGCGAAACCACGACGACGGAGGTGGCCCTCCGGCGTGTCGAAGTACACCGTCAGCAGCCGTCGGCGGGTCGGACGAGTTCCGCTCAGGTCGTCGAATGCCGCGGCCAACTCGCCCGCATTTCCCGTCAGCTTGACTTCGACCTCGACCGTTCCCGCCATAGACTCCCACGCCACTGCC
Source organism: Gemmatimonadota bacterium (assembly GCA_012267505.1). Lineage (GTDB taxonomy): Bacteria > Gemmatimonadota > Gemmatimonadetes > Longimicrobiales > Gaopeijiaceae > JAAXGI01. The sequence goes on from JAAXGI010000052.1 coordinate 2,699, forward strand.
GCGTACGCCTCTTCGAGGAGGGCCGCCACCCGGTCGAGCGCTTCCTCCAGGTTGATCTACACGGCGTTGGACCCATGGCCGATGATGTGATAATCTCGGGTACAGTTGCCGGTTTACGGAGCCCCATGGGCGCTTCGGCGGAGTTGCTCGAACGAGCCCTGTGCCAGGACCTCACCCTGCTGCTCTCGGTCGCACTCGTGCTGGAATACGAGAGTACGTGCAAGGCGCCGGCGCAGCGAGTTGTCTCAGGTCTCGATGAGTCCGAGATCGGTACCATCATCTCAGCGTCATGCGCGGTGGCGGAGCCGGTGCGATCACGGTTTCTCTGGCGTCCGCAGCTTCGTGATCCGGCCGACGAGATGGTGCTGGAAGCCGCCATCAACGGCCACAGTTGTTGCGGAGAAGATCACGGCCATGAGAACCGCCGAGTTCCTCGCCGAGCGCTCGGACGAGGCCGACATCCAGAGGGCGCGACGGCTCCTGAAGCGGAGCGGCGGCGAGCCACCGCACCCCTCGGATCGCCGTAGTGGAGACGAGGCCGGGGACGGCTGACGTAACAGTCTCGTCACGACGCTTCCCCGCTCGCCGAAACGGCTTAGGGTTGGCGCTGAAATCGCCGCACGCGTAGACGGCTCCAGCCAGGCGTTGATCCCCTGTTCGAAACCATCGCCCTTCTTCTGATCCTCGGCCTTGCCACCTTCGATCTCTGGGTCGGGGTCGCGAACGATGCGGTGAACTTCCTGAACTCGGCGTTCGGGTCCCGGGTGGCGCGGCGCCGGGTGATCATGATCATCGCCACGGTCGGGATCCTCCTCGGCGCCTTCACATCGAGCGGGCTCATGGAGGTCGCGCGGCGCGGCGTGTTCGACCCCGGCTTCTTCGTCGACGCCGACGGGACGGTCATCCTGACCTCGATTCTCGCACTCTACCTCGGGGTCATGGCCGCAGACGTCCTCCTCCTGGATCTCTTTAACACTTTCGGACTTCCGACCAGCACGACGGTGTCGATCATGTCGGAACTCGTGGGGGCTTCGATCGCCGTCGCCTTCTGGACCACGGCAGGCGGTCCGGGCGGCGCGCTCGATGTGATCAATGCCGGGCCCGTCCTCGGCATCTACTCGGCCATCTTCCTGTCCGTGATCACCGCATTCCTGAGCGCGGCCGTAGTCATGTTCCTCGTGCGGGTCCTGTACGGATTCGACCTCAAGACGAGCTTCCTGCGCTGGGGCTGGCTCTGGACCGGCGTCTCGTTCGCGGCGATGGCCTACTTCGTGCTGTACAAGGGCCTCCAGGGCGCCGCGATCCTCGGCGACGAGACGATGTCCATGCTCCGGGACCGGATCCTCCTGATCCTCGTGTGCGTGTTCATACTGGCCGGGGGGCTGGCGGTGCTCTTCCGGCGGCAGCCCATGAAGGTGATCGCGGCCATCGTGCTCACGGGGACGGGGGCGCTGTCCATGGCATTCGCCGGCAACGACCTCGTCAACTTCATTGGACCCTCGGTCGCGGCCTTCCAGGCGGTGCTTGTCGAAGGGATCGACCTGTCCGGCCAGGTCGCGACGCCGCCCTGGGCGCTGCTGCTGGCCGGCGGGATCATGGCCACGTCCCTCATCCGGTCGCGCAAGGCCCGCCGCGTGACGGACACGGAGATCCGGCTCGCCGCGCAAAACCACACCCGGCAGCGCTTCCGGGCGAACCACCTGGGCTCGACCATCGCCACGATGGGGCACGCCGGCCTGCGGTTGGCGCAGCGCCTGACGCCGGGCGGCATCCGAACGCGGATCGAGGACCGCACGGCGCCGCCCCCGACGGATCCCTCGGATCCTCCCTACGATCTGCTGCGCGCCAGCGTGAACCTCACCGTCGCGGCGCTGCTCATCTCCATCGGCACGGCCAACGGGCTGCCCCTGTCGACGACCTACATCACCTTCATGGCCGCGATGGGCGCTTCACTCGGCGACCGGACCTGGAACATGGCCGATGCCGGGCAGCGCGTGACGGGCATCCTCGTTGTGCTGGGCGGCTGGCTCCTCACGGGGCTCATCGCGGGCGCGGGCGCGTTCGTGATGGCTTCCGTGATCGTCCTCACCGGGACGGCCGGCCTGCCGCTCGTCGCCGTCGCGGTCGCGATCGGCGTGTGGCGGCTCGGGCGGGTCCGGCAGCCCGAGCCGGAGCACGGCTGACCTTCCGAGCGGGCGCTCGCCGTCAGCCCTTGAGGGCGTCGAGCGTCATGTCATCCTCGTCCATGGTGCCCCAGAGGACCATGGCTCCGGCCAGGATGATGATCGAGGGATAGAAGAGGACCTGCGCCCCCTCGAGGAACCAGCCCCATGGATCGAGGATCGACTTCCACACGGCGAGCGCCGTGATGAGGAGGACGACGCACATCACGGGATACGCCAGCCGCCTCATGAGCCCCGCCATCACCAGGAGGCCGAGGATCACTTCCAGACCGCCGAATACGTTCTGGACGATCGCCTGCGAACCGATCCCGAGATAGAAGCTCTCGGCCACGCGCTGGCCGTGTTCTACGTCCAGGAACTTGTCGAGTCCCCACATCACGAGCAGCCACCCCGTGCTCAGTCTCAGCAGCAACAGACCCCAGCTTTTCATCTCGGCCTCCGGATTCCGGTGTCGCGGGACGCTCTTCCTCCTCGAAGTGTGGTCCGCCGTCTTCGCGCGCGTCAACTCGGAGCGGCGGTGGCCGGTGTTCTGACGCAGAGGGCTTACGGGTGATTCCTGCCGAGCGGTCGGACGTTCGAGACGGAGGAATCGAGGTCGATGACGGGCGGTATGAGGGAAAGGATGCGGAAAGGACGGCACCACGGGGCCTGCGCGGCCCCGGCGGGATTCGCGGGCCTGCTGGCTGCTGTCGCGGGGTCGGTCGTTCCCTCCGGGGCGGCGGCGCAGATCCCGGAGCAGGGGGTGCTCGATCTCGAGAAGGGCGACATCGAGGTCGCCCTCGACCGCACGGCCTACCTTGCCGGAGAACCGGCGGAACTCGCGGTATGCCTCACCATCGAGGACGGCTGGCACACGAACAGCGACCGCCTCGTAAGTCCCGTCCCTGTACTCGATCGACCGGGACCCCCGACCTCACGCCGGACCGGTACCGGCCCCGCGGCATGACCCCAATCCTCGATGCCCGGGGCACGCTAATCGAGTCGGCCTCTAGGGTCTCCTCGTTTCCCACGTTGGAATTCATCGAACCAAGTCGTTGTTTATCGAGATAAACTCAAATAACTTCAACATAAATGGATCGTCGAACAAACCCGTATGCGCCCGGCGCAGGCACACCGCCGCCCGAACTGGCGGGGCGCGACACGCTGATCGAGGATGCGGAGATCGCGCTCGACCGGCTTGGCAACGGTCTCGCCGCCAAGAGCCTTCTGATGGTCGGCCTGCGCGGAGTCGGGAAGACCGTCCTCCTGAACCGGATCCTTGTCGATGCGGAGGCACGCGACCTCGCGGCCCTGCTCATCGAAGCCCCGGAGGATCGTTCGCTTCCCGCAGCGCTTGCAGGGCCGCTGAACTCCATCCTTCTCCAACTGAGCCGCAGTGCCGCCGCCCGCGAATTGGCGAGGAAGGCACGGAGATCGCTTGCAGGCTTCGTCCGCGCGATGAAGGTCAGCTACGAAGACATCACCGTCTCTATCGATCTGGACGGCGAGGAAGGCATCGCGGACAGCGGAGACCTGGACACTGATCTCACTGCGCTGTTCCAGGTCGTCGGAGAGGCGGCCCGTGCCCGCCGCACAGTGCTCGTCCTCTTCATTGACGAGATGCAGTACGTGGACAGGCAAGAGCTCGCCGCACTCATCACGGCCCTGCACCGCGTCGCGCAACGCCGGTTGCCCGTTGCGCTGATCGGATCCGGACTGCCCCAGCTCGTGGCTCACGTCGGCGTCGCAAGATCCTACGCCGAGCGGATGTTCTCCTTTCCCGAAATCGGTCCCCTGCCCCGCGACGCCGCCAAGCAGGCGCTCCAGGCGCCGGCCAACCGCCTTGGCGTCGCATATGAGGCAGACGCCCTGGAGGAAATCCTGCGGATCACGGAGGGATATCCCTACTTCCTCCAGGAGTGGGGCAGCGCCTGCTGGTCGGTGGCCGACGGTTCAACCGTGACGCCAGGCGACGTGAACAAGGCCTCGCCCGTCGCGATCGCGGAACTCGATAGCACCTTCTTTCGGGTTCGCTTCGAGCGCACGACCCCCTTCGAGCGACGCTACCTGCGGGCCATGGCCGAACTCGGACCCGGTCCCCACCGCTCCGGGGAGATCGCGAACGCGATGGGCCGCCCCGTCCAACGGGTCGCTCCCACGCGCTCGAACCTGATCAACAAGGGGATGATCTACAGCCCGGCCCACGGTGACACAGCGTTCACCGTACCGCTGTTCGACCAGTACCTGAAGCGGACGATGCCCGCCACATAGTTCTAAGACGGCTTCCCTGCATCGAGAGCGCCATGACCGCAACGGGCCCCGGGATCCCGTTGCGGTCGCCGCCGTCGGCCGGTACCCCTCAACGAGGATGGGGCACCTGCCAGCCATCAGTTACTGACCGTCCTCTGGTGACGAGGTCATCCTCCGGGCCTACCACGGGCTCCTGGCGTCCGCCAACATCCTGAACACCGTGCTCCCCGGATGGAACCCGATGGCGATCAACTTCGCCCAGTTCCAGGCCCTCGCGATCCGGATGTTGTCACTGGCGAAACTCGCATCCGAACCGGACCGGACAATTCGGAAACCGTGAATGACGGCCGAGAACCCACCACCGCGACGCACGCGGCTCGTTCCTGGACCCGTAGGGTTCCCCGGACCGGAGTGCGGCGCGGCGCTCCGCGCGATCGGGACACCACCTCGCCGGCGCGCTCCGGAAGCGGCGGGTCTGGAGGTGTGGAGCCGCCGGGCGGCGGATCATGGCCCTGAGGGGGTCGAACCATCCCGCGGGCCGGCCGCTGTTCCCTACAGGCCGCGTCCCGCTACGTGCCGACGGTCTGCCAACGGCGGACAATTCCACCTGGCGTTGACATCGTCCCCCCGCAACGCTTGATGGACCCGCGTGCGGGATTGTACTTTTCGGAAAGCCCCGTTCAACCGGAATCGTGTGGAGCGAAACGATGAAGCGCACGGCCCTTAGCCTCCCTCTCCTCCTCCTGGCCATCGCCGCATGCGGCCCCGCGGAGCTTATCGTCACCGCGGAGGTGGAAGTCATGGACCCCGAGACGGGCACTCCCGTCTCGCGCCCTGCCGATGACCTGGATATCCAGCTCCTCCCCTTCGACAGGGACCAGATCTTCGAGACCCTCGTCGCCGACGCTCCGCCCGAGCCGCAGATGCCGGCGGAACTCCAGGTCGCGCGCGACTCCATCGCCGCGGCCACGCAGGAGTGGCAGGAATTCCAGAGCCGGGAACAGGCGCTCAGGGAACAGCTGCAGCAGCTCTCCGATGAGCTGGAGCAGTACAATCCGGCCGAAGCGCAGTACAGGGTGCTCTTCAACGAGTTCAACGATCTCGAGGCGGAGTACGAGGCGGTCGGCTCGACCAGGGCCGCCGCCTTCGACCTCCGCAGCCGGCTCGAGAACGAGAACTTCTCCAGCATCCAGGAATACTGCGCCATCCTCATCGGCTGGGAGGAGCAGGCGTTCGGCCCCTACGTGGAGGCTGTGGCCACGCAGCTCCAGCTCTCGGGGAGGGAGATCCTCGCCGACACGACGGACGCCACCGGGCGAGGCACCTTCGCGGCGGACCCGGGGACATGGTGGATCTACGCGCGCTATCCCCTGGCCACCGAAGAGCTCTACTGGAACGAGCCGGTCAATGTCGAGCGGGGGGATCCGATCGAGGTCCCGCTGACCCGGGCCAACGCCGAGGTCAGGGATATCGTCTGCACCGGCTGATCGCGGTCCCGGCCCCGGGGAACGCCTGCGCTGACGGCCGCTCCCCCTTCGGGCGCCCGCCCCGGCGCGCCGGTGCCGTGGGGGTCCCCCTGATCCCCGGGTTCCCCGTCTTTCCCTGATGCAGGCCGCGGGCGTGGAGGACGCCGGGGGGAGCCCGCGCCTCTCTCTCGAGGGCGGCGGGCTCGCCCACCTCGTCTTCGACGCGGCGGACCGGTCGGCGAACATCCTCACGAGCGAAACCATGCACCGGCTCGCGGAGATCCTCCGCGGCCTTCGCGAGGCATGCGCCGGGGGGGAGGTCCGCGGGGTCCTCGTCTCGAGCAGGAAGCCGACCTTCATCGTGGGCGCCGACCTCGGCGAGCTGGCGGAGGTGCGCGGCGCGGAGGCGGCCGAGGCGGTCGCCCGGGTCGGGCACGACATCTTTCTCGAGCTGGAACAGCTCCCGGTCCCCACCGTCGCCGCGATCCACGGGGCGTGCATGGGGGGCGGGACCGAACTCGCCCTCGCGTGCGACTACCGGGTCGCCTCCGACCACCCGAAGACGCGGATCGGGCTCCCCGAGGTCCAGCTCGGGATCCTTCCGGCGTGGGGGGGGACGACAAGGCTCCCCCGGCTCGTGGGGCTCCGGAGCGCCCTCGCGCCGCTCCTCTCGGGCAAGCCGCTCCGGGGAAGCGAGGCGAGGCGCATCGGGCTAGTCGACGATCTCCTCCCCCGGAGCGGCTTCCCGGCACACGCCGCCCGTTTCCTCAAGGAGAGGATCCCGCGTCCCCCCTCCCGCACCCGCCGGCGGCGCACCCTCGCGGACGGCCTCCTCGACCACGCGCCGCCCGCGCGCCGGCTCGTCCTCCGGGCCGCCCGCCGGCGGGTCGTCCGGAAGACGGGCGGGCACTATCCCGCCCCGCTCCGGATCCTGGACGCCCTCGGGCGCTCGGTGGGGCGGCCCGCCGCGAGGGGGTTCGAGGCGGAGGCCGAGGCGGCCCGGGATCTCATCGGCTCGCCGGTCTCGAGGAACCTGATCCACGTCTTCCACCTGCAGCAGCGGGCGAGGAAGGGACTTCGCCGGATCTCGGAGGAGCCGCCGGCCGGGATCGAGGGCATCGGGGTGGTCGGCGCCGGCACGATGGGCGGAGGGATCGCACAGCTTGCGGCCTTTCGCGGCCACCCGGTGCACCTTCTGGACCTCCGGCGCGAGGCCGTCTCCGGCGGGCTCGCCCGGGCGCGGGCGCTCTTCGACGCCGCCGTCCGGAGCCGCCGCATGACCCCGCGTCAGGCCGCCCGGGGGATGGAGCGGATCCGCGGAACCCTCGACTACACGGGGTTTGGCGCGCTGGATCTCGTGATCGAGGCCGTCGCCGAACGGATGTCGGTCAAGCAGGAGGTGCTCGGGGAACTCGAGGCCGCCGTGGGCGAGAGGTGCCTCCTCGCGACGAACACCTCGAGCCTCTCCGTCGCCGAGATGGCACGCGGCCTCGACCGCCCGGAGCGGTTCCTCGGGATGCACTTCTTCCATCCCGTCCACCGGATGCCGCTCGTCGAGATCGTCCGCGGCCCGCGGACGGACGCTTCCGCCGTCGCCGCCGCCTACGCCCTCTCGCTCGCGATGGGGAAGCTCCCCGTGGTCGTCGGCGACAGCCCCGGATTCCTCGTGAACCGGATCCTCGGCCCCTACCTGAACGAGGCGGGCCACCTCCTCGGGGAGGGAGCGTCCATCGAGGCGGTCGATCGCGCCGCGACGGCCTTCGGGATGCCGATGGGGCCGCTTCGCCTCATCGACGAGGTGGGGATCGAGGTGGCGGCCCGTGCCGGCGAGAACCTGCGCGCGGCCCATGGGGAGCGGCTGGCCCAGGCCGACGCCCTCGTCCGGCTCCGCTCGGCGGGGAGGGTGGGGAGGAAGGGCGGGAGCGGGTTCTACCGGTACCGCCGGGGCGGGGAGGCGGTCCCGGATCCGGGAGCATACGAGGCGATCGGAAGGACAGGCGGGCCGGAAGGCGGACCTCCGCCCGAGATGGTGCGCGACCGTCTCCTTCTCCAGATGGTCAACGAGGCCGCCCGGGCGCTTTCGGAAGGGGTCACCGCCTCGGCCCGCGACCTCGACCTCGCGATGATCACCGGCGCCGGTTTCCCGCCCTTCCGGGGCGGCCTCCTCCGCCATGCGGACCGGATGGGGATCCCGGCGGTCGTCCGACGGCTCCGGGAGCTCGAGCGGTCGTCCGGCCCCCGGTTCGCACCCGCGACCCTCCTCCGCCGGCTCGCCGAGGAAGGACGCGGGCTCCACGACGCCTTTCCGGAGTGACCCGCGCGCCACCCCCGGGCGACCCCGACGTCCGCATCCACTATCATCGGCCGCCGGACTCGACCCAGGTCTTCGTGCAGCGCCTGATCCACGACGGTTCCCGGGTCAAGATCAGCTTCGCCGAGGGCATCGACCTCGACGCCCCGATGCTGATTGATGGAGAGGTCGTCCTCGAGAGCGGCTCGGACGTGGTCTGGTTCACCTTCCCCGGCGCGTGGCACGACATCGGACGGTTCCACCGCCACGACGGCACGCTCACGGGGATCTACGCGAACATCCTGACCCCCTGCGTCTTCGAGCCCGGTGACGAGTGGCACACGACGGATCTCTTCCTCGACCTCTGGATCCCCGCGGCGGAGGCCGGCGGGAAGGCGGCGGTCCCGAGGCTGCTGGATGCGGAAGAGCTCGCCGAGGCGGTACACCGCGGATGGATCACGCCCGCGACGGGGGCGCGGGCGCGCCGGGAGGCGGAGCGCCTCCTCAGGGGGGCGCGGGCCGGCGAGTGGCCGCCCCCGGCCGTCGACGAGTGGACCCGCGAACGCGTCCTTTCCGGGCTCACCCCGCCGGGGGCGCCCTAGCCCGGGCCGGTCCGGCCCCGGGCGGCTATCCCCCGCCCGTCTCGGCCGGGGCGGCGTCCCCGGTCGCCTCGGCGAGCGCGGCCTCGAGCACCGGGCGGAGGTTCGTCGTCCAGTTGTCGATCCAGGTGGCCCGGCCGTCCCCAGCATTGAGCATCACGGTCGGCGTCGACTGCGCCCCGAGCTGGATCCCGAGCATCTGGTTCGCCACCACGACCTCCGCGTGGCGGTCGCTCCGGAGACAGGAGCGGAACTCCCCCCCGTCGAGTCCGAGGTCGTCGGCGTATCCGGTGAACGCCCCGGAGGGATCGGGCTCCACGGACCAGAGGATCTGGTTCTGGAAGAGGCGGTCGTGGAAGTCCCAGTACCGGTCCTGGTCCCCCGCACAGCGCGCGGCCCGCGCGGCCAGGAAGGCGTTCGGGTGGGTCGCCTCGAGGGGGAAGTCGTAGAACTCGAACCGGACCCGCCCGGGTTCGATATAGGAGACGTCGAGGATCGGCTTCGCCTGGCGGTAGAAGTTCTGGCACGCCGGGCACTGGTAGTCGCCGAACTCCATGACCGTCACCGGGGCGTCGGGGTTGCCGAGCGAGACGGGCACCGCCAGCGCGATGAGCTCTTGCGGCGTCGAGAACTCGAACTCGACGTCCGCCGAACTGCGGACCGTCGCATCGAAGAGCGAGGAGACGACGTTCCACCCGACGATCGCCACCGCGAGCGCACCGGCGGCCGCGAGCGCCCAGGTCATCCCCCTCGTGGAGGACTGCTCCTCGCGTTGCTCTCTCCTCTGCGCCCTTCTCTTCTCAGCACGACTCGCCATTCGATCCTCCTCCGTCTCAGCTTCCCCGGGATGCGAGGCTCCCGGCCGCCGCCCGGCAACCGGAACCCAGGATCGCGCGGAACGCCCGCCCGGTCTCCCCGAGGCTCTCGAGCACCACATCCGCCCCGGTCCCGTCCAGCGCGTCGACGCCGAAGTGGCCCGTGGCCACCGCTACTGTGCGGGTGCCGTGAGCCCGGCCGCAAGCCACATCCCGGGGCGTGTCGCCCACGACCACCACCTCTCCCGGGGCGAACCGCGCGCCCCAGTGCGTCTCCGCCCGGCGGACCGCGACGGCCGGAAGCTCGTTCCGGACCTCGTGATCCGAGCCGAACGCGCCCACCGGGAACCAGTGGCCGAGGCCGGCGGACTCGAGCTTGAGCCGCGCGCCGCCGGCCAGGTTGCCCGTGAGGAGCGCCGTCGCCACGCCCGGCTCCCCGTCGAGCCGGGCGAGGAGGTCCGGCACCCCCGGAAGCGCCCGCGTGGGGCATGCCGGGAGGCGCGCCTCCAGCTCCGCCAGGTACCGGTCCCACATCGCGGGGAGCATCCTCCCGATCCGGCGCCGGCCGATCCCCGCCTCGGTCAGGAGCTCCCGGGCGATCTGCGGGTCCGTCTTTCCCGAGAACTCCCACCGGTCGATCGGGCCGGCCGTCCCGAACACCTCGACGAGCGCAACGAGGAACGCTTCCCTCGCCGGCCCGCCCGAGAGTATCGTACCATCGATGTCGAAGAGGACGAGCCGCCTCACGCCCCTGCCCCGCCGGCTGCGTCCCCTGGCCCGTTGTCGGCCACGACCCGGGCCACATCCATGATCTCGTCCTTCTCGTCCAGCGCGACGAGCCGGACCCCCTGCGTCAACCGCCCGATGACGCTGATCTCCTCGGTCCGCTGGCGGTTGATCACGCCGCGCCGGGTGATGAGCATCACCTCCTCGTCGGGCGCGACGGCCTTGATCGAGACGACCTTACCGGCGCGCTCCGAGAGCTTCATGTTGATGATGCCCTTCCCGCCGCGCCGCTGCAGGCGATACTGACCGACCTCCGTCCGCTTCCCCATGCCCCCGTCCGTCACGACGAGAAGGCTCGAGTCCGGCCGCGCGACGACCATTCCGACGACGCGGTCCCCCTCCGCGAGCCGGATCCCCATCACGCCGCCGGCGATCCGCCCCATCACCCGGCAGTCGGATTCGCGGAAGCGGATGGCCTTGCCCGCCTCGGTCGCGAGGATCACCTCGTCGTCGCCGCCCGTGATCCGCACATCGATCAGCTCGTCCCCCTCGCGGATCCTGATCGCCCGGAGGCCGACGTTCCGGACGTTCCCGTACGCCGCGAGCGGGGTCCTCTTCACCATCCCGTCCCGGGTGGCGAAGAGGAGCCAGCGGTCGTCGCCGAACTCCCGCACGGGGACGATCGAGGCGATCTTCGAACCCGCGCCGATGTTCAGGAGGTTGACGATCGGCTTCCCGCGCGCCTGGCGCGAACCCTGGGGGATCTGCCAGACCCTGAGCCAGTGGCAGGTGCCGTCCCGGGTGAAGATCATGAGCACGTCGTGGGTCGAGGCCACGAAGAGGTGCTCGACCCAGTC
>JAAXGI010000022.1:0-17629 GCA_012267505.1 Gemmatimonadota bacterium
CCCGCGTCCCGGGCCGCCTGCAACAGCTCCTCTGCAGCCTCGGGGCTCCTGTGAGAAATCTGATCGTCCATCACCACCGGTCGGTCTCCTGGCTGCGGTCCAATCGCGTCGGCCGGTGATACGCCGTGGGCCGTCCGTGGGTCCGTGGATCCCCGGCCGGGGACACGGGAAGAGACGGCCGAGCTTGTCGCCGCGCTGACCGGCGGCGGAATCTGGGACGCCCACGGACCGGAAGCGGATGGGTCGTTGCCGTGCCTCGCGCGGTCGCAGGAGCATCCGGGTCGCCATATACTGCGGTGGTCCACTTCGGCCGTGATCCGGCCCGCCAAGAAACCTCTCGCCCACGGACCCACGATGAACGCGATCCCATGGAAGCAGGTCACGCTCGGCTTGGCTCATGTAGCAATGCTCGTCCTCGGTCCGGGCGTCTTCTTCGCCGCCGAGGCGCAGGAGCGACCCGTCGACCCCTCCCCGTTGGTGCTCCCCGACCACCGCTACGACCTCCCGGCCACCCTGATCAGCGCAGAGCAGATCGAGGAACACAAGCAGGAGATGGTCGAGGCGGAGGTGACCGATGTGCCGATGAACATGGTGCTGATGGGAGGAGGCTCGGAGAGCTACCAGGTCGGGGTCAGCGTCGTGGTTCGCTACGAAGGACAGCAGAACCTGAACTACGCTGTCCACGACGACGTGGCGGAGGTCTACTACGTGATCGAGGGCGGGGGGCGGATGAAGGTGGGAGGAACAATCACCGACTGGACCCGGCGGCCCTACAGCCGGGGCAACGGACGGGGCAGCAGAGGCACGACCGCCGTCGGATCCGAGGATATCACGATCGAGCAGGGAGACATGCTAATCATCCCTGCGGGGACTCCGCACAAGTGGGAGATGGCGGAGGAGTTCACGGCCTACGTCGTGGTGCGTGTCGACCCGGAGGGCGTGGCGCCTCTGATGGAGCTCGGTACCGCCGAGATCGGCGCGCCGTAGCGGAGCGGCCTCGGCGGGCATTCTCCGGGCCGGCCCCACGCGGTGGAGCCGCCTGGCGGCCCGAAGACCCGAGACCCCGAAGGGCGGCCGGTCCCGACTCCACGAAGGACGATTCGAGTCGCGCTACGGCGGTGGACGCACCCGGGTTGCCTGTCTGCACGGAATCGATGGCCGGATCCGGCTTGTCGTAGGCGTCGCTCCGCTGCAAGTGCCCCTCCACGAGCCCGACGCAGGCGAGATCACCCGCTCCGGGGGCCGCCTGGATCCCGGCAGTCGTCGCTTCCACGACATCGAGACCCTCCTAGTCGCGAATCGGGGCGAGAGGCACAGGGAGGAGAAGGAGCACGAGACGGGAACTACGGGCAGGGGAGGTTGAACGATCGAGGCGTTTCATCGGATCGCCGGCCTCCCGCAACTCTGGACTTGGGCGCGCGTCCCCGCGGGAAGGCTGCCCCGCCCCCGGGACACCCGCTCCTGCGAGAGTCCCGGATCCCGGCCGCTCAGAGGGTCGCCCTCGCCCTGTGATGTGCCGTCGCCTGCTGGAACGCGTCTGCCACCCGCAGCACGATGTCGTCGCGTCCGGGGTAGGCGGCAACCTGCATAGACAGCGGCATGTTCTCGGCCGATGAGAACCCTGTAGGCACGGCCACCGCCGGCGCACCGCTCAGATTCCAGATGTTGGTCTTGCTCCCGCTCGAAGGCCGGGCCGCCCGGGAACCGTCCTCCGCATCCTCCCTCTCTTCGCGAAGGTCTTCCAGTTCGTCCCTCCGGATCCCGGCGATGTCGTCGGCGGGGTGAAGCAGCACGTCGACTTCGTCGAACACCGTTAGCAGCCGGTCCCGCCAGAGCCGCCGGACCCGCTGGGCCTGCGCATATGCGTGGCCGGGCATCAGGACGCCGGACGAGACCCTGCTCAGATAGGGTCCTGACATGTTCTCCGGCTGCGTGAGGAGGTTCTCGTACTGATATGCGGCAACCTCGGCACTCCGGATGATCAGATAGAAGGAGGTCGTGCTCGTGAGGCCGGGCAGGAGCACGCGGGTCCGGACGGTCCGGACGGTGGCCCCGAGTGACCGGATCACGTCGATCGCCTCTCGGAACGCCGCGACCTCCTCATCGTTCGGGACGCCGAGGAGATAGTCGTCCTGGGCGGGCACTCCGACCACGACGCCTTCGAGCGGTCTCCCTGTCGGCTCCCACGCGAGACCCTCGGCCAGACGGTAGCCGGCCACCTTCCGCGTATGGGGATCGAGCGGGTCGTCGCCGCCCAGGGCGTCCACAACGAGCGCCGCATCGCGGGCACTGCGGACAAGCGGGCCGACGTGATCCATCGACCAGGCGAGAGGAAGCACGCCATGCAGGCTGACGGTCCCGTAGGTCGGCTTGAAACCGGTCAGGCCGCAGTTCGCGGCTGGACCCCGGATGGAGCCACCGGTGTCGGTTCCGATTCCGATCATGAATTCCGACGCTGCGACTCCAGCCGCCGATCCGCTGCTCGAGCCCCCGGGGCTGCGGCCGAGGTCCCAGGGGTTCCTGGCGGGCCATGCACTCCCCGTGGCGAGCTCGCTCGTGCCGGCCTTGCCGACGATCACCGCACCGGCTGCCTTCAGGCGCGCTACCACCGTGGCATCGAAGGATGGAACGAACCCTGTGTAGAGCTTGGAGTTGCCCTCGGTGACCTTGCCCTCCGTCAGGCAGATGTCCTTGACTCCCACGGGAATCCCGTGGAGCGGACCGCGGTAGCCGCCGGAGGGGATCTCGTCGGCGGCCCTGCGGGCCTGCGCGAGCACCTCGTCGGGCGGATAGCGGTTTGCGAACGCAAGGACCCGGGGCTCGACGGCCTCGATGCGGGCGAGCGTGGCCTCGGCCAGCTCGACCGGAGAGATGGCACCGCGGCGGAGCAGGTCGGCGGCCTCCCACACCTCCAGATCGTGGAGGGGCGCTTCCTGCGGTTGCACTGCGACAGGGATGCGCCACGGCCTCCGGCGCGCAGTCGGCTGGGCAAGCACTCCCGATCCGAGCGCCGGAACCGCCGCAGCCAGCGCGGCGGTCCGCGTGATGAAGCTGCGCCGCGTGAGCGGCCCGGGCACCTCCGGGCGCCGCTTCCCAGCGGCGCTCATGTCAGCCAGTCCGGCACGTACTGCGTGACGGGAGCAGGCGTTTCCTGCTGTGGGAGCCCCGCGAGGATCGCGTCGCACTCGGCGAGGCCATTCAGCACATCGGCGAACACAGTCGTGGGGAGCTGGTGGGGTTCGAGCCCGTAGAGCGGGGCCAGCTTGAGAGCGAGCTCCAGCGCGGTCTCGTTGGTGTATTCCGGTGGCATTCGTCCTCCTCGGTATTGGGTTCCCTGCCCTGGTCCCCCCTGGCGCGAACCGGCCCAGCCGGGGCGCGACCCGTGGCCACATCTCCCTCCGGGGATCAGACCCGGTCGATGCCGGGTCGGGCGAGTCCGACGGGGTCTACCGGAAACGCGGAGGTCGCGTCAGGGCGCGGCACGCATCTCGCCGGCCATGCATCGCTCCCGCGGCCACCCGTCCCCGCCGAGCTTCAGCAGTCCGGCACGCGGCGCCCCCTAGGAGCGGCTACGGCAGCCTCTTCCTCTGGACCCCGGCCCCCTGCCAATATCTACTATCCACATACAACGGGTGCGCAAACAGCCGCCCCGGACCTGTCGCCGGGGCACCAGCGGTCCAAGACCTGCGATGGGCCCGCTACGGAAGCAGCTGGAACATGGAGACTCTGCCATTGCGAAGCGATTTGGCCACACGTCAGCCGCGGTCGCAACCAAGGGACGCCGGACGGCGAACCACGCCGACCGCGGCGCGACCGGGTTGAGTGATGAGTGAGATCTCCCTGGCCCGGATCGCGCGGGCACTCGATGCGATGCTCGACGACCAGATGACTGCGCAGGCCCGGATTGCCGCCCATCTCGTGGCAGTGGCCGAGGCAGCCGGTCACGATGCGGCGCGCGTGATCGAGACGCTCGACGGGGTCGTCGCGGCCACGGTCCTGGACGAGATCTGGATCACCGACGAAAAGGGCTTCGCATATCTCACCACCGTGCGCGACGAGGCCGGCGTCCGGGTGCCCTTCCGGTTCAGTCCCGATCCCGCGGTGCAGCCACAGGCGTCGACATTCTATTCGCTCCTTGCGTCTCCCGTCGGCGGGGACGACGCAGTGACACAGCCGGCCCAGGTACGAGAGATCGATCACGAGATCTTCAAGTACGTCGGCGTCGGTGGCATCGACCGCCATCGCATCGTGCAGGTGGGCAATGCGCCGGCTTTCGACGAGCAGGATGTCGTGAGCAATGCCTACACCTCCCCGGTCATGACCGCCGTGATGGCGGCCTTCGGTGAACCGGAGCTCCTGAGCGCCGCCTATACAAGCCGTCTCGACGAGATCAGGACCGTGCTTGACGGGATACTCGGCCACCAGATGATCGTCCAGGCGAGGCTCGCGGAGTGCTTGGTCACAGCGGTCGAGGAGGCGGAGTCGTCGCGGACGGAGATCGAGGGGCGGCTTCGCCGCATCGTGGGCTCCACCAGCCTTGGCGAGATCCACGTCGCCACGCTTTCCGGCGAGATGATCTACACCAGTCTCCCGCACTCGTCCGCCCGGGACCGTCTTCCGGATGGGGTACTCGATCCCGGTGACGTGGGGCGGTTCAGGGAAGGGACCCCCGAGATCGTCCACGAGACCGCGCCGCGTGCCTTCGACGGCGCGGTCTACAAGTACGTCTCGGTCACCGGCGCGGGGAGCCCGCGCCTGGTGCACGTCGGACAGCCGATCGGCCCCGACTCACCCGTGTCGCTCCATTTTCCGTCATCCGGAGGCGTAGGCGCCTAGCAGGAGGCCGATGCCGTTCCGTCGCGACCCTGCCGGTTACTGACGACGGATCCGACACTGCGGGAGTCACGTTGACAGCCGGTCGGGTCACGACGATGGTGCAGCCGCCGCACTCGAGGGGCCCGCGGTGTGGTCGCACCGCTCCCGAACTCCCCGGAGACCGCGATGGCTGATGCAGCAAGGCCGAGGACGCGTGTCCGGCGATGGCTGACGACCCGGTTCAACCCGACCAGAGACCATGCGCGTCGGGCAATCCGTGCGGCATGGTCATCCCTGCTGGTGACCGCCGGGGTTCTCCTCGTCGTCGTTCCGGTCGGATACGCCACGGGCGCCGATCATGCCCAAGTGGCGAGGGCGGCAGGCTACGGTCTCGTCACCGCGATCGGAATCGTGCTCCGGACCCACCGGTCGGGGCGCGCCTGGCTCGGGCTTCTGATAGGGTCGGTGATCGGACTCTTCACGGTCCAGCTCCTCGGCAGCCTGCCAGCGACGATACAGGGCCCGCTGAACACCCTGCCGTCGGCCATGGCTCTCACACTGGCCATGATCGCCGGGTTCGGTGAAGGGCGCGTGCGGGGGTACCGCGACTCGCTCCGCGAATCCTCCATCGTGGCCCTGATGTTCACCGGGCTCGCGCTAGTCCCCGGCAGCGGCGTGCTCTTCTTCATGCCCTGGCTTCTCCTGCCGTCGACGGCGGTCATCGGGGGTTTCTTCAGCCTGCCCACCGAGGGTAGACGCTACGCGCCGCCCTCGACCCGGCTTACCGTCGCGGTCCTGGTCACCGTCGGAGTGCTCTCTCTGGCGGTGGCCGCCGAGGGCGGGAGGTCGATGCTGATTGCCGTGCCGGTGGTGCTCGCGGCGGTCATGGTGGTGCCGGTCGCTGCGTTCCTCGGTGCCCGCGCCGCCGCAGTCTGGCTCCGCCCGCGCCTCCTGTTCTACAGCCAGCTCGCCGCCTATTTGCGCGTTATGTGGGTTCCCATCGGAAGCCTCGCGATCGGCTACCTGATCATCATTGTCCTGTTCGCGGGATTCTACGGCATGCTGGCACGCTCCAGCCCGGGGTCATTTGCGAATGTGGGCGAGGAGACTGGGATCATGACGTGGGTGTCCTTTGCGTTCTTCACGGGAGTGGGAGGCAACTACACGGGTGTCGTTCCGGTCTCTCCAGGTGCCCGGGCGCTCGTAGGCGCGCAGTTGATCCCCACCATCGGCTGGGTGCTGGTGATGTTTGCGGCAGTGATGGCCTACCTCCAGCCCAAGCTGGCACAGATCGCCCGGCGCAATCAGCCCTGACGATCCGTAGCAGCGTCCCGCGCAGAGGGAGAGAACTGGCGATGGGGCGGGCGTAGGGTGGTGCTGCCCGCCCGGAGCGGGAAGCAGCGCGCTCTCGGTCCCCTGGGGCGTGCCTGGCCCCTGCCGGCAATCCTGCTCGGCGGGATCGACGCCATTCCCGACGCGAATCGCGGACCGGGGCGCCGGTCAGCGGCTCAGCGGATGCGTGAGCTCCGGCGGGTACCGGTGCCGGGGGGCCCCTCATTCGCATTCCCGAATCCGAAGAACAGCCCCTCCGTGAAGGGGCGCCCCAGCAACTCGAGGCTCACTGGAAATCCCCGCGGCGTGAAGCCCGCCGCGACGGAGAGGGCCGGTTCGCCGAGCGTCGGGCTCAGCGTCCGGTTGCTCCCCTTCGCGTAGTCGTCCTCCGCATCGGGATCCGTGAGGACATCCTTCGAAATCACTGCAGGCGAGTGACCGATTGTCGCGTAGACGAGCGCGGCAAGCGCTTGGCCATCCATGACATCCAATACGACTTGGCGGAGCTCCCTCCTGCCCGCCTGCGCACGCAGGAATGCAGAATCCTCGACCGAGCACGCCGAGAAATCCGTGGTGCCGATGCGGCATCGCGAGTTCCGAGACGGCGATTTCGCGAATGGCAGAGACGGGCCGGTCGCGGTGCTCCTGCATGAGGCCCGGACTGAGCACCACGAGGGGAGGCCGGCGCGCCGTCGCCGACGAGTTCCGTGACGCGGGGAGGGTCCGGACCCGCTATCTCAGCCAGACCGACGCGATCCTGAAGATGATCGTGGGGATGATCGTGATCTTGGACGAGGGCGGAAACGGCAAGATTGCCGATCCGGACGCGGAGCAGAACCCTGCGATCGTCCAGTCGTGGTTCTCGTGGAACTCGCTGATCGACTTCGCGAACAGCGTCCGGTGCGTCTAGAACGCCCATCTGGGCGGACACCACAAGGGCACCCGCGGGGTCGGGCTCACGAGCTTGGTCGCCGAGAGGAATGCCGCCCTCGATACGCGAATCCAGTCGGAGATGCAGGCCGGTCCGTAAGCGGTTGAGGCGATCCCCTCTCCCTTCCGGAACAACCTGGACTGGACGCGCAACCTGAGATCGACGCCGCCATCGATGCGCTGAATGAGGTGGCCGCCACCCCTCCGGATGCTCTGAGGCCAGTCGTTCGCGCGGGCTGGGATGGTGCGGCGGTCGCCCCATTCGACCCCGCGGTACGCATCTGCTATTCTGGTCATGGGCACCCTCGGCTGCCGAACCGAGGGATGGGAACGAGCACGTCGACGAAGTAGCAGCATCGACAACAAGCTTGCGAGCCGCTTCTGCCGTGCGACCGGCTCCGTCCGCTGACAGAAAGGGCCGCCCCCTAAGGGTCGGCCCTTTTCCAATCAAGACCCAAGGTACCAATCAGAGGGGAGTGCTGATGAATGATGCGGTCCGCGGTGCCATCAACAAACAGATCAACCACGAGTTTCAGGCGGCTTACCTCTACCTTGCCATGTCCGGACACTTCGAGGTGGAGAACCTTGGGGGATTCGGGAAGTGGATGAGGATGCAGGCGAGGGAGGAGCTCGAGCATGGCATGCGGCTCTTCGACTACATGGTTCGACGTGGGGTCGAGGTGACCCTGGCCACGGTGGCCGGACCGCAGACGGAGTTCGGCTCACCGATCGAGATCTTCAGGCAGGCACTCAAGCACGAGAAAGAGGTTACGGAGCTGATCAACTCGCTCTACGAGCTGGCGTCCAGCGAGAAGGACTATCCGACCCAGCTGGAGCTGCAGTGGTTCATTGACGAGCAGGTGGAGGAGGAGGCGTCCGTCGGAAGCGTGGTCGAGCAGCTGGAAATGGCCGGTGACAACCGTGCTGCACTCCTCATGTTGAACGAGAAGCTGGGAAGCCGGGTCACGACGGAGTAGCGGTGGCTGGACGGACCGGTCGCGCGGGTCCAGCTCCAGGAGGGGCCACGGAACGCGGCACCCTCACCACCGTACGCTGAGCCGAAACGCCGGACGACAGGGAGACGTCGGAAAAACACGCATGCTGACTCTTGCCGCAGCCTTCCTGCCATTCGCCTTCGCCGCAGGATTCACGCCGGGGCCGAACAATCTCCTGTTGGCGGCGTCCGGCGCGAACTTCGGCATACGCCGCACGATCCCCCATGTCCTCGGAATCGTGAGCGGGTTCCCCCTGCTCGTGCTCGCCGTCGGCCTTGGCCTTGGCACCGTGTTCCAGCGACATCCCGAGGTTCACACGACCCTCAAGTTCGTCGGCGGCGCCTTTCTGGTGTATCTGGCCTGGCGCATCGCCACGGCGGGCCATCGGACAACCGGCGTGGCACGGGGGCGTCCCATGACGTTCGTGGAGGCGGTCCTCTTTCAGTGGGTCAACCCCAAGGCATGGATCTTCGCGGTCACCGCCGTGGCCACCTACACGACTGTGGGCGGCCGCGCGGCCGCCGAGATCGCCGTCATCCTCGCGATCAGCCTGTTGGTGACCATCGGCTCCACGGTTACCTGGACCGGGTTCGGCTTCTGGCTCAGCCGCTTCCTCCAGGAATCGCCCCGTATGTTGCGCGTCTTCAATGTCGGCATGGCTCTCCTGCTGGTCTTGTCGATCGTGCCCGTGATGACCTGATCCGGCCCCGCAGCGAAGTGCACCAGGGCGACACTGCCCGATGGCCGTTGCCTCGGGCTCCCGCACTCCAGTCCCGGTCAGGCACGACTTCGTCTGATGTCCTTCTCCATCGATAGGGTGGTGCCGTGGGGCCGGAGCGCGGCGGAGTATCAGGCGATGTTCGGCCTCGACGAGCCGGATCTCGGGGGCCGACTCCTGGGGTGCGGCGACGGTCCCGCGAGCTTCAACGCCGAGATGTCCGCGCAGGGACGGGCCGTCGTCTCCATCGATCCGCTCTACGCCGTGTCCGCGGCTGGCATCGAACGACGAATCGGGGAGACGTTCGATGAGGTCATGGACCAGGTGCGCCGCCACCCGGAGGAGTTCGTCTGGACGGATATGCGGTCGGTCGCGGAGCTGGGCCGGCGACGAATGGCCGCGATGCGCCGGTTCCTCGTGGACTATCCGAAGGGGAAGGCCGAGGGTCGCTATCTGGAGGCGTCGTTGCCGGACCTGCCCTTCGACGACGATGCCTTCGACCTCGCGCTGTCCTCCCACCTCCTCTTCCTCTACAGCGGGGAGTTCGATCTGGGCTTCCACATCCGCTCCCTGGAGGAGATGCTGCGGGTGGCCGCGGAGGTGAGGGTCTTCCCGCTGCTCCAGATCGGGGGAGCGCCGTCTCCGCACGTCGAGGGCGTCGTCGACGAATTCAGGTCGCGGGGCCTCGAGGTGAGAGTCGAGCGGGTGGCGTACGAGTTTCAGCGGGGCGGGAATCGGATGCTGCGGCTCGGACGGAGACCGGCGGCCTGACACCGACGTGGCCTGCATCTCCCCCGCCCCGCCGGGTCCTCGGTCCGCCGTCTGGAATCGATCCGATGGGCCCGAGGGTCGACCGAATCGCACCCGAGGCCCGGGGGGGAACACCCCGGCGCCCACGGAAAAGGCCCCTGGCAGCGCCAGGGGCCCCCTCGTCGGTTTGATGCGGCCCAATCTCAGAAGCGGATCGCGCCCTGCCCGTGCCCCCACACAGGGGCCGTTCGCGTCCTCGCTCCTATTCGTCCCCGTCTTCCTGGTCCACGGCCAGGCGGCGAAGGGTCTCCTCCCGCTCCGCCACCGCCCGCTCGAACGCCTCGTCGGTATTGAAATAGGTGATCCCCACCTGGGCGTGGGACATCTCGTCCACCGTGCGGCGCCCGTACACCACCCAGCGGTCGGGGTTGGGGTTGTTGAGGTTGTTGGCCGTGTTGTCGTACTCGGAGGTGATCACAAGCACCGTGCCCCGCGGAAGGAGCGGCATGGCATGGTCCTCGTAGAGGTAGGTGATGTGCCAACGGAAGTCCCAGCCCAGCCGGTTCAGCACCTCCACCCGGCCGTCCGGATAGATGGCCTCGAACGTCATGCTCTTCCCGAGCAGGTGCTGATGCGCCCGGAGGCTGTAGATCCGCGCCGGCTTCTCCAGGACATGAACGCCCTGGGTGACCTGCGTGCCGTTGGGCGGAATCAGGATCGTCTGCCCGGCCCGAAGCGAGCTGAAGCCGCTCTCGCCCACCGTCTGCTGCTCAGGCTCGTGACCCTCCGGATAGAACCAGACGCCCACCTGCAGCACGTCGTCCACCACGGGCTCCCCGATCGGAAAGTAGTGGATGTTCCAGCGAACCCGGTCTCCGGGATCGAACCGCATCCCCGTGTCCTCCGGGAAGATCTCCCAGCGCTTGCCCACGACGAACCGCGAGATGGCCCCAGAAGAGTTCTCGGCTCCGAGCGGGATCTTGAAGGAATTGGCGTGGTGGGTCGCGGGCCGGCCCGCCTCGGTGGGTTTGGTTTCGGCGGCCATCGCCCACCGCGTCCCGGTGAGGCCCTCGATCGGGCCTTCCGGCTCCCACCACTGGTCCAGCCCGTTCGGGTTGATCGTGTAGGGATCGGATCTGATGATCAGGTCCGGGGGCCGGCCCAGGATCTCCTCGAGCTCCCAGGCGGTCCAGTCCGGCCACTCCACGGGAGGTGGCATCCTGGCAGGATCGCCCTGGGGCGCTCCGCCATCCACCCACTCGACGATCGTGCGAATCTCCTCCTCCTCCAGGGAGATGTCGTTCTTGAACGCCTGGATCCCCACCCGCTTGTCGACGTGCCACGGCGGCATCATGCGCGTTTCCACCTTGGTCTTGATCACCGACGTCCAGGGCCGGACCTCCTCATAGGTCGTCAGGGCCATGGGGGCCATCCCCCCCTCCTGATGGCACTGCTGACACGACTGCTGCAGGATGGGTGCGACATCCTCGGTGAAGGTCGGGCCCGCATCCTGGGCCGCCCCCGCGGCGGGATTCACGAGAAGCCCCAGCGCGGCCAGGGCCAGAAGCCCTCTCCATACGCGTCCGTGCCCTATCGTCCGACCCCTCTCGGTCTCGACGTTCATTCGTTCCCTCCCCCTGTCAGGGGTGCCTGTAATCCTCCCGCCTCCACACCGGTGTCCGCATCTCCTCGAACCGTCGACCATCTATCGCGTCACCCTCACCCGGGCGTATGCGTTCGTCCAGCAACAGTGCTGCATCAGCGCACCCAGGTGTTCGAGCGCGGTGGCGCGGAAGACGTAGTCCCCAGGTTCGCTGAAGGTAACCATCGTAGTGACCTCCCCGCTCGACTCCACCTCGATCGCCTTCCGGGAAAAGGTCACCTCGGCCGGCCCCTGATGGTGGTACCAGGTCAGGGTCGTGCTCGGCCGGGAGAGCAGATCCACTGCGATGCTCAGGGGGAAGGGCTCTCCCACTCTCGCCGAGAGAGGCCCCGTCGTCGGACCCCGGCGGCCCCGTCCCGACGGTCCGTCCTCCCCGAAGCTCAGCACCGGCGCTTCGGGAGCAAAGGTCAGGCTCTCGAAATCCTCCATGTCGAACTCGTCGTGGTCCGCCCGCGCCGGAGCGGAATACTCCTCTCCACGAAGGCGCAGGGTCCAGACGAGCGTATCGCGAAAATCACCGGGCACCGTAATGGCGAAGGTGCTCTCGTGGCGGAGCTGCCGGCCCGACTCGAGAGGCGCCACCTCGAAAAACGTCGGCTGGAGGCCGTCGAACTCACTGGGCTGGATGTAGTTGTCCGGGCCGAGCGGTATGTGAAGGGTTTCCTCGGTGTTCAGATTGAAGTAACCGAAGCTAAGTGTGATCGTCCCGTCCGGGTTGGGGATCCATCCCTCGAAGATGGGAATCACGGGCTCGCCGAAGGCCAGGACGGTGGTGGGCCGGAACTGCGGCCAATCGACCGGAACCCGCTGGGGCGGCTCCTGGGCGCCCACGCCGGTGGACCCGCAGAGGAGCGAAGCCACAACTAGGAGGCGATGTGCCCTCCAGGCCCGAAGCCGGGCTTCCGCCGCCTCAGCTGCTCTCGACGGCGACTTCCCCGGACATACGCGCCTCTGGCTCGGCTCGGAGCCATTCGTGGTCTTTGTCGGTCGAGACATGGTCCGGGTGGCCAAGTGGACGATCCTCACCCACTGCCCGAGGCTCCCTGATCATAGTGCTGCGGCCCGTCCGGGGACAGTAGAACTCCGGGTCGGGACCATGTGGAATGGCCCGGCCCCGAGCAGGTACTCCCGTGCTTCACTCGCGGCCATGCGAAGGGCTGTCTTGTAATCGATCCCCGGCTCGGGGGCCAGTGCGGCCCTTCGACTGCTGCGTCCGGCGCCCCCTAGGGAAGTCCCGGAAAATCGCGTGACATCGGACCTGTGTTCATCTCCAGCTATACCTGCGGGCGTGCCCGAAGCATGGCGCACCTTGACCCATAGCCGGCGGCAGCGACAATACCGGTGTGCGCCTCTGGAGTCTGCATCCCGAACACCTTGATCCTCGAGGGCTGGTCGCGCTCTGGCGCGAGGGCCTTCTCGCCCAGGCGGTGCTGACTGGAGAGACGAGGGGTTATCGGCACCATCCCCAACTGGCTCGGTTCCGGGCGCAGCCCACGCCGGTCTCCCTGATCGCGGAGTATCTCCGGGCCGTGCACATAGAATCGGTGAGGCGGGGATACCGATTCGACGCCGCCAGGATTGCACAGGACGCCACGTCCGGTCGGATCGACGTGGCGCAGGGTCAGATCGAATTCGAGTGGAATCACTTCATGAAGAAGCTTGAGGCACGCGCACCGAAGTGGTATGCGCTGCAACTCGAAACGGCGAAGCCGCTTGCGCATCCATTGTTCAGGGTCAGGCCCGGCGGTGTCGCAGAGTGGGAGCGGGTCTAGTCACCCGACCGGAGGACGCCCCTGCCCGAGCGAATGCGTCTCCCGGGCACACGAAAGCCGTGGAGCCCTCCCGAAGTGACTCTGGGAAGTTGGACACCCCGACCCCTGGGTGTGTAGTGCCGCCCAGCCCTCGCGGCAGAAGTCCTGAACGCCTCAGGGCATGGCAGCGTGGCGTGAGGGATTCGGAGTCGGAGGGAGATGAGGCCAACGTCTCCCGGAACTTCCTATGCGGCACCCTCCGGGATCCGGTCGGCCCCGTCGGCTGGAGAAGCACCCGCCACCCCCTCCACGACCACGGCGCATGCCACGTGACCCGTGATGTTCGTCGCGCTCCTGAACATGTCGGGGATCCGGTCGATCCCCAGCAGGATCCCGAGGCCGGTGACCGGCACGCCCGCCGCCTCGAGGATGGGAGCGAGCGTCACGATGCTCGCCGACGGGACCGGGGCCACGGACATCGCCACCAGGAAACCGACCATTCCGGCGCCCGCCAGAGTCGCGGCGGAGAGCGGGATGCCCGAGAGCGCCGCCAGCAGGACGACCGCGGCCGCCTGAAAGAGGGCACTCCCGGCCCGGTTGATCGCCGCGCCGAGCGAGAGCACGAGGGATGAGACGGTCGGCGACACGCCGAGGTTGTCGGCGTCCTCGAACATGACGGGAAGCGAAGCCACGGAGCTCGTCGTGGAGAAGCCGATCGTGTACGTCCCCACCACGCCCGAAGCGAACTCGACGACCCCCTTCCCGCCCACGAAGCGCACCAGCGGAAGATAGAAGAGCGCCATGAAGACGAAGAGGCCGGCGACGACCGTGGCCACGAAGACCAGGAGGCTCGCGAGCAGGCCGAACCCCAGCTCCGCGATGACGGGCGCCGTGAGCCCGAAGACGCCGACCGGGGCCGCCCAGAGGATCCACTCGATCAGCTTGACGAACATGGCGCTCACGTCCTCGGCCAGACGGATCAGCCGGCCGCGGCGATCGCCGGAGAGCGCGCCGGCCGCCACGGCGACGAGGACCGTGAAGACGATGAGCGGAAGAAGCGCGTCGTCGGAGGCGGCCGCGAAGGGGTTGGCCGGGATCAGACCCAGGAAAAAGTCGAGAAGACCGGGGATCTCGGGCAGCGCCTCGCCGGCGGCGCCGACCTGGACCGTCACCGGCCAGAACCCGAGGACGAGCTGCATCAAGACGATTCCGATGACGATGGCCGCGATCGTGGTGCCCCAGAAGAACGCGACCGCCGAACCGCCGAGTCGTCCCACCGTACCCGGACTCCCCAGACCGGCTACGCCGACGAAGATCGTCGTGATCACGAGCGGGATCGCGACCATCCGGATCGCATTGATGAAGAGCGTGCCGAACGGCGCGGCGACCGCGATGAGGCCATCCAGGAGCGGGATGCCGGTCACCGCGGCGAGGAGGCCCGCCACGATCCCAAGGACAAGGCCGATGGCCGTTGCAAGATGGTTCACGCCTCCGCCTCCCCCGTATCCGCGGCCCGCCCGCATCCCGCCGCCCCCCCCGATTCGCGGGATGGCTGCACTCCCCCGGGCTCCAGCCTAAGTTGAGGCAGACGAGACGGCGGACCGTGCGTGCGCGCAAGCCCCCGGACCGGGAGCGCGACTCCGGCAGCGTACAGCCGGAGGTCCCTGCTCCCCCCGATCCGCGTGTGGCCGCGCCCAACTGTTACGGGTGGAGCACCGGAAGCGGCGCGGGGAGGCGGCGGGCGGGTGAGAGGATGCGGACAAGGCTAGCGACGACCGTTCTCGCGGCGGTGTCGGCGGTGTCGCTCCCGGCGGCGGCGCAGGAGGCTGCATGCGGCGACGCCTTCCGGGGAGACCGTGCCGCCAGCCGCGACCTCTACTGCATCGACCTCGTGGCCTCGCCCGGCATCACCGGCATCGCGGGCGTCGTGGAGCTCGCCTTCGCACCATCGCCCTTCCGCCCCGCCGTGACCCGCGACGGGCGTATCCGCTTCCGGCCCCGCATGACCCTCTCGGGCCTCCCCGACCCCGCGAGCCTCGGGGACTTCACCACCTACGTGGCGTGGGCGGCGGATCCGACGATGTTTCCGTTCGCCAAGCTGGGCCAAGTCGCAAACGGGACCACCGACCTGGATCCCATCGACCTGAACAAGTTCGTCGTGCTCGTGTCGGCCGAGCGCTCTGCCGACGTCGCCGACCGGGAGGGCCGGCTCGTGCTTCGCGCCCAGTCCCCCTCCACGCGGATGCAGCCCGCCGACCTGCTGGAGTTCCTCCTCGGGGCCGCGCGCGGCGACATCCCGCCGGCGTCCGAAGCGGGCGATTCAGGCTCGAACCGGTGGTTCGCGCCCCCCGTGCCGCCCGAGCTCTCGATGCTCCCCGCGATGATGGAGTTCCGTCCCGGCGTCCGCCCGTACCTCCCCGGCGCGGCTGATCCCGCGGACCTCCCGGAGGCCCGGCCGCGTGAATTGATGGAGCTGGCCGACGGGGACACGCTCCGACTCGAGGCCGGTCTCGTCCGCCGCGAGGTGGCCGGGCGGACATTCGTCATGTTCGCATTCAACGGGCAGCATCCCGGACCCCTCCTCCGGGTCGCGCAGGGGACCACGCTCACCGTCGTCTTCACGAACGCGACCGACTTCCCCACCACGGTCCACTGGCACGGGCTCCGGCTCGAGAACCGTTTCGACGGAACCTCGCTCACCCAGGAGCCGGTGCCCCCGGGAGGAAGTTTCGAGTACCGGGTCTTCTTCCGCGACGCCGGCCTCTACTGGTACCACCCCCACCTCCGCGAGGACGTGACCCAGGACCTCGGGCTCTACGGGAACATGCAGGTGGTCTCCCCCAGGGAAGACTACTATGGGCCCGCCCACCGCGAGGAGGTGGTCACCCTCGATGACCTCCTCGTCGGCGAGGAGGGACTCCTCCCCTTCGGCCTCGAGGAGGCGACGCACGCGCTCATGGGGCGCTTCGGGAACGTCTTCCTCGTAAATGGCGAGCCGGGTTGGGCGACGGACGCGAAGCGCGGCGAGGTGATCCGCTTCCTGCTCACGAATGTCTCCAACACGCGGACGTTCAACCTCTCGTTCGGCGGCGCCCCGATGAAGGTGGTCGGGTCCGACGTGGGCAACTTCGAGCGGGAGGCGTGGGTCGAGAGCGTTGTCATAGCGCCGGCCGAGCGCTACGTGGTGCATGTGCGCTTCCCCGAGCCGGGACGCTATCTCCTGCTCAACGAGGTCCAAGGGCTCGACCACCTCTACGGCACCTACTACGCCGAGAGCGACACGCTGGGTGTGGTCCGGGTCTCGGCCGAGGAGGTCGGCGAGGACCTCTCGGGCGCCTTCGGCGTCCTGCGCGAGGACGTCGAGACGGTGGCGGAGATCGACTCCTACCGGGCCGAGTTCGGGAGACCGGTCGACCACGAATTGGAGCTCACGATGTCGGCCGAGGGGCTCCCGGAGGTGGCGAAGCGCCTCATGAGCCTGGATTCCGTCTATTTCAGCCCGGTTGAGTGGTCGGCCGCAATGCCCATGATGAACTGGGCGGCGACGCCGGGCGCGGTGAGCTGGATCCTCCGCGATCCCCGGACGGGAAACGAGAACACGGATATCGCGTGGACCTTCCGCACGGGCGACGTCGTCAGGGTGCGGCTGCGCAACTCGCGGACGGCGCTCCACGCGATGCAGCACCCGATACACATCCACGGGCAGCGGTTCCTGGTCCTCGAGATGAACGGCGTGCCCAACCGCAACCTCGTCTGGAAGGACACGATGATGTTGCCCGCGGGCGCCACGGCGGACATCCTCCTCGAGCTGTCGAATCCGGGCCTCTGGATGCTCCACTGCCATATCGCGGAACACCTGGAGGCCGGAATGACGATGGCCTTCGAGGTCAACTGAGCGCGCCCAAGGGGCGCCACAAAGGAGCTGGACGATGACCCGGACGATCTTCCTCCTGGCAGGCATCGCCCTGCTTCTCCCGGCCCTCGCGGAGGCCCAGCTGGGGACGGAGCTCTCGCCCGAGGTCCGGGACCGCTACGCGCGGGTCTCGGTCCCGGCCTTCGTCCTCCGGGACGTCACGCTCGTCGACGGGACGGGGGCGCCGCCCCTCCGAGGGGTCTCGGTGGCGGTCGAGGACGGCCGCATCACCCAGGTGGGCGCCGACGTGGAGGTTCCCCCGGGCGCGGACCTCCTGACCTACTCGGGGCACACGCTCATCCCCGGCCTCGTCGGACTGCACGATCACATGTTCTACACGGCCGCGGGTGGACGCGCCGCCCAGCTCTCCTTCACCGGCCCGCGGCTCTACCTGGGCTCCGGGGTCACGACGATCCGGACCACGGGGAGCCGCGCACCCTATGCCGAGATCAACATGAAGGCCGAGATCGAGGCGGGGCGGATGGCGGGGCCCCGCATTCACATCACGGCCCCCTACATCACCGGAGGAACCGGCAACACGGGGATGACACTCCTCGACTCACCCGAACAGGCCCGCCGCTTCGTGGCCTACTGGAGCGAGGAGGGCGCCACCTGGCTCAAGGCCTACACCAACATCCGGCGGGCCGAGATGGCGGCCGTCATCGACGAGGCGCGCCGGCGCGGGGTGCGGGTGACCGGCCACATCTGCTCGATCACCTTCAGCGAGGCCGTCGAGCTCGGGATCGACAACATCGAGCACGG